>JBGQDI010000026.1:0-17490 GCA_041495765.1 Nitrospirota bacterium
CAGGTATTTCCTGGAACTTTACAAAGAACGATGCACGAAACAAACTGAGCAGATTCTACGATACTATTAATAATTAAGTTTACAAAGTACTAGGTTGCTCAGTGTTACGTTTTTCTTTGCTCCTCCACACTTTAGCGGTCAAAGACCTCCCTTAGAATCTTTACGACTTTTCCTCTTCCTGCGACGCCCTGGCAGGAATATCTTCTGTATAACCACTGTTTTACCGTTTCTTCCGATTACTATAAACCGTTATATTTCATATGCTTGACAGGATTTTTACTGGAATTGCACTCTTGTCTTTCTCCCTCCCGATGGTTGCAGAGTTGCTTAAAAGAGTTAGAGCTTTTTTCCTAAAATAGGTGTATAATGGTCCTTCTTGATACTTCATAACTTCCTGAGCAACGGAGGTTCGGGCCAGCTCGAATTTACCGTGCAGGACGAAGCTGAACAAATACCACGCGTCTCATACAGGAGGGTTTATGCTCGAAAAATACTCGGCAGGTGAAAACATTGCGTCTCTCTGCACCAAGTGCAAATTGAACCTCGACCATACGATCGTTGCGATGGCGGGTGAGGCGATCGCCAAGGTGAAGTGCAAGACCTGCGGCAGTGTGCACAAATTCCGAAATCCTGCTGACCCTCCGAAGGTCAGGGCGCCGAGGGCAAAAAAAGCCGACAGCGCAAAGAACGCTGCGTCGCTCTGGGAAAACGGCATTGCCGGTGCGCGGGGCAAGGAACATTCTTACAGCATGGGTTCAAAGTACCGCGTTGGCGACATTGTGAACCACGACACCTTCGGCAAGGGCGTTGTGCAGAAGCTTTATACCAATAAGTGCGATGTGCTTTTCCAGGACAAGGAACGGCTCATGGCGTCGGCGAACTGATCTTCAGACGTTTCAGCACAGCAGAAAATTACGAAAGCCTGAGAAGACCCCTTCTCAGGCTTTTTATTGTTATGCTCCCTGCGATACTCTATTACTGCCCCTGAGCACAGGTTGTTATTCCGCAATCCGATTTCGCAGTGTCTCCGTCCCCTCCCTTACTCTGACCGCCTCGACCGGTACGCGCTCCAGATGCCGGCAGCACCGGCAACCATCGACAGGACCGCGACCAGCAGCAGAAAATATCCTGCCACCTTGTACAGTCCTTTCAGGACGACTGCAAGGTCATGCTCCCGTTCAACGGAGATCAGCAGCGAACCCAATGCGGCAAATACGGCCCCCGCAACGACTCCCACGATTGGCCGCTTTGCAATAATACTGGCCATGCTCGGTACCTCCTTCAGCCGCGGCGATAGCGGGACAGCTGGTCGTTCAACTCCTCATCATGCTGTAGCCCCTCGAACTTCGCCCGGGTCAGGTCGGTCCGCTTCAGGCGTGCGCCGCGCATATCAGCGTTCGTCAGGTCCGCGGCGGTAAGGGTGGCATCGAGGATATCCGCTTCTCGCAGATCTGCCGAGGCCAGGGTGGCATTGCTCAGGTCCGTACCGTGCAGGTTCGCACCCCGCAGGTCGGCCCGGGCAAGGTCGGCGCCGATCATGCTGGCACTGCGTGCATGTATTGACCGCAGCACCGCTCCGGAGCAGCGGATCATGGCGGCATCGGTCATCTGGAGGTTTGCGGAGGTAAGATCGGCGTTCTCGAAGCGGGCGGCAGAGAGCTTCGAGTTCGTAAAGTTTGATTCCCGGAGATCGGCGTTCGTAAAATCGGCGCCAACAAAGGTCGAGAACGTAAGGTCGGCCTTTTCGAGGCGGGCCTGTTCGAAGGAACAGCCCGTAAAGTTCGAACTGCCCAGGTTGCATCCCGACAGGATCGCGTTCCGGAAGCTCGATCCGCTCAGGTTGGAGCTGCTCAGGTCAGCTCCCGAAAGGTCCGACCCATCAAAGCACATGCCGAGGAGTTCGAGATTGTTCAGCCTGACACCGGTAAGATCGCAATTCGATGCGTCCCCGGTGGAGGAGGAGAGCAGGAGCACCTCTCGTTTTGACAGCTTCTGCATTACGCTTGTTCCTTTTTGTCTTCTTTTCGAGGAAGTTCGGATCTTTTAAGATGATACGATGACAAGAATATTTCTCGCCAAGCTCGCAAAAGACGCCAGGAAAATTCTAAGCCACGACTTGCTTTTGGCTTTTATCCGAAAGGACTTTTGACTCACGGTTCTCTTTGCGTTCTTTGCGAGCTTGGCGAGAAACGCCTTTTTTGCTTCAGACGTGTCCGTTGTTCTCGTTACTTTACTGCAATGCGTTCAAGATAGCCCTCGATGATGGGGATATCCGCGGCAGCCCAGTCAAGCGACAGCAGACTGGCAGGCGGCAGCCACACGACCGCACGGTGTTCATGGAGCGTCAGGGTTCCGGCCGCGATGGTACAGATGAAGGGATAGAGCGTCACGGAAAAGTCGGCATAGACATGGCTCGCCTTCGGCAGGGGATGTCCGATGGCAATCGTGATCCCGAGCTCTTCCATGACCTCGCGCTGAAGACAGGCTTCCGGGCTTTCCTGTTCATTGATCTTGCCGCCGGGAAACTCCCATTTGAGCGGCAGACTCATGCGTTCGCTACGCTGTGCCGCCAGGACCATTCCGTCCTGTTCGATGATCGCACAGGCAACCTGGAGGCTCTTCATGTCGCGGTGCTACTCCCCCTCCGGGAGGACCGCCCGGCCCGAGCTGCTCGGCGCTACGCCCTGCGTGATCTCCTCGCGAATGTATTGCCGGATGAGCTCGCGGTCCTCGGGAATGATGCGGACGAATTCCAGCCCCATGCCCGGCTCCTTGAACAGCCCCTGCAGATGCCCGTAGGTATAGAGCACTACGGTCTCGACCGGGACGATCCTGTTCTTCAGAAGGATCGTTATGGCTAGCCGCGTGCCTTTAGCAGCAGGCTTCAGGGTGCGGATGTACATGCCGTGCTCCGAGATCACTGTTGCACACTCGCCGGCATTGTTGCTCAGGAGTGCGCCGTTCACGGTCACCGGCAGTTCCGTGGCTATGCGCAGGTTCTTGCGCGGTTTGGACACCGCGGCCTGGACCGCGGTGTACAGCGTCTCGACCTGCACCGGTTTGTCAAGGCAGGCAGCAACACCTGCTTCACGGAAACGCTGCGTCATCAAAAGATCACCGGCATGGGTAAGGACAATAACGGGAACCTCCGAGGTCCGGGGGTCAAGCCGGAGCCGGAGCACCAGGTCATAGCCGCTCGAGTCCAGCACTTCCTGCGAAGTTACCACCAGCACCGGCGGCATGACCGCGGTCATTTCCAGGGCTTCGGCCGCGGACCGGGCCGTACAGACCTGGAACTCAAAGCGCTGGAGCAGAACAGCGGTATAGACCAGGTCGTTGGTATCGCCGTCCACCACGACGACGAAACGATGCATTTCCTCATTGTTCTTTACGTTCATGGGCATACGCGTATTCCCGCCTTCAGAGCGGCTTGATGCCGCGCGTGATCTCTTCCCGGATGAACAGCCGCAGCAGCTCCTGGTCCGGCGACGCGATCTGGACGAACTTGAGCGCCATGCCCGGTTCCCCAAAGGGGCCTTCGCCGGCCGCATGACTGTACAGCACCTCTGCCAGGGCTGCAACGGACCTGCCCCTCAGATCGAGCCGGAGGGGAACCAGCGTATTTTTGGCACTGGGGTGAAGCGTCCGTATGTACATACCATGCTCGGACAGGACCGACGCGCACTCGCCCTCGCCGCAATTGAGCGGCTTCTCGTTCACCATGACCGGCAGCCTGGTGTTGATGCGGATATTGTGACGCGGTGTGGGTTCGATCGCTTCCTGGACCGCGACGAACAGGCTTTCGGCCTGGACCGGTTTGGTGAGGCAGGCTGCTGCACCGGCATCGAGGCACTGCCGCTCCCCGTACAGGTCGCCATCCTGCGTGAGAACGACGACCGGGACCCGCAGGAGCCGGGGGTCCTCTTTCAACCGCTGCATCAGTTCGAGACAGGTCGCGTCCTTGAGATACTGGGCGGTGACGATGAGGACCGGGACGGCAACGGCGGCCATTTCCCGTGCCTCGGCCGCGGTTTTGGACGAGCAGATGTGGTATTGAAGGCGCTGCAGGAGCATGGACTCGTAGTAAAGACTATTTGCATCGCTGTCCACTACCAGCAGAAAACGGCTGCTGCGGTCCGAGGAACCTGCTTCGGGTAAGATGGGTACTGCCATAAAGGTTGCTCCGCCGGGATAGTCTCACATCCTGCTCAAGGTGACCGGGCCCCGGGACCGTTCCAGCCTCTGCTGCTGTTTATGAAAGTACTACAATCGGTGCCAAAAGGCAAGGTTCAGCAGCAGTATTTGGAATATGCAGGAGAGAAGGGAAATGCAGGCTGGACGATCACTTTTTGCTTGATGCATGGCAGCTTATGCAAAGCGGATCGGTAGTCATCTCGTCGCCGGTGTTCGGCGCTTTCCGGTCCGAAGCAGGCCCATGGCACTTGAAGCAGTCCTTGTACTGAAGTGCCTTATGCATGCTGACCATCTTCAGGTTCTTGCTGTGACAAACGGTGCAGGCAGCTGTCGCCTGCTGGACCGCGCACAGGACGATGAGCACAACCGGCATCATGAGAAGAGTTCTTTTCATTTGTGCATCATACTTGTTGCAGCGAAAAGCGTACATGATCTGGATCATAAAACGAGAACTTCTCAAAAAGAACTCTGATCTCTCCCAGAGACACAGAGCTCGCTGAGAAAAAAGCGCCGTTCTCTCCGCGTCTCTGCGCGAAACATAGCGGTATTGCCGGAGGTCTCGGGCATCTCTAATCCCAGTCCAGGAGCCGCTTCTGTCCTTCGAGCTTTTTGATGTCTGTCACGTCCTGGCTTACTTCGAGGGTACCTTGATACACTCCCTGGTCATCGCGCACGGCGAAGTAGCGGATCAGGATGAACTTGCCTTTCATCTGGATCCAAAAATCCGCCGTCGAGCGCCGGCCGGCCTTAAACTCGTCAAGGATCTTCTGCACCATGTTCATGCTTTTCGGAGGATGGCAGTTCTGGACCTTTCGGCCGATCACGCCGGGGCTCCGGGGAAAGAGCCGCTCCTTGAGCGCCGAATAGTAAAGCACCTCGTCCTGTTCGTTCACGAAGGAGATGTCGATCGGCAGGTGCTTCAGCATCAGGTTCAATTGCGCAAGCGAAAGATGCCCCGTGTCGAGCGGCAGGTCCTGATGGATCGCCGTGCCCGTTGCGGCTGACACTGCACCGGCCATCCAGCCCGTGCCGGGCGTGACCCAGGCATACCCCACCTCCGCCTCGCCGCTCCTGGCCGTAAGCCATTCCTCGTCGGTCAGCAGGTCCTTGGCCATGGGAAAAAGAATATGCTCTTCCTTATAGATCATGTCCACAATGCTCTTCATGGCATATTTGATGCTGCTGTACACATCGGGCACCTGCGCATCCCGGACCCCGGCTCGGCTGGACTTGAGCGCAGTACGGATATCATCATGGAGTGCCCACATGACCTGCGACGGCGCCGTAACACTGTGCTTCTCCAGGATCGGGAAGAGCTGGTTCTCCTTCCGCAAAAAATGCAGGTCGATCTGTGAAAGTTTTTCAACGAGCGACGCGAGCTGCGGCTGGAGCTCTTGAAAGGCCGCCTTATCGGAAGGATCGCTCAGCTTCGCGAGCACATGACCGAGCTCATGCACGATCCCCTCGGCAGCCCGGTTCTCGAGCATGAAGGTGTTGATGGGATGGCCGGGGGGCAGCGAGGGCACATCCTGCTGGGAGAGCGACTCCTTGAACACTTCCACATGCACATCGCAGAGCCGCCGCACTTCGCTCTCGGGCATGCCTTCGTTCATGAGCTGCTGTTCCATATGGGCGATCTCTGATGCATCGATATCCTTGATGAGCTCATGAAAACGCTTTTTGAGCACCGCCATATCAACGCCCTTATGCAGGTCCCGGATGATGCCCTTCAGCACCGCCTGGCGCGCCTTGTCGTCTGCAAGCGCTTCAACGGCCCCGCCTCTCCCCCTGTTGACCGTGACCTCCGAACCGGTCCTGGCTTTGATCTCCGCCGCAAGATCGGCGAGCAGCGTTTCGAGCGGAATGCCGCCGAGCGCAGAGGCTTGCGCCAGGGTGGCCATTTTGCCCACGGTCTTACGCATGACCGGGTTCTTGAGCAGGTTGAACGAGGCGGACCTGCCCACCAGATAGTCGAGCAGGAAAGGGTAGTCCTTCAAAAGGTCGTCGATCTTTGTTCGTGCGCTCAGCTCCATATGTTCCTCCTTGTTGATCGGGATTGTCTTAGTGTACCAGAAATCCGCCCTGACGGTGTCGATGGGCAGCAGCTTCGATTTACAGTATCCTCCCCTTTGCCCAGAAGCGCTATGATGCATATCAGTATGATCGCTATCATCCCAACTGCATGCCGTTCTTTCGTCGGCAAAGGTCGAGTGGCCGAGTTGTTCGTAGGTTTTCAGGGGCCCTTCGAAATTCTTGCAATTTTTCCACTGGTGCGGTACTGTCATCCGAAAGAAGATGCTGCCGCATTACTTCAAGATCCCTGAAAAAGGACGGCCATGGACGAAGACGCTTTCCCGCCTGATCGGGAAAAAGAAAAACGCACCAACAAAAGGCTTGCAGTCGCTGTGGGGGTACTCGGCCTGGGGGCTTTCGCCGCAGGTTATGTTCTCTTCTTCTTCGCCATGATCTTGAGGCCCGGCCTCGTATTCGAACTGCTGCCCCTTCGGCCCCTGACGATCGGAGCGCTTTCCGACGGCAGCCGCATCTACCTGCTCGCGCAGAAGATCGATATGAGCAAGGTCTCGTTCAGGGACAAGCGGCCGCCGGAGACCAGGCAGGTACTCTCCGTTCTGGAAGGGACAAAAGCGGTGCAGCCCCAGGAGGTCCCGCCCTATATCAGCGCCTGCGGTGCAGGCAACCGGCTCGTTCTCTTCAGCAACGGGATGTACCGGTCCTTCGACGGCACTGCCTGGACCACAATGCGCACCGACGGCATCGGAGCCTGTCCCTCGGGGATCGCCACCCCCGACGGATTGTTCGTCATAAGCAGCTTCAAGGACAGGCTCAGCATCACGCAGCTCCGGAATGACCAGGTGATCGCCATTCCGTTCCCGGCAGAGCTGCTCCCCGGCGACCAGGGACCACTTTTTTCCCAAGGAGAGCTCGCCTGGTACCAGGGCCGGCTCTGTCTCTTCTGGTCGGACCGGGACCGCATAGCCTGGACCATCTGGAACGGCTCTGCCTGGGCGCCTGCTGCCTATGCCCCTTTTGCTGGTACGTTTCACGTGATCGGGGACGACCAACGGATCTATTTCTTTAACCAGGAACAGAACGGCACGGGCCATCGGCTCAGCTATTATGTTTTTGAGAACAACGCCTGGTCCGGCCCCTTAACGTTCCCGGCCATGCAGGGCCTGGTGAACTGGAACGTTTTCTCCCATCAGGGAACGCCCATACTCTTTCTGCAGCAGCCTTTCTCCCAGACCCTGTATACGATCAGGAACGGGACCTTGGCCGGTCCCGTAACGCTCGATGGCCCCTTCAACCCGTCGCGCATCATAGGGACCATGGCGCTTGTGGCGGGCTGCGCGAGCCTGGCGATCATCCTTGCCGCCTTTGGCATCTCTGCTTTGATCCGCCGGTTCAAGAAACACACCTGGACGGAGAACGGCACCGAATATGAGTTTGCCAGCCTGTTCCGGAGGTTCGCTGCATACCTGCTGGATACGCTCTTCCTCATGCTCCCGCCTGCAGCGGCAATCGCCGTATTCGTGGCACGGACGGAGATCTCCCGTCACCCCTTCCAGTTCATGATCATGATCTTCAGTTCTCTGCTGTTCTATGGTATCGGAGGCTTCCTGTACCACGCACTCCTGGAAGGTACGCTCGGCATGACCCTGGGAAAGAAGATCTGCGGCATCAAGGTCCTGAAGGCAGACTTCACGCCCTGCGGGCCCGGCGCCGGGTTCCTCCGGAACCTGATGCGCATCGTCGATGGTTTTTTTTATTATCTCGTGGCAACGGTTGCCCTGGCAGGAACGCTCAAGTGGCAGCGGCTTGGGGACCTGGCCGCCGAGACCGTGGTGGTCGTGCGGAAGAAGAACACGGAACTGCTCTGATCGTGAGATGCGCGGCCAAAGCGCATCGCTATTTCACGGGAACCTGCACGAAACCGTAAACCGGACGCGAACGCTGTTGGTGAGGTTCGCGCTTCGAGCTCACAGTCTTCCCGATAGGTACCACTTCGCATAGGTCGTTCCGGCCGAGATCCAATACCTGATGTCCGACCAGGTGCGCACCGTCAGCAGCTGCTTCACCATATACGCCGGATCGACGTAAAATTCCCGCGTCAGCTGCTTCTGCAGGCGGATGAGGTCCTGCGATGAGAAATGCGGTGTGCGCCATTTTGGCGCCACGCCGAACATGACGAAATCCTCCCAGCGTGCATCGCTGTCGATCAGGCCCTGGTCCTTCATTTTGCGGTACACCGGCGTTCCCGGATAGGGAACGATGATCGAGACGGAAACGAACGTCCAGGGCAGCGACCGGATGAGCGTGCGGGTCATCTCCAGGTCTTCCCGGGTCTCCGTTGGATCGCTGCCGATGATGAAGTTGCCTTCGATGTGCCTGAGCCCCGCCTCCTTCGCCCACGAGACCGCCTCCCGCACCTGCTCAATGGTTATCTTTTTATTGATCGCATCCAGGATCCGCGGGCTGCCCGACTCCACGCCAAAGGCCACTTTCCGGCACCCGCTTTCCTTCATGGCAAGCAAGAGTTCTTTTGATACCGTATTGACCCGGGTATCGCAGTTCCAGGAATCAATGCCGCTTTTTCCCAGGATCTCGCAGATCGCGAAGGCCCGGTCCTTCCTGAGGGTGAAGGTGTCGTCGGCGATGACGAGATGGTTGAAACGGTTCTCGCGAACGAGCTGGTCCACCTCTTCCCGGATGAACGCTGTCTCGCGAAAGCGGACCGTGTTTCCGAAGGTCGTCTGAATGGCGCAAAAAGAACAGCCGAAGGGACAGCCGCGGGACGTAAAAAGCTCGGTCGACAGGATCGTGTTCGAAAATCCCCGGGTCGAATGGCCGGGCTGTGCACGGTAATCGATCAGGTCCCGGGCGGGGAATGGCAGGGTATCGAGCTCCGTTACCAGCGGCCGGGCGGCATTCTTGATGATCCGACCGTCCCTGCGGTATACCAGGCCCGGGAGGTCGAGATAGTCGCTCTGCTCGGCAACACGCCGGCAGAGCTCGCCGAACGTGACCTCTCCTTCGCCGTAGACCAGGCAATCGAAAGCGGGAAATTCCTCCAGCGTTCCAACGGGAAGGCTGTTCGCATGGGGACCTCCCACCACGGTCACGATATTGTTGTTGAAGGCCTTGGTGAGCTCGCAGAGCTTCGCCCCGTTCCTGATCGTGGGCGTGACACAGGAGACGCCGACAACGGCCGGATCCCGCTCTTTCAGCACCCGGCGGAAAACGTCCTCAGAGAAGCGCTCCTGCTCGTAATCAACGATCGTTACGGTAAAGCCCTGCTTCCGCACAAAGGCCGCCAGGTAAGCGAGGTTCATGGGCTTGGTATGGCTCAGCAGTTTGACATGCTGGAGCGGATCAGGCGGACGGATAAGCAGGAGGTTCATTCCCGCTCCTTTTTATTGCGTGCTCCCTGCCGGACCAGGCACGGTCTTCGGGCGACCGCAAATATTGACGATCCGCAGGGCAGATCGAGTCGGCGTAACAACAGGTTCTCCATGCGCATGATCGTCCTAAGAAATCCGTTGAGTACCTTCGGTGAGGGGTCGACATCGGAGGCCGGCGTTTTGGTCCTTTTTCTCCGGAAGAGCCGCTGACCCATCCTCACCATAACAATAGGGAGCAGCAGGAACGAAACGCGGTACGTGGCTTTTTCGACGACGAAATCGATGTCGTGCAGCATGCCGACGATGTCTGCCTGCTGGTAGCGCCTGCGGGTATGCACGGCCCGATCGTGGTCGCTTCGCAGCCACTCATACGCAGGTACCTGAATAATGAGCCGGCCGCCGGGTCTCAGAGCGGCATGGATTTTTTTCAGCACTGCGCGCTCGTCGCCGATGTTGGCGTGGTACAGGACATCGATCAGCGTAATGACGTCATAACGGTCCCGGTCCAGCACCGTTGTGTTCAGGTCCGCCTGAACGGCCGTGGCCAGCCCTCTTTTTCGGCAGCTCCGGACCGCCGTCTCTGACGCATCGCACCCCTGAGCGTTCCCACGCGCGGATAACAACTGAAGCAGCCGTCCCGTGCCGCAGCCTGCGTCGAAGATCTGCAGTGTTTTCCCCGCCGGGACGAAACGGAGGACCAGGTCATGCAGGGACACATACCACCAGTGGGTGTCCTCGGCTTCATACATTAGTGCGTATTCCGGTTCGTTCATCGGGCTCCTTGCTCGATCGCGCCTCGTCTCACGCGGAACAGCTGTCCACTAGAAGAATGCTTTGCCCAGCGAAAGGAACGGCCGGTACAGGAACAACGGTACGGCCTTTTCCGTTGCCAGCGGGTAGAGATACAGCCCCCAGGCCGCCACGGCGCCCAGCATCAGGGGATAGGGCCAGGGCCGCTCCTGCCCGCAGGCATCAAGCAAAGTGACCAGCAGGGAAGCGACCATGATATACACAAAAGGGAGAATGACGATGGCGGAATAGAGAAACATCGGCCTGCGTATAAAGATGAATTGTGCGTAGAGCGCGCCCGAGATCAGAAGCAGGAAAAAGGAATGCAGGTCCCGGTCTTTGGCCGCCCGGTAGGCCATCAAAAGCGCAGCAGGGAGGGCGAGCAGCCATACGGGCGGGTTGTTCATGAGAACCGCAACACGTGCCACAGGTCCTCCCGGAGAGGCCGTGCTCCCATAGATGAGGGGGTTGACGAACCATTTTGCAGGATCGGAGGGCGACGCGCGAAAGACCGGGCTGATGAACTCATTGCTGTCTATCGCCTGCTGGATGCGGTATGCATCGGCATGCATGCCGGCGAGCTCGGCGAGATCGTACCCGTTTCTTATCCACGGGTAATAGGTCAGGAGATAGATGCACAGGGGAAGGACCGCAAATATTGCGAACACATGGGCGATGGCGGACAAGCGCAGCCGCCCCTCCTGGTGTTTGCGCATCAGGGCAAAAGCCAGGAATGCGAACACGGCGAAAAGGTAATACCATTTTTGCGCGAACGCAAGCCCGAGAAAGACCCCCGAGAGGACCGGTGACGCGATCTCGTGCTTTGCATGACGAATGAAAAAATAGACAGCAAGGACAAAAAAGAACGTTGCTGATATCTCCTCGAATATTGTAGAAGAGAACATGACATGAACCGGTTCGATAGCCAGGAACAGAGCGGCGAGCAGCCCGATCCTGGGGTCAGGAAAGACCTTTCGTGCCAGCAGGAACACAGCAATGACCGTCAGGCTTCCCAGGATGATGTTCTTCATGCGCCACCCGTAGGCATTGTCGCCGAAGAGCATCATGCTCGCCTGCAGAAGATAGAACTTGAGCGGGGGGTGGATCCAGTCGTCGGGAGCAAAATGCCCGCTCACGGGATAGTTCTTTGCGGCCTCGACAATGATCCGATCGTCGCCCCGGTACCATCGCTCCTCCGCAATGCCCCAGGACCGGATCAGGAAGGCGGTCAGGAACATGGCGATGATTAGATAGACGCTATACTCCCGCTTCCATTGCATGCTGCACCCCCTGTGCGTCAAGCTCCGATATTCGCCCTGAGATCGTTATCAGGTCGCTGCGCAGTCTCCCCTCTCGCAGCTGCTGAACGATCAGGCCGAGTTCGGGATCGCTCCAGCAGTCACTGTTGATGGAGATCAGCGCTTTTTCACGAATGCAGGGAATATCCTTTACGCGAATGATCATGACCGGGACCCCTTCATGGGCGGCCATTCTGAAACCGGCTCCCGAGCGAGCTGCGAAGCGGTTCTGACCGAGCGAGAGACAGACGTCCTTCCAGAAAGCATCGGGAATAACATGATATATTTTCCGGATGATCCTCGTCTGGATCGCCTGGAATACATAGCTGTCCTCCTGCCGGGACGACCCTTTCTCCGCGTTCAACTGTCGGTCGAACAGAATAAGGACCCTTCCCTGCACGTGCTGTTCCGTCCAGAGCGCTGCAGCATCATGCGGAGCGGAGATGCGCTGCACCCGCGGTTCCGGCAGGAACCGCCGATGCGAGTATCCCGCATAGGTCAGAAGTGCGGCGACGACCATAAAGCCGATAATGATCGCCGAAAATTCGAGGACCTCTCTTCTTTTCCCGATCGTGCCTGACTGCCTGGCGTTCCCGCGTTCCTGCTTCTCGTTCAAAGTCACCTCTTCGCCGTCCCTAGGCCAGGTTTGGCGTCCTTTTAGCAGCCCCGCCGCACAGAGCTATCGCTGTTCGTAAAAGCTCTTGATTACTTCAATTATGCGCGCCACCTTGTCATTCCCAAGCCCCGGATACATCGGGAGAGAAAGGATCCGGCCGGAAAGCCGTTCCGTCGCTGGCAGATCGCCCGGCCGGTAACCCAGCATAGCGTAACCGCGCATGAGATGGATCGGCGTCGGATAATTGATGCGCGCTTCCACCTCGTAATCGTGCAGATGCCGCATCAATGCGTCGCGGTAACTCGTTTGAACAGTGTATACGTAGAACTGGTGGCTCCGGTCTTTCCTGGCCGCGGGAAGAACCAGGTCCCCGATGCCGGCCAGGCCCTCCTGATATGCTGTTGCGATGGCCTGTCGTCTCCGTACCGCTCCCTGAAGAGAGGACAGCTTGAAATTGAGCAACGCGGCCTGCACCTCGTCGAGCCGGGAATTATACCCTTCTTCCTCGGCGTAATAGGTCTCTTTCATACCGTAAAAGCGGAGCCGGCGCAGCTTCTCGTCATACCAGCTGCTGCCGGTCACGACCATGCCGCCGTCACCGTACGCCCCAAGGACCTTTGTCGGGTAAAAAGAAAAAGCCCCCATGTCGCCGAGGCTTCCGACCGTTCTTCCCCGGTACGCGGCGCCGGTCGCCTGGGCGCAGTCTTCCACGACATAGAGTGTGTTCCGTGCTGCAAGCGTCAGGAGCGGGTCCATGTCAACGGGCTGTCCGAACAGATGCACCGGGACGATGCACTTCGTCCTGTCGGTGATCTTCTGTTCCAGGCGCGCAACATCCATTAAAAAGGTATCCTGCTCAACGTCGACAAAGACCGGCAAAGCGCCTGCTGCACGGATCGCCGCTACGGTCGGCACCGCCGTATTGGCAACGGTAATGACCTCGTCGCCCTTTCCGATCCCCAGTGCCTTAAGCGCCAGGAACAGCGCATCGGTCCCGGAATTGACGCCCACACCGTGCGCTGCGCCGCAGGCGGCCGAAAAAGCGGCTTCAAAAGAAGCGACCTCGGGACCCAGGATGAGCTTTCCCGAAGAAAATACGCGGTCCACGATCTCAAGGATCCGGCGCCGCTCCAGGTCATACTCATCGAGATACTGCCAGTTCTTTATCATGGCCGGTAACTTCCCTTAGGTCCCAGGTGTACTTGTTCACAGTTTTCCCACACCAGATCGGCCAAAAGCGCCAGGCGCCTCGCTTCGCCGTGCAGTACCTGATAACCCTGAGTTTGCAGGATCGCATCGCTGACCTTTTCGATCATGAGCGTAAAGTGATCTGCCGCGGGAACGGTCACTGCGTTTACCCCGCTTTCCGTGCTGACCCGTATGGTTGCGACCATGTCTGCCGGCGTCGTATAGGCCCGGTCCACCTTCAGCTTCCCTTTTTCGCCGACCAGTTCATACCAGCATTCGTAGGGCTGTTCAAAGCCGATCGAAAAGGAGAGGCTTTCGTCGCGGTCGGTAAGAGCGCTTGCGTTCAGGGCGACGTTCAACCCGTTCCGGAAATAGGCCCGGCCCTTGAACCGGTACGCTGTTCCGGCAAGAAAGAACAGCGCTGCGCTCAGGGGATAACGGACCTGGTCGTAAAAAACGCCGCCGCCCTGGTCCGCTTTCGTTCTGAACCCCCCGGTATCGGGGAGCACGAACCCGAATGAGGTGCGAAGTTCCCACACCTTCCCGATCGTTCCTGCCGCGACCAGCTGCCGGACCTCGCGGTGCAGGGGATGGTGCAGATACATGATGTTCTCATACAGCAGCAGGCCTTGCTGTTCGGCGTAGGCGGTCATCCGCTCTATGGCGCTGGAGGACAATGCCAGCGGTTTTTCGCAGATCACGTGCTTCCCGTGCTCCAGCGCCCGCATGGCCCAGGCTTCATGCAGGTGGTTCGGGAGCGAGATGTAGACCAGATCGACCGTATTCCCGGTCAGAAGTTCATCGTAGCCCGCTATTTCCCCCTCGGCGGAGGAAATGAAGCTTCTCGCCTTTTGACGATCTCTGCTGGCTATGACCGACAGGCGCGCGTTCCGGGCTTTCCGGAGTGCCGGCAGGAAACGTCTGCCGGCAATGTCGGAGCAGCCGAGGATTCCGACCCGTAGGTATGATTCTTTGATCATCATCTGTTCCTGTTCTTGCCGGTGCCTGTCGCTGCGGGCTTCGGCTTGTCTTTCGCTTTCGCTGAGCCGTTCATAGCAGGCAGGCGAGAATGCTTCGCGCGCAGGAGTTCACGTGCTCTCCAAGGTTGATGAAATACCGGATTTGGCCATACGTAAACCAGCGGTATTCCGCCGGCAGGTCGAGCGCCACCGGATCGGGAAGATAAAGGATCTTATGCACGTGCTGCTCCATATAGAACCTCGCGCCTTCTTCGGACTGCCTGCTTTCCTTGATGACGATCAACTTTCTGGGATCATGGAACTCATCGTAGAGAAATGGTTTCTTCAGCTGTTCGTTATCAAGATAGTTCTCCTGCGTGAACTGGACCGTAGGGCCGATCTGTACCCCGTTCCGGTTGCCGACCTCGGCCTTGGCCTGCATCAAAAAACAAGGGCTGCCCTTCACGTTCTTCGTTAAAAGACCGATGATCCCGGTGCCGATATTGTCCAGGATCGGCTGGTCCCAGGTTTTCACTTCCCGGGCCGACGAGGTTACGCGTATCCCGACGACCTTGAAGAACTTGCCGTTCTTCTGGGACAGACATCCTTTGCTGCTCAAGCTCCAATCGGCGAGACTGCTCAATCCGACGCGTTTTTGAAAGAAGTGGTTCTGCGCTTTCATATCGTCGAGCCACTGGATGAGGTCCGCGATCGTGTGGGGCGAGCCCGCCTCGTCCGCCTGACTGAGCAGCTGTGCGAGCCTTGCCTCAAGCTTCAGGCGGTCAAAGTTGCCGGCAAACGGCGCCGCTTCCAGCAGACCCAGGAGCAGGTCTTTCATTTCGTTCCTTTCATCAGAGCACGGAGGACAGAATGCTCCGGGTGCAGGCATTGATCACATTGTCCCGCCTCAGCAGATCACCGATCTGGCGCAGGGTCAGCCAGATAAAATCGTCCGCTGCCGCAGGGAGCTCCCCTTCCACCATTATGATCATGTTCCTGTTGGCCTTGAACAGAAAACGGCCGCCGTCCTCGGACTGCAGTTTTGCAAAGAGTATCCGCTCTTGCTGCGGGTCGAGAAAATGTTCGAGGTACGGCGGAAGGTTGCCGCCATGAACCTGCGTGTAATTGCTATATGTGGCCTGGACCGTTGGAGAAAGTTGAACAGAATTGATGTTGCCCGGTTCCTCTTTTGCCTGGAGCAAAAAGTGCAGGACGCCGCCGCTTTTTCCAGCCAGGATGCCCAGGATGCCGTATTCCGGCTGATCGATGATCGGCTGGTCCCAGGCGAGTTCGCCGTGCAAGGTCCGGTGCCTTACGGCAAGACCGATGATGGAAAAGAACCGCCCGGTCCTGTGTCTGATGTTTGCGGTCGCCGGGTCGACCTCCCACTGATCGATGGCGTTCACCGGTGCGAGCTGCGAACGCAGATTTCCCTTTCGCATCCGCTCCTTGATCCAGCGGTCCACCTCTCCATCGGCATGCAGGGAGAATTGCATGGTCTTCGAAATGAACAGATCGATCAGCTTTGCCTTCTCCCGCAGCGCTCCCTGTGCAGGAGAACCGCCGGCGGGCGGGAAGACCTGTTCGAACAATAGCTGCCTGATGGCCTTAACTGTTTCCTCGGAAGATCGTCTGTTCATTGTTGCCCTTATAGGTGCTCAGGCTTTTTACCTGGCCCTGTTTTTTTTCGGCCGAGACCAGCTCCCTGACAACGAATTGCTGGTCCCGGTTCAGCAGCAGGTATATCCTGCCTACGTATTCCCCCAGGATGCCGACCGCAAGCATCACGATGCCCCGAAAGAACAGGTTCGCCGTCATCAGCATTTCGTAATCCGTCAAATGCCCGGAGGTGTACAGATCATCGAACGCCTTATAAACGCCGTACCCGATGCTTGCGACAACGAGCAGGAGACCGACGATGCCGATGATCCGTAAGGGGACCAGCGAAAAACTAACGACCATGTTTCCCCACAGGGTTACGAGCTTTCCCAAGGTATATCCAGACCGGCCGCTTGTCCGCGAGCGGTGCTCCAGGAGGAGAGAGCCTGCGTTATCGGTCGTTCTGAGGATGATCCCGTCGATATAGGGGTCCGGACCCGTGTGCTTCGTGATTTCCCGGACCAGGAACCGGTTCATGATCTTGAAGCTCGAGAGATACAGATCGCTCGGTTTTTTCAGGAGGAGCGTGGCGATCCGGTCGTTGAAGGCGCTTCCCATTCTCCGGAACAGACTGTCCTGTTTGGATAAATATCTGGCATAAACAACGTCGAACCCCTTCCGGACCTCATCGACAAGTTTTTCCACTTCTTCGGCGGGGTTCTGCAGATCATCGTCCATGACGACGCAATACTCTCCGTTCGCATGGTTCAAGCCGGCCATGACCGCATTGTGCTCGCCGAAGTTCCTGGCAAGCTTGATATACGTAACGAGCGACGGAGAGGCGTCGTAGAGTTTTCTGCATCGTCTATCGGACCCGTCTTTGCTGCCATCGTTCACCAGAACGATCTGCAGTTGATATTTTTTGGAATATAGGTAAATGAGCGAGTTGCAGAGCACCTCTATGGTCGTTTCTGCATTGTAGACCGGAATGACAATTGAGAGCGTGAGCATACACTGGTCCCTTTCGAATGAACGCCGGCATACGTGCGCACAACGATCTCACCCGGCCTGACAGGGACCAGGCGTGGTATGAGCGTCGGTGGCATCCGCAGACGCACCTGCGCGGCAGACGCATCTGGATGAGGACGGGTTAACGGAACAGCGTGATCAGGGGGTTAGGCAGCAGGAGGCGAGTTGCCGGAACGAAGGGAAAGACCGTCGTATCGATAAGGGTTCGATTGATCATGCGACACGGTCCAGACGAGGACCGCGGCGTTTTCGGGAAAGAGCGCAGTAAGCACCAGCACTTCCAGGGCCTGCGCCTGCATCAATGCATTCAGGTCCTTGGATGAAAGAACGGCGCGCTTCTTCCTCAAAAGGATATGGGCGGAAGGCGTTGCTTCCCGGGCGTCCAGCTCATCCAGATC
>JBGQDI010000027.1:0-17398 GCA_041495765.1 Nitrospirota bacterium
GCGCTGGCGGCGCTGGCGGCACTGGCGGCGCAGGCTGGTAGTATACCGGAGCTCCCGGGGCAGACTGGGCCGGCGGTGCCCACGGCGCGGGCTGGTATGCCGGAGCTGACGGTGCAGTCGTCGGGGGCGCAGGTTGTGCCGGCATCTGCTGATAGACCGGTGCTACGGGCATTGGTGGTGGAATTGCTGCAGCGGGTGTCGATTGGGTCTCGGGTCGAGAAGGCGGCGCATCGTAAATCGCTTCGTCCGCATCGTCATCAATTACGTGGACCGGGGTTTCTTCCTCTTCAGGGGCCGCGGCTGTTTCGGCAATCTCGGCGGCCTTAACCTCGAACAAGGGTTGTTCATCGATCCAGAGGTTCTTTTCTGCGGCTGAAGAGGAAGCAAACGATTTTTCATCAAGGAAAAATCCCATATCTTCGCCGAATGCACGCGCAAGGTCCTCTACCAGGGGGAGATCTGTCAGGGGAAAGGGATTGGAGGAATAGCTGTAGTGTACCTTCCGTCCGGTGTTCGGCATATAGAGCACGATATATGCCGCAAGCTTGTCCCCTTCGCGGAAAAAGAATATGTAACACCGCGCTTCATCAACCCCAAGCTCCGGAGTCGCTACTTGATGAAAATTCATGGAAAAGATCGCCTTATACAGGTTCCGTTCCTTGATTTTCAGATCAATGATGGTCGGATCAGTAGTGAACATAATTATCGGGTATCCGCGAGTCGGAACAGCTGAATGTTCGGATCAGATATTCTCAAAATGCGTCAACGTCTTGAATTCCCGGTACCGTCCTTCGATCTCTTTATAATCCAGGCTGCGCAGACGATCAAGGCTGAACGCCTCAACATTCAAGGAGGCCATGACGCTGCCGAAGATAACGGCCTTGCGCAGGCTCTCTTCCGAAAAATTCATGGTGCTTGCCAGATATCCCATAAACCCGCCCGCGAACGTGTCGCCCGCACCGGTGGGGTCGAATACGGCCTCCAGGGGATAGGCAGGTGCGCTGAACACACTCTTACCGCTGAACATGATGGCGCCATAACTTCCCTGTTTGACAACAAGCGTCTTCGGCCCCATAGCCTGGACGCACTTGGCCGCCTTTACCAGGCTTGCCTCGCCTGCAAGCTGCCTGAGCTCTGCCTCGTTTATGGTAAGGAGATCGACCTCTTTGAGCGTCCGCTTCAATGCGTCAGGCTTGCTCGAGATCCAATAGTTCATGGTGTCGCATGCCACCAGCTTCGGCTTCGTTACCTGCCTGAGAACATCAAACTGGATCTCCGGGTCGACGTTCGCCAGGAAAACGACATCGGAGCTCTTGTAGTCATCGGTGATGTTCGGTTTGAAGGTCGCCAGCACGTTCAAGTGGGTTGCCAGCGTATGGGCTTCGTTCAGATCGTACCCGTATTCACCCTTCCAGCGAAAGGTCTCACCCTTCTGGACCTCGAGACCACGGATGTCGATGCTCTTGCTTTTCAGGAATTGGATGTGTTCTTTGGGAAAGTCCTCACCGATGACGGCGACAAGCCGGACATCGGTAAAATAGCTTGCTGAGGTGGAAAAATAGGTTGCTGAACCGCCGAGGGCGTTATCAACATTCCCGAAAGGCGTTTTTACCGAATCCAATGCGACCGTACCGACAACAAGCAGACTCACGAAATGACCTCCAGCATAAGATAGCTGCAGCTATTTTTTCAGATACTTCCCGATGATCGGCGCAAGATCTTTTTTTGTCTTTGCCGGGATCAGTTTTTCCGGTGTCATGATCGCATTGTTCAGCGCTTCGCCGCAGCCGCAGGACCGCCCTGCGGTCAGCATCTTTACCGCCTCCCGGATCATGGCCTTGGATGTTTCGACGTTGTGTTTCATCACGGCCAATACGGCCTCCACGGTCACCGCTTCTTCGCTGTGGTGCCAGCAATCATAATCAGTCGCCAGTGCGATGGTGCTGTAACAGATTTCCGCTTCGCGCGCCAGTTTTGCCTCCGTGGCGTTCGTCATGCCGATAACGTCCACGTTCCATTTCCGGTACGTGAGGGACTCGGAGCGGGTCGAGAATTGCGGCCCCTCCATGCAGACATAGGTCCCGTTCCGGTGGACCCTGGCCCCCACCTTCTTTCCTGAAGCGATAAGGACCTTGCCCAGATCGGCGCAGACCGGTTCGGCCATGCCCACATGCGCCACGACCCCGTTCCCGAAAAAAGTACTCCGACGGTGCTTGGTCAGATCGGTAAATTGATCGGGGATAACGATGTCTCCCGGCCTGATCTTCTCTTTCATGCTGCCTACGGCGCTTACGGAGATGATCCGCTGGACGCCGAGCTTCTTCATGCCGTAGATGTTCGCCCGGTAGTTGATATCAGTCGGAAGCAGCCGGTGTCCCCGTCCATGGCGCGGCAGGAATGCCACCCGTTTGCCGTGCAACGTGCCGATGATGAAATCATCAGACGTCTTGCCAAAGGGCGTTGCCACCTTCACGGTCGTCACCCGCGTCAGCCCTTCCATCTCATATAAACCGCTGCCGCCGATCACGCCGATACTGACTGATTCCATTTCGTACTCCATCTGAGTTTGTTAAGAGATCGTACTGCGGAAGTGATGCCCGGCCCTAAGAAGGAAGTTCCTGAAACGTTCCTGCCGCGGGAACCAGCATGAGGGCAGAAAACCTACTCCGGGGCCGTGCCCTGTTCTGCTTTTTTCGGTTCCATACTCTCGAGCAATTCCACCGGTTTTTCGGGAATGATCGTGGATATGGCATGCTTATATACCAGCTGTTGATTTTCCTGCTTCATGAGGATCACGAAGTTGTCGAATCCCTTGATCGTACCCGTGAGGCGGGCGCCGTTCACCAGATACATCGTCACCGGGATCTTTTCCTTGCGCATCTGATTCAAGAAGATGTCCTGCAGATTTACCTGTGACTTTCCCATCCATCCCTCCGTGAAACATGAGAACAAAACAAGCTCTGCAGCACCAAACTGCACTGCACATAAATTTTTGTCATCTTATACCAGCTCATTTGAAATTTCAATGTTTTTCTTTATTCTTCCGGCAATTTCCTCCGGTTCGCTGATGCCGGTTATGTCCACCCAGCAGGCATCCGGCTCCCGTCGGAACCACGTGAACTGCCGCTTGGCATACCGTCTCGTGTCGCGCTTCAGAAGCGTGATCGTGTCTTCGCGGGACACCTTCCCGAGAAAATGTTCAAGAAATTGCTTATATCCCAGTCCCTGCATGGCAATAAGGTCAGGACGATACCCCCGGTTGATCAGTGCTTTTACTTCGGCTTCGAGCCCGTCGGCGAGCATCTGGTCGATCCGCTGCTCTATCCTGGCATACAGCTCGGCCTTGCTCCTGACCAGGAAGAGGAGGCGGAACCGGTACGGCTGGTCCTGGAACGCGTGTTCGCTCTGAAAGTCTGAAAGCTTGCGGTCCCGGAGATAATAGACCTCGAGCGCTCTGATCGTACGCCGCAGGTCATTGGGATGGATCTTGACGGCCGACTCGGGGTCCACTTTTACGAGGTCCGAATAGAGCATGCCGCTCTCTCCCTCTGCTTCCCGCCGGAGCAGCTGTTCGCGCAATGCCAGGTCAGCCGGTGGCCCGTGAAAGAGCCCCCGCATCAGTGCACGAATATACAGCCCCGACCCGCCGACCACGATCGGTGTGCCCTCAGCAGCAAGGATGCCGTCCAAAGCCGCCCGTGCATCGCGGTGATAGTCGCCGACGCTGTAAGGCTGGTCCGGTTCGGCAATATCGATCATGTGGTGGTACACGAGGCGGCGTTGTTCTTTCGTTGGTTTGGCCGTGCCGATGTCCATTCCCCGGTAGATCTGCATGGAGTCGGCGCTTACGATCTCCGCCCCGAGCTCCCGGGCAAGCAGGATCGATGCATCTGTCTTGCCCACGGCCGTGGGGCCTGCAATGATGAGTATGGGTTTCGTATTATTGGGTTGATGATCCATGTGAAACGATCTCGATCGGGAACGAGTTCTTCCTCCAGCCTTTCATATGCCCCTCCAGGGAGTACACGGTATCGTAGCCGGAAAGGAACAGCGAGAAGCCGGCGATGCTTGCGCGGGGTCCATGTTCACAATAGAGCACCAGCGGTTCTTTCTTAGCATGACCGAGCTCACCGAGCCCGGAGCTGATGGTGTAAAAAGGAATATGGACGGCTCCCGGTAGATGGTCGCGGTCATACTCTCCCTGAGAACGCACGTCGACGATCAATGGCGCGGTCCCCTCACGCATCTGTATGAGAAGGTCCTCGCGGGTGATGGTCGCCGCACATCCGGCGATCGCGAACAGGACCGCGAGAGCGAGCAAAATGACGATGCGGGGATGATGCCTGTTCGCGTATCTCATCGGTTCACCTGGACGCTCCGGGTGTTTGCTCAGTATCGATGATGGCTTTGTGAAGCTTGACCGGCTGCGCCGTCCTCTTCCTCATCCTGATGTTCAGCATCTCCACCGTGACGGAGAACGCCATGGCAAAGTAAATATATCCTTTGGGGATATGCAGTCCCAGGCCTTCGGCGATCAAGGTAACGCCGATCATCACGAGGAAGCTCAGCGCAAGGACCTTGATCGTCGGATGACGATCAACGAAATCACCGATGCTGCGCGAAGCGAACATCATGACGATCACTGCCCCGACAATGGCAAGTATCATCACGACCACTTCATTCGCCAACCCCACGGCGGTGATCACGGAGTCCAGCGAGAAAATGATATCGAGCAGGGCGATCTGGACCAGCGTCGAGAGAAATCCGGCCGCACTTCCTGTAGTTCCTGCTTCTTCTTCACCTTCCAAGCTCGTATGTATCTCCATAGTGCTCTTCCAGAGCAGAAAGAGCCCGCCGCCGATAAGGATCAGATCGCGGCCCGAGATGTCGCGGCTCATGATACTAAAAAGCGGTGTCGTAAGACGCATCACCCAGGTGAGGGACAGCAGCAAAGCGATACGGGTCAGCATGGCAAGCCCGAGGCCCAGAAAGCGCGCCCTGGCGCGTCGATGGTCCGGCAACCTGCCGACGAGGATCGTGATAAAAATGATATTGTCTATCCCGAGCACGATCTCGAGCGCGGTCAGCGTCGCCAGTGCTATCCAGGCCTCAGGATTAGTTATCCAGTCCATAACTGCGGGTCCCTTTACTGCGATACGTTAAAGTAAGTGCGGATCGCCGTTGCGATCAGATGCGTTTAAACATTTTCTTGATCTCATTCATCGAGAACCGCACGATCGTCGGTCTGCCGTGCGGACAGGTGTGGGGCATGCGGCATTTGAACAGGTCTGCGATGAGCATTTCCATCTCGCGACGATCCAGATGACGGTTCACCTTGATCGCCGGGTGGCACGCCATGACGCTGAAGAGGCCGTCCCTAAGCCTTTCCATCTGCCTGCTCTGCCCCTCTGACCTCAGTTCATCCATGATATCAAGGAGCAGTTGCTTCGGATCCGCTCCAGCAAGGAGCGAGGGTACGGTCTTGATCATGAACGAGCCATTGCCAAAATCCTCAACAGCCAGACCGAGGCGGTCCAGATCAGCCAGATGATCAGTTATCACTGTCTGTTCCGCTGTGCCCAGTTCCACCTGCACGGGAATGAGCAGATGCTGTCCAGCCACATCACCGGCTTGATACTGGTCCTGCAGCTTCTCGAAGAGGACACGTTCATGGGCAGCATGCTGGTCGATGATCGCCATCCCTTCCCCTGATTGAGCGAGGATGAAGGAATCATGGACCTGAGCGAGAGGCTGGAGAAATTCGGAATGCGGAATTCGGAATGCGGAATTATTCAGGTCTGGCTCTGAAAGCGGGTTAGGCGTAGAAAATAAGGATGACGGAGCATATCGTCCTGGCTCCGACCGATATTCCGCATTCCGCATTCCGCATTCCGCATTTTGAACATAGTCCGCAATTGCCTCATTAACTCTGTCAGTACGTTCCGGAACTCGCGTATCATTTGCAGAACGCGTCCCCCGCAACCCTTCCCTTATCACTTCGCGCACCAGGTCGTGGATCTGGGACTGATTGCGGAACCTGACCTCGGTCTTGGCTGGATGAACGTTCACGTCAACGAGCGATGGGTCGATCTGCAGAAAAACAAACCCAAGCGGGTGGCGGTCGTGCATGAGCATGTCGCTATAGGCGCTATACAGCGCATGGGTCAGCGAGGTGTTACGGATAAATCGTCCGTTCACAAAAAAATCCTGATAGGTCCGGTCGGCACGGGTGTAGGCTGGCCGGCTGAGCAGGCCGGCGACAACGACGCTGTCCCTTCCTCCGGAGAAAGGGACCAGGTTCGCAGCGATCTCGTCGCCATAGACCTGGAACACACGCTCTTTCAGGTTAGATGCTGCAGGCAGATCAAATACCATCTTTTTATTATGCGTCAGACGGAACCGGATCTCGGGATGGGCCAGGGAAAGGTGCGATACGGTCGTAATGATATGGGAAAATTCCGTTGCGGGACTTTTCAGGAACTTGAGCCTGGCAGGCGTGTTGTAAAAGAGGTGGGCGATCTCAAGCGACGTTCCCCGCGGCACCGCGGCATCGGATACGCTCTTCACGGTGCCGCCCTCGATGTCGACCACCACGCCCGACAGGGCTCCCTGCAAACAGCTCTGCAGGCGGACCTGCGACACGGAAGCTATGCTTGCCAGGGCCTCGCCGCGGAAACCCATGGTCATAATAGTTTCAAGATCAGCCTCCGTCGTTATCTTGCTTGTCGCATGTCGTAGAAAGGCGGCCTGAGCGTCCTCCTTCGACATACCGCTGCCATTATCAGTGACGCGGATAAGCCGTTTTCCGGACTGTTCGATGTCCACGAAAATATCGGACGCTCCGGCATCGAGGGAGTTCTCGATAAGCTCCTTGACGACCGAAGCCGGGCGCTCCACGACCTCGCCGGCAGCGATCTTATTGACCAGAAGGTCGGGAAGTATTTTGATGAGGGAGGGCATGGAAGTTCAGTATTCAGCAGTCAGGAGCGAGGAGTCAGGAGAACTGATTTTTAGAAAATAGTTTTTAAAACTTCTGTCTTCTGTCTTCTGACTTCTGACTACTGGCTCCTGTTTTCAATATTTCAGTTTAGCTTTTTCCTGGTTTGCGACCACCACGATCACCATCTGGTCAGGATGGATATACTTCTTAGCGACGCGGAGGATGTCCTCGCGGGTCACGCCGTTGATGATCCCGGCATACTTCTGCGGATAGTCGAGCCCGAGGGCATAGAGCTCGATAGAGACCAACATGCCGGCGATCTTTGCGGACGTATCCATTTTCAGCGGAAAACTGCCCGTAAGATATGCCTTTGCATCGGCGAGCTCCTTCTCCCCGACGAGCTCGGACCTGATCCTGCCGACTTCCTTGAGCGATTCCGCGATCACTTCATTTGCGGACTCGTTCTTGGTCTGAATGGTGATCTCGAACCGCCCCGGTTCCCTGAGCGCGACAAAGGCGCTGTGAACATCATAGGCCAGCCCTTTATTATCGCGGATCGTATCCATCAACCGGGAGGAAAATCCGCCGCCGCCGAGGATATAGTTCATGATCATAACCGCATAATAATCCGGGTTGCTGCGGCTGATGCCAAGATGTCCCATGGCGATGTTCGCTTGGGTAATATCCTTGTTGATCTTTTGCACGACGTTCTTGTCTATTCTAGGCGGCTCAATGGATGCCGGCAGCGAAAGTCCGCTCTTTTCCCAACCTTTGAAATACTGGTTCAGAAGCTTTACGGTCTCCGTTTCGGTCACATCGCCCACAACGGCAATGACCGCCCCGTTCGGGCTGTATCGGGCATGGTAGAAATCGGCGATTTCCTGCCGCGTAAGCTTCGGCAGGTATGCCGCAATATCTTCGTTCGTCTGGCCATAGCTGTTCCTGCCGAAGACCGATTTGGTGAATGCTTCGTCGGCCACAACGCCGGGTTCGTCCTTTTGCTGCCGGATGGAAGCGAGCGTTTCCTTCACCTTCCGGTCGATCTCCTTCTGATCAAAGACCGGGTTCATCAGCACGTCGGCAAGGAGGTCAAAACCGGTCGCGAGGTCCTTCTTGAGCACCCGCAGCCCGGCAGACGCATAGTCGTCGCCGCCTGACACGGAGAGCGATCCACCGATAAAATCGATCTCTTTGCTGATCTGGCTGGCGGTGCGGCGTGTGGTCCCCTGGGTAAGCAAGGAAGCCGTCAGCGATGCGATACCGGGCTTGTCGGCCGGCGCCGCAGTATTGCCGGCCTTGATCGCCATGCTGACCGTGACCATGGGGATATCGTGTTTTTCAGAGAGCAGCAGGATCATTCCGTTCTCAAGCACAATCCGCTTGCCCAACGGCTCTGCTGCGTTAGCTGGTGCCGACCCGATAATGAGCAGCACGAACAACACCATCAGTGTCAGACCATAAACTCGGTTTTTATTCCGCATTCCGCACTCCGCATTCCACATTTATTTTTCCAAAGGTACTAAAATGCCGACCGTCCTGTTGTCCTCGGTGAAGTACTGCTGCGCGACCCGCATCACGTCCTCTTTGGACACTGCCCGGATGCGTTCGACATAGGTTTCCAGCATTCTCCAGTTTGCAACGGTCTCGAATTGGCCAAGAAGCATGGCCTGGTAAAAGATAGAGTCCTGGCCCATGATGAACGCCGACTCGATCTGGTTCTTCGCCTTCTGAAGTTCTTCGTCGGAGACCGGCGCTGATTTCAGTTTTTCGATCTCTGCATAGAGCGCCTTCTCCACCTCTTCCGTCGTTTTGCCCGGCATGACGCCGGCATACACATAGAACAGGTTGGGATCGTTGGCGATATTGTCGTAATCGCCGCCTGCATACAGCGCAAGCTGTTTTTCGTACACGAGCGCCTTGTAGAGCCGCGAGCTTTTCCCCGACGAAAGCACACCCTGCAGCACTTCGAGGGCAAAGGAATCGGCATGTTTGATGTCCGGAGTATGGTAACCCGCGAATACGGCAGGCAGCTCGGCCTGTTTTTTTACGATGATCCGGCGTTCGCCGATCTGGCGGGGTTCAACAGCACCGACCTTGGGTACGGCCGGCCCTTGAGGGATCTGGCCAAAATACTTTTCAATCTGCGGCAGCAGGGTCTTCGTATCAAAATCCCCGGCCACCACAATCGTTGCATTATTGGGAGCGTAGTACCGGTGATAATGCTCGGCAAGATCATCGCGGGTGATATTACCAATATCCGCCATCCAACCGATCACCGGCCACTCATAAGGGTGGGCAATGAACGCCGCTGCCGTCATCTGCTCCACCATCGTGTTCGTTGGATCGTCATCGGTCCGCATGCGCCGTTCTTCCTTCACCACTTCCCGTTCCGACAGGAATTCCTTGGGATCGAGGAGCAGGTTCTGCATGCGGTCGGACTCGAGGTCAAGCGAGATCGCGATCCGGTCTGAGGCAAAATTCTCAAAATAAGCGGTATAGTCCTTCCCTGTAAAGGCGTTGTCGTTCCCGCCGTTTCGTTGGACGACCTGGGAGAACTGTTTGGGCCCGTATTTCTTGGAGCCTTTGAACATCATGTGTTCCAGAAGATGCGACATGCCGGTTGTTCCGAGTTTTTCGTTGCGGGAGCCCACCTTGTACCAGATCTGAAAGGTGATCACCGGTGCCTTATGTTCTTCTTTCAGCAGCACCTTCAGACCGTTGGGCAGCACCTTCTCCGTGACCTTGAGGTCCAGGGCGAACGAATTGGATGAAAAAAGCATACAGAGAACGAACGACACGACTACTCTCATTCCGCACATGGTAATACTCTCCCGTTTCACATTCCGCATTCCGCGATCCCCATTCCGCAATTTACGAAACCCCCGTATGGCCGAAGCCACCCGCTCCGCGGGCCGTTGTCGTAAGCGTTTCGACTTTTACAAATTGCGCTTTTTCCACACGCGACAGCACCAGCTGCGCAATGCGGTCGCCCCGTTGAATGGAAAAAGGGGCATCGCTGAAATTGAACAGGATCACGCCGATCTCGCCCCGGTAGTCTGCGTCGATCGTACCGGGCGCGTTCAACATGCCGATCCCGTGCTTGAGCGCCAGTCCGCTGCGAGGCCGCACCTGGCCTTCGTACCCTTCCGGGATCGCAACGGCAATGCCGGTAGGGACGAGTTTCCATCGCCCCGCTTCGATCGTCACCACCCCGTCAACGGCCGCATAGAGGTCAACACCGGCTGCATGCTCGGTCTGGTAATGGGGCACCGGAAGCCCATCGGAGTTCTTGAGCTGGGTGACGTGTATGATGAGATGATTTGGCATAGTAAGTTAACGAGCTCAGGAGGCAGAACTCAGCAGCCAGAAGAAAAGTTGTTTTTCTCCTGTTTTCTGGCTTCCGACCACTATCTCCGGTGTTTAGATCTCCAGCACCGCATCGGGTACGTCGGCATTGCTGAGCGGACCGAGGATAGTGAGCGATAGGTTCTCGCGAGTGAACAACTGCCGTGCCAGCAGCTGCACTTGGTCAAGGGTGACTGATTCAACGCTCTTGATGATATCATCCATGGAATGATACCTACCAAAGTATATTTCCTGCCGTGCCAGCCTGCTCATATGGCTGTTGCTGCTCTCCAGGGAAAGGACCAGGCTCCCTTTGATCTGGTTCTTCACCCGCAGCCCTTCCGCCTGCGTGATCCCCTCGTCCTTGATCTTTTTGAGCTCGCGGGTCACGAGCCGGACAACTTCGAGGGCATTGGAGGGATCCGTTCCGGCATAGATGGTAAGCAGGCCAGTATCGCGGTACGAAGTGATGTAGGAATAGATGGAATAGGCCAGTGCATTCTGTTCGCGGATCTCCTGGAACAACCGCGAGCTCATGCTGTTCCCGAGGACCGTATTGAGGGCCATGAGCACGAAACGGTCATCATGGGAATACTTGAGACCGCCGCACCCGAGACAGATCTGTACCTGTTCCAGCTGTTTCTTTTTGACGAGGGTCGCCCGGTTAAAACCGGGGGTCACGTCCTTCTTCGGGATGCCGGTCCTAGAAAGTTTCCCGAAACTGCTATTCAGCAGTTCGATCAGCCTTCCGTGCTCGAAGTTCCCCGCAACAGAAATAACGATCTCTTTGGGCAGGTAATAGCTCTCGATGTAGGAGATGATACTCTCATGAGAAAGGGATTTGATGGTCTCCGGGACCCCGAGGATAGGCCGTCCCAGGGAATTGTCAGGCCATACGGTGCTGTTAAAGAGCTCATGAATGTAATCATCGGGTGTATCTTCGACACCCTTGATCTCCTCGAGGATTACTTTGCGCTCCTTCTCCATATCGGCAGGGTCGAAGCGCGATGCCAGCAGGATGTCTGCCAGGATATCGATGACCGTCGGCAGATGCTCGTCGACCACCTTGGCATAGTAAGTGGTGGTTTCCTGGGAAGTGAACGCATTCATCTCGCCGCCCAGGGAGTCCATCTCGATGGCGATGTCCTTTGCGCTTCGCCGCGCCGTACCCTTAAAAAACATGTGCTCGATAAAGTGCGAGACGCCGCCCAACTCTGCAGGTTCGTGGCGCGAACCGACCTTCACCCAGACGCCGATGGAAACCGACCGTGACTTGGGAAGTGTTTCCGACACGACGCGGATCCCGTTTCCGAGGGTATCTTTTCTGTACATTTACTTCTCTTTCTGAGGGTGGTTTCCGCCGTGGAGGTGTGCGCTTCGATCTGCAATGATCTTTTGCGCCAGGTGGCTGGGCACATCCTCGAAACCGTAGAATTCCATGGTATACATGCCCCTGCCGCTCGTGAGCGAATTGAGCGAAGGCGCGTAGGAAAGCATTTCCGACATGGGCACCAGCGCTTTAATGGCTTGCCCGTTGGCCTGCGGCACAACGCCTTGCACTTTTCCCCGCCGCGAGTTGAGGTCGCCGATGACCGCCCCCAGGGCATCATCGGGCGCCACGACCTCGACGCTCATGGTCGGTTCGAGCAGCACGGGCTTTGCCGCTTCCACGGCTTTTTTAAAGCCCATGGATGCAGCGACTTTGAACGCCATTTCCGAAGAATCTACCGTGTGATAGGAGCCGTCAAAGACCGTGACCCGCACATCGACCATGGGATACCCGGCCAACGCGCCTTCGTGCATTGCTTCGAGGACGCCTTTTTCAACGGCCGGGATGTACTGCCGGGGGATCACCCCTCCTACGATCTTGTCGATGAACTCGAACCCTCCGCCGCGCGGCAGCGGTTCGATCTCGATCCAGGCGTCGCCATACTGCCCGTGCCCGCCGCTCTGTTTCTTGTATTTGCCCTGTGCGCTGGACCGGGTCCTTATCGTTTCCTTGTAGGGGACCTTGGGCGTTTTCATCTTTACATCCACGCCGAATTTCCGTTTTAACTTTTCGAGGGTTACCTCGAGATGCACCTGTCCCATACCGGATAGGATCATTTCCTTGGTCTGGTCGTCAACGGTGAACCGGAGCGTCGGGTCCTCGTCCAGAAGCTTATGGATGCCGCTGCTCACCTTGTCCTCGTCGCCCCGGGACCGGGGTTCGATGGCGAAAGACATGACCGGATCCATGAATTTAGCAAACTCCAACGAGATCGGTTGCGCTTCGGCGCAAAGCGTATCACCGGTGAGCGTTTCCTTCATTTTTGCGACCGCACCGATCTGTCCCGCTGCCAGCGACTGCACCGCGACCTGTTTTTTGCCCTGGATGAGAAACAGGGTACCGATCTTCTCTTTCACCTGTCGGGTGGAGTTGTAGACGACATGGTCGGACTTGAGCGAGCCCGAAAAAACACGAATCACCGAGAGCTTACCGGCGAAGGGGTCGATGATGGTCTTGACCACGAGCGCAGCAAGCGGTTCCTCGGGCAATGGCTTGCGAGTTATCTCGCTGCCGGTCTTGGAATCCGTTCCTTTGATCGCCACGATACCGGCCCGTTCGACCGGAGAAGGAAGGCAGGTGATCACTGCGTCCATAAGCTGCTGGATACCCATATTCTTCACCGGCGATCCGCAGAGGACCGGCAGCAGGCCACCGACGAGCGTACCGTGTTTCAATCCGGATATAAGATCTTCCGGGGAAAGGTCACCCTTATCGAGGTACTTTTCAAGGAGACTGTCCTCCGATTCGGCGATCTGTTCCACCAGTTTTTTCCGGTAGAGTGCGGCGTCTTCCAGCATGGTCCCGGGGATATCCTGCTCTTCCGTCTTTCCGCTACCGTCAGCGGTAAAGAACAGTGCCTTCATTTTGATAAGATCGATGACGCCCCGGTAACTGTCCTCATGGCCTATCGGCAACTGGAGCACGAGGGCATTCTTGCAGAAATACTTTTCCATATCGCCGATGGCACGGAAGAAATCGGCCCGTTCCTTGTCCAATTTGCTTACGAAAGCGATACGGGGGATCTCGTAATCGCAGGCGAACTTGTAGATTTTCTCCGTCTCGGCCTTGACTCCAGAGAGCGCAGAGACGATCACAATGGCGCCGTCAGCCGCCCTGAGCGTGCCTTTGATCTCTTCAAGGAAATTGATATAGCCGGGAGTGTCGATGATGTTGATCCGGACACCCTTCCAGTCGACGTACCCGAAGGAAGAGGTGATCGTGATCTTTCGCGCGATCTCCTCGGGTTCGTGCATGAACACCGACGTGTCCGTGTCCACGCTTCCCTGGACATCGACCGTGCCGCCGGCGAACAGCATCGCATCAGCAAGCGAGGATTTGCCAGCCGATCCGTGAGAAAGAATGGCGATATTGCGGGTTTCTTTACTCTCTGCGTTATTCATAAGACACTCCTTGGTGAGAGATTTCGCTTATCTTATGAGCTACCAGATCTCTGATTTGATTTTTGCGTTCTGTTTGAGCAGCACGTCGACCAGTGCTTCATTGAAAAAATTGGTGGATTGACGGATCTCCTCCTCCACCATGCTTTCGTAATATTTTTTTCCTTCGGCGAGTTCGTCGGTAAGCACTTCGAAGAGGCTGTCCTTCTCGATGCCTTCCTTGACCTTCTGCTGATTATACAGGACGATGTCGGAAATGATCGTCCGCGCAAGCCGTTTTGCTTCGTCTGGTTTCGTTATCATTCTCATAGCGTGGGGGCCACCTTGCCGTCGTCAGGTCGGGAGAGGATTTCTACAATGACCGGTTTATACTCACGGGTCTTCTCAACTTTATTATTATACAGCCGAATGAACAGAAAAGATATCACCAAGCAGGTCATGCCGGCGATGAACGCCCAGAGGTCTGAATTCGCTTCACCTACATAGGCAAGCGCGGCATTCTTACCCAGGATCGCGCCGGCAACCATCGCAGTCGTCGGTATCCCGTACAGGATCAGGGAGGCTTTTAGATAGATCTGCGGTGCTAGGACCACCTTTACCTTCTGCCCTTCGACCGCTCCGAGCGGATTATCGGCTTCCATAAGCTCCTGGTCGCCGGGATGACAGGTCCCGGAGGCAGCGCAATTCTCGCACGCGCTTTTTTTCAGCAGCGCCACTTTGGCGCTGCCACCCACTACCTCTGCTACGATGCCTTCTTCTTCGATCATACGCTGCTCCGCACATTCCTTCAGGCCGGTCCGTAGCCCGGTCTATTTTTTTTTCGACCGCAAAAGCTTGTACTCAATGCTGTCCACCAGTGCCTGCCAGCTCGCCTCGATAACGTTCTCGGACACACCGACCGTGCCCCATTTGTTCCTGCCGTCGCCTGACTCGATCAGCACCCGCACACGTGCCGCTGTCCCCGCCGCTGCTGTGAGCACGCGGACTTTATAATCCAGCAGACGCACGTCCTCGAGCCCTTTGCCCGGGAAATATTTAGGCAATACCTTGCGGAGGGCCTTATCGAGCGCGTTCACCGGTCCGGTACCCCACCCGGCAGTATGTTCGGTCGCCCCGCCTACCTCGACGGTCACGGTCGCTTCACTTAAGGGATGGGGATCAATTTTTCTTTTTTCTGTGAACACGCGATAGTCGATCCGGTCGAAGATATTGAAGACCGACTCATAGCCGCGCCCGGCGCGAAGCATAAGGAGCTCCAGCGAACCTTCGGCCCCTTCGAACTCATAGCCCTCGTTTTCCAGTTCTTTCACTTTCCTGAGGATCTCGGACAGTTCAGGACTGTCTTTGGACAATGCAATATTAAGCTCGGCCGCTTTCTGCAGGATGTTGCTCCTGCCTGCCATATCGGACACCAGGATACGTCGTTTGTTTCCCACCCGTTCCGGGACAACGTGCTCATAGGTAAGCGGGTTCTTGATCACCGCATCGACATGGACACCGGCCTTATGGGCGAAGGCGCTGTCGCCGATATAAGGCTGGCGCTTGCGGTGCGGCAGATTCGCCAGTTCATCAACATACCGGGAGAGCTCGCGAAGCCCCCGCAGTCCTTCATCGGAAATGCAGTTGACCCCCATCTTGAGCTTGAGGGTCGGGATGATGGTGCAGAGATTCGCGTTGCCGCAACGCTCGCCATACCCGTTGATCGTGCCGTGGACCTGGACGCCTCCCAGCCGCAGTGCGGCGAGCGAGTTCGCTACGGCAACTTCGGCGTCATTATGTGCATGGATACCAAAAGGCGCCTTGATCCGGGTCTTGACCTCAGTGATGATCCGTTCAACCTCGTGCGGCAGAGTGCCGCCATTGGTGTCGCACAGCACGAGGCAATCAGCGCCAGCGGCTTCGGCAGCCAAAAGCGATCGGAGCGCGTAGTCGGGATTCGCCTTGTAGCCGTCGAAAAAATGCTCGGCATCGTAGAAGACCTCGTCCAGATGTTTTTTGAGAAAAGCAACGGAATCCCCGATCATGGCGATATTTTCCTGTAACGTGGTCTTGAGTGCCTTCAGCACGTGCAGGTCCCAGGTCTTGCCGAAGATGGTCGCCGCAGATACGCCTGATGCAATGAGCGCCTTAAGACTGGGGTCGTCAGAGGCTCTGAGCTTTGCACGGCGGGTGGCGCCGAAGGCGACAAGCCGTGCCTTTTTCAGCTTGACCCTCCGCATCTCCTTGAAAAACTCCACGTCGCGGGGATTGGAACCGGGCCAGCCGCCCTCAATGTACTGCACCCCGAACTGGTCGAGTTTTCTGGCAACGCGGACCATGTCCTCGACGGAGAAGTTCACATCTTCGGCCTGCGCCCCGTCGCGGAGCGTGGTGTCATAGAGCTGCACTTTTGATTTCATCGCGTATTTTGACGAATGTTCCCGCATTATCTAGTATCCCCAATGCGGAATTCAGAATGCGGAATGCGGAATAAAAGCCAAATACAAGGCTTTTTAATTCCGAATTCCGAATTCGCCATTCCGCATTTCAATCACGCCGCTTTGTCCATCTCGAAGGTCTCGTGCAGCACCCTGACCGCAAGCTCCGTGTACTTGGCGTCAATCACACAGGAAATCTTGATCTCCGAGGTGCTGATCATCATGATATTGATCCCTTCCTTGGCCATGGCGGAGAACATTTTGGCAGCAACGCCCGAGTGAGAACGCATGCCGACCCCGACGATCGAGATCTTGGAAACATCCTCTTTGATGCTCACGCTCTTCGCGCCGATCTCAGCAACGACCTTCTTCATGACCTCGTTGATCCTCTTCGCGTCGGTCTTGGGCACCGTAAAGGACATGTCCGTAAGCCCGCCTTCGCCGATGTTCTGAATGATCATATCCACAACGACCGAGTTGTCGGATATGGTGTTGAAGATCTTCGCGGCAACTCCGGGTTTGTCCGGCACCCCCTGGATCGTCACTTTCACCTGGTTCTTGTCGTAGGCAACACCGGACACTACCACCTTTTCCATATCAGAATCCTCCTTGGTAACCAGGGTCCCCGGATTATCGTTGAAGCTTGAGAGCACCCGCACCGGTACATTGTATTTTTTTGCGAACTCGACCGAACGGGTCTGGAGCACCTTGGCCCCCAGGCTCGCCAGTTCGAGCATCTCGTCATAGGAAATCTTGTTCAGTTTTCTGGCCTGCGGCACCATGTTCGGGTCCGTGGTGTAGACACCGTCCACGTCCGTATAAATGTCGCAAACATCGGCCTTAAGTGCCGCAGCGACCGCAACGGCAGAAAGGTCCGATCCGCCGCGCCCCAGGGTCGTCACGTCGTCGGACCCCTCGGTGATCCCCTGGAACCCCGCCACGACGGCGATCTTCCCCTCTTTGAGGGCATGCTTCAACCGCTCGCCTGTGATTTTTTCGATCCGTGCCTTCGTATGCACGCTGTCCGAGATGATCCCCGCCTGCCTGCCCGTGAACGACTGCGCTTTGTGGCCCAGCGAGTGGATGGCCATTGTCAACAGAGCGATGGTCACACGCTCTCCCGTCGAGATGAGCATGTCCATCTCCCGGGGGTCGGGATTGTCGCTCACCTGCGCCGCGAGATTGATCAGCTTGTCCGTTTCTCCGCTCATGGCTGAGAGCACCACGACGACATCGTGGCCCTCTTCCC
>JBGQDI010000028.1:0-17254 GCA_041495765.1 Nitrospirota bacterium
CTCAATGGGCATGCTGTCGATCTCCATGCGAAGCCTCGACGCGGCCTCGTCGATGAGGTCAATGGCCTTGTCCGGCAGGAACCGATCGGCGATATAACGGTGCGATAGAAGCGCAGCGCTCACGAGCGCAGCGTCCTTGATCTTCACCCCGTGGTGCACTTCATAGCGCTCCTTAAGGCCGCGCAGGATCGAGATGCTGTCGTCCACCGAGGGCTCGCGCACCAGCACCGGTTGGAATCGCCGCTCCAGCGCAGGGTCCTTTTCGATGTACTTCCGGTACTCGTTCAAGGTTGTCGCGCCGACACACCGCAGCTCCCCGCGAGCCAGCGCCGGCTTCAGCATGTTAGAGGCATCCATGGAGCCTTCAGCCGCGCCCGCCCCGACCACCGTATGCAGCTCATCGATGAACAGGATCACGTCCCCTTGCGCTTCGGTCACTTCCTTCAGCACTGCTTTGAGCCGGTCCTCGAACTCCCCGCGGTACTTTGCGCCGGCAATGAGCGCGCCCATGTCAAGGGAGACCACACGTTTGTCCTTCAGGCCCTCGGGCACATCGCCGCTCACAATGCGCTGCGCAAGCCCCTCGGCAATGGCGGTCTTGCCCACACCGGGCTCGCCGATCAGGACCGGGTTGTTCTTGGTCCGCCGCGACAGGACCTGGACCACGCGCCGGATCTCCTCGTCCCTGCCGATCACCGGATCAAGCTTGCCGCGCCGCGCCGCATCGGTCAGGTCCCGGCCGTAGCGGGTGAGTGCCTGATACTTATCCTCAGGGTTCTGGTCGGTCACGCGCTGGCTGCCCCGGATGTCGACCAGGGCGGCAAAAATGGCGTCACTGGTCACGCCATGATGCGCCAGAATCTCCCGTGCCGTACCGTCGCCGTTCGCGGCAGCGATCAACAGATGCTCCGTGCTGATATACTCGTCCTTGAGCCTCTGGGCTTCCTGCTCCGCCCGCTCGAACAGTTTGTTCAGACGGGGAGAGAGGTAAGTCTGCACCAGACCCTCGATCCTGGGCAGGCGGCCAAGCGCCCTGTCAAGGTCCGCTTTTAGTCTGCCGGGATCAACACCGAGCTTCTTAAGAAGCGGCAGGACTACTCCATCGGCCTGGTCCAGCAGCGCAGCGAGCAAATGTTCGGTCTCGATCTGCTGATGATGAAGCTTGCCGGCGATCTCTTGAGCCGCCTGAACCGCCTCCTGGGATTTCAGGGTGAATTTGTCATATCTTGCCATGGGAAACCCTCCAAAATGATTCTTTATTGCAGATTGCAGATTTCTGATTGCGGAATAAGATTCAAAGACACGATTGTTCGGTTTGTTTCAAAATCCGAAATCCGCAATCGAATCACTCTTCTCTCCTCAACACTATCCTTCTCACCTGAACGCTCGCTTTTCTGGTTTCCTCGCGCCTCCGCATCTCGAACAGTTCCTCCTGAAGCTGCCGGATCGTCGCCTCCATGCTCCGTTGCATCTGCTCCATTTTTCCCCGCATTGAGAGGATCACTTCTACTCCCGCGAGATTAACACCCAGTTCTCGGGTAAGGCGCAGGACCATTTCGAGCCTCTCGATGTCGTCCTCGGAATAAAGACGCGTATTGCCTACGCTTCGCGAAGGCTTTATGAAGCCTTCGCGCTCATAGATCCGGAGCGTCTGAGGATGAATGCCCAGCATTTCCGAAACCACGCTTATCATATACAGTCGTTGTTTGCGCTCAGCCATCATCTGCCCCATGGTTCAGGAAAATTAAGTTTGCAGAAAATTTCCGCTCGTACTTTAGCGCTCACGTTCGCTTCCTGAACCCCTTGAAAGTGATTTCCTGTCGGGGGTTGGAAGGATGCAGTTTGTCAAGCTCACGAAGCAGCTCTTTCCCGCGTTCGCTCAAGCCGGAAGGAGTGACCACTTTGATGGTTGCATAGTGATCGCCCACACCTCCTCCGCCCAGATGAGGAACGCCTTTTCCGGTAAGCTTTAACTGCTGCCCCGATTGCACGCCCGGCGGCAACGTAAGCGTGACCATGCCGTCTACGGTAGGGGTCTCCACTTTTTCACCCAAAGCAGCTTCTTTTACCGTAACCCGCACGTCGGCATAGAGATCGTCGCCCTTTCGCTCAAAGTACTGATGAGGACGCACGGTGGTGATGATATAGAGATCTCCTGAAGGTCCGCCCCTCGTACCCGCCTCTCCCATCCCCGATACGCGTACCTTTGACCCATTGTCCACGCCGGGGGGGATCTTAACATTGATACGCTCGGTTTTTGGCACGATGCCGCTTCCGTTGCAGGACCGGCAGGGATTCGGGTTTATGGTGCCTGCTCCACGGCACGTGGGGCAGGGTTGGGCGATCTGCATGAAGCCTTTTCCCTGCGAGATCCGTCCCGAGCCCATGCAGGTGGGACAGGTCCGCGAAGAACTCCCCGGGGCTGCACCTGACCCTGAACAGACGCCGCAGGTGGCGTCCCTTCGCAGCTCGACCTGCATGGTCCTTCCGTAAATAGCGTCTTCGAGGTCCACTTCAACCGAATAGGTCAGGTCTTCACCCTTCTGTGGACCACGCTGTCGTGTCGCGCCGCCACCGAAAAGGTTCCCAAAGAGGTCTTCGAAGTTCCCACCCCTGAAGAAATCCCCCCCTTGTGTTGCGCCCCCAAATCCTCCCCCTGGACGATGCTGGGCATCAAAACCCTGCTCGAAGGCGGCATGGCCGAACTGATCGTATTGCTGGCGTTTTTTCGGATCTGACAGAACTTCGTAGGCTTCACTTATTTCCTTGAACTTCGACTCGGAAACCTTGTCACCGGGATTTACATCAGGGTGATATTTTCGCGCAAACTTCCTAAAGGCCTTCTTTATTTCGGCCTCTGACGCCGATCTTTTCAGGCCCAGCAGTTCATAATAATCACTATTTGTACCAGTTGCCATTGTTCCCCCGATTTATCTTATAATGGTTATAATATAAAATATGAGTCAGTCGCTGTCAAGTATTTATGTAAAATTTTAGCGCATAGCAATTCCACCCCACTAGCGCCACAAATTAAACAAATTTAATCAATAAGCAAACGCAATTACAATATTTTACTAGCCGTTTCACCCACTGTCGTATTTATAAAATTGTCCGCTTGGTATACCCACACTTCGCTTCTGTCATGTTTAAGCCTTTTTATAACATCGCTAGCCATTGAAAATCCCGGCATACTTTTCAACTTCTCGGTCGTTTCCAATGCATAGAAACGAACCATTGCGTCCTTGTCATCAAGCGCATCATTAACGATATCCGAAAAAGGTGCGATGAGATCCGGTGCCGATTCTGCGATCCTGTTGAATGCATAAAGCACCCCGGGCCTAAAAACATCCTCTTCGATAGTATAGACTTCCGCAATAAGCGGAACAATATCGGCAAAACACCGGGGGTCGGCACAAACGATCTCACCGATCAACTCCGGTGCTGACCAGCCGATGCCACCGGATTCGTCGGACAGTGACCAGCGAAGCTTTCTTATGGTGTTACGTAAATATTCACAATCTGTTTTCACCAGTGCATGCGCTATGCGGCCCACTGCCTTAATGGCGCGCCAGCCAACAAGCGTCTCTTTATCGTAAGAGATCCGTACCAACAGGCTCAGAACACGCGGCTTGTCGCTTGCAAGAACTATGAGAGCAGCAAGGTCGTTTGATTCAAGCAAGTGCAGAATATCATTTTTTAGTGTGTGCATATATCTGTGCTACTGAGCACATCCCATTCCATCATTTGAGTATAAAAAAATAAATGCGCCCCAACTGGGGGCGCATTATCTAAAAAGTTCTGCGAGAACTTACAGTTCCTGTCTAATTAAAGGTCAATTTCAGGGATGCCGGAGTTGCCGGTCCTGACGTGACATCGATATTAGTTGTAAAGGAATTCGGCGTCGTGGGGGTAGGAAAACTTATCGTGGCTGGGATCAGGACATAGAACTCGTAAGTGCCATAGTCCCCGGTCAATGCGGTAAATGGTGATGCAAGCGGGGCATTTGTTTTTGCATCATAGAATTGAAAAAGCGACGGATTAAAGGGGAAGGCAAACATGGCGTCGACCCTTAGGTGCACATTGCCTACGGGTAGCAAATCTTTATCGATCACGAACAAGGTAAGATCCTGGCGAACCGTACCCGTCGGAGCACTTATCGTCACATCAGTTACGTTGAAAAAAACTTTTGATAAGGCAGGCGCGTAGACATTTTTGCCGTCGCCGGTAAAGGTCGTCGTATCGCCGCAGCCTGCGAGGCACATCAGCAGCAGTGCAAAAAATAATATGGCTATAGAAGAGATCACCTTGCTTTTATTCATCATCATTTTTCCACCTCCAGCGACGTTTGGTCTATTTCCAAGCTTCCGTTTGGATACATCACTATCATTCCACCAGCTAGATCACTTCAGGTTTCACGATGTTCGGCCTTATGAATATTAAGAGCTCCCGCTTCGTTTCATTTGCAGTATTTATGCGGAACAGCCAGCCGATGAGCGGCAGGTCTCCCAGCAACGGGACTTTCGATTCGCTCGTACCGCGGTCGATGATCAGAATACCGCCGATCACCGCTGTTTCACCATCATTCAGAAGGATCTCGGTCTCGGCTTCATTCTTGCGTATAGACGGTTGGCCGAGCACCACGATAGACGCGTCAGGCGCATTCTTCTTCGCCTTGATCTTCATGAAGATCTTATTGTCAGGCGTCACATGCGGGGTGACGATCAGTTCCAGGTTGGCATCGATGAACTGCACCGTTGTTCCCGCCGACGACACGCTGAGATAGGGGATGGAGACACCCTGCGAAATTCTCGCTTCCTTGTTGTCGAGAGCGCTTACACGCGGGGTTGATATCACTTTGCCCTCACCCGTGGTCTCCAGTGCGGAAAGGACCAGATCGAGGTTGAATGCCTTGTTCAGCGAACCAAAAGTGAACCCGATGCCGCCGCCCGCTCCCTGCCCGATCGCCGCCGGCAAGTTCACGAGCCAACTCCCCTGACCTGAAGGTCCGACCCCATTCCCGGCCGGTCCGGTAATGCCGATCGTGTTCGGGAAGGACTTGCCCGTGGGATTGCCCGTTTCCGCGCTGGCCTTATAATCGACGCCCCACTGTACGCCAAGTTCGCGGCTGAAGTTCAGCGTCGCTTCAACGATCTTTGCTTCGATAATGACCTGCGGAATGGTCTTATCGAGAACCTTGATGAGCGCAATGACCTCGTCGATGTTGCGGGCGATGTCCTTGACGATGATCGTATTGGTCCGTTCGTCCACCACCGTCTCGCCCCTTGCCGACAGGGATTTCTTCAGCGTCGGTTCCAGGCTCTTGGCAGCAGTATAGTTGATGGAAACCACCCGGGTCACCAGGTCTTCGGCCCTTTTTTTCGATTCTTTTGACCTGAGCAGTTCATCAGCCTCTTTGGTCAGATCCGTTATGGAAGCAATACGCAGGATATTTTCTTCGAGTACATAGCCGAGACCATTCATTCTCAGAATGATGTCCATTGCCTGGTCCCAGGGGATCTTGACCATGCGCACCGTGACCTTGCCCTTCACATCGGGAGCAAGAATGATGTTCAGGTTTGCGACCTCGGCAAAGAGACGCATCACCGTTATCAGATCGGCATCCTGAAGATCGAGGGATATTTTTTTCCCGGTATACTTATTGGTGCCCATAAGCAGGGCATCTTCTCGGCTTATAGGGGTTTCATCTGCTGATTCTTTGGGCGCAGCGGGCTGCACGGGATTCGTCACCGGGGCAGATGCAGGTACAGCTGCAACTGCAGGCACTGGCGGAGGTGCTGTTGCCGAGGGCGTCGGAACTGCTGTTTCTTTTTCCGCAACTGGTGCCGCTGCCGTTGCTGCAGCCTTTTCCTGGGCCGGAACCGCTGCGGCAGGAGCTGTTGCCGATGCTGTAGTAGCCGCGTTCATGGCTATCGTGACGGTATTCCCGCTTGGGGTGACCGTATACTCCATGGTTTTCGTGAGGTCGAGCACCACACGCACTTTATTCTGATCGCGATCCTTATGCTGGCCTACGCGCACCTTGTCGAGGCCACCCTTTCTGACCGGGATTACGCTGGGCCTTACTTTGCTGATGGCCCCGGGAATATCGATGACAAGCCTTTTTCCTTCTAGCATGAAGGTATTCGGCTGAATAGTTCCATTGCCCGCGATTACGACAGTGATGCCGTCTTTCCCGGCCTTCGCCTTCACCGATGTCACCACGGTTGCCGTGCCTTTTTCCTGTTTGGAAGCTTCGGCAGTTGCAGGCACCGGGGCGACCTCTGCGGCTGGTTTCTCGGCAGGCGGGGCCGCGGCAGGAGCGGCAGCCTCGGCTTCCACCTTCGCCGTGTCCGCCGGCTTGGCAAGTTCTACGATCAGTTTTCCATTGGATTGATATACCTTAGTGTCCGCAGCCTGTAGCAAGCCGATCTCAAGGCGTGCGATCGAGTCCATCTGGGTCGGTGTAACGGTACCCACCGGCCCTTTACCGATGATCAGCGGGTCCTTGAAGTTTCGTACATCAGCGTCGGGGATGTCTACGACCAGCCGAAGAGGCTCTGTGAGCTGGAACGACGTATATTGCAGAATGGGATCTCCGCCTGAGATGACCAGTTCTGTCTTGCCGTCCGTTTCTCGAGGTTCGATCTTGTCAATGAGGACCAGCTTGGCCTCTTTGGTTGCCGACGGCGTCGTCCCGGCACAGCCGTTCAACATGAAGATAAAGGGAACGAGGAGCAGCAAGCAGCCTATTTTGATGCGGGGTTGAACGAACTTCATTGCATCCCCTCCTGTTTTTTCCGGAGATTCATAATAATCTCCCTGCGATCATCAGCGCCCATATAGTTTTTGAATTTCTCTTCAAGTATGAGCGAATCCTGATTTATTTTTTTTACCACTGCCCGGTTCGGACCGATCCGCGAACCAACATGCACGAAATAGCCCTTGCCGTCTGGACCTTCCAGCATGGCATTATAACCGAAACCGCCCCAGAGAATGCCGGTCATCTTAAACTCGCTGATGGTATAGCGCTCAAGCGGCGGCAGAGTGGACATTGGGCCGAACTGTTTGCTCTCGCGGTTCACAATGGGAGCGAACGGATCGCGACGGTCTGCAGGGTCGTAGGCATACTCGGTGGAGCCTTGACCGGGAATGATCACCCCCGCGGTCAGCGTCATTTGCGAGGTGACCGTCTGCCCTGCTTGCTTCGCCGTTTCAGCTGGAGAGCTGGCGGTATTCTTCGAGTCCGAGCAGCCGGCGTTGACGATCAGCAAAGCTGCCAGAAGCGCGGGGAATACCCCCCGGTGGCTATTGTGTCTTTTTTGCTGGTGTTTTTGACGCTGTCTCAACTTTATTCTCCGCGGCGGCGAACGTCATTGCCGTACAGCTGATGGCGATTTCCATTGCCCCGTCCGGGCCCATCTTTGGCTGGCCCATCCTGATGTTCAATATGTTTACAATACGTTTCACCCTGCTGATACTGTCAAAGAATACTCCCACATTATGGTATCCGCCGACCAGGTCGACAGAGATGGGAATCTCTTCATAAAGGCCGCTCGAGTGAGTCCGCCGTTTCTCAGGTTTCCACAGTTTGAGGGTAAGACCGGACTTGTTCACCAGGCCCTGGATCTCGCCGAGCAGGGTCGACACCTCGGTCTCCTGAGGCAGCTGCTCGGACAGGACCTTCAGCTTTGCATTGAGTGTCACTACCTCTTGTTCGAGCTCGGCTAGTTTTTTTATCCGGGCGTCATTGTCCCGTATCGTAGCCTCTGTTTCGAGCAGGACCTTCTCGTTCTTTCTGATGTCAGAGATCATGGGGATGTATATAAAATAAATGAATAGTCCGCCCAGCACGCACAGGAACCCGATGAATCCATAGAGCCGGGTCTTTACGGGGATCTTCTGTATTTTATCGGCGAAGCCCATTACTCTCCTTTGAACTTGAACTGCAGTATGTACTTGTAAAGGTCCACATTATCGACCTTGGCCTGTTTCGATTCAACAAGCATGACATCCGAAAAAAAGCGATCGGTCTTAAGGTTGTCGACAAACCGCACTACTTCATTATTTGAGAAAGCCGTCCCTTCGATATTTACCTGGCCGGAGCTTTCCGTCAGGGATGTAAGGTTCAGCCCCTTTGGCAATGCCCTGCTGATCTTGTCGAGCAACTTGACAGGGCCGCTCTGATTTTTCTTGAGCTGTTCAATGACGCCGATCTTTTCCTGGACCTTTTTCCGGTCTTCTTCGACCTTGGCGACCTTTTCCAGCTTTTTCCGCTGCTCTTCAGCCGTCGTTTTTGCGATGTTGACCTTCTCCTGCAGTTCGGCAGCCTGAGCGGTCCATTTCATCCAGAAGAACGCCATGCCGCCTACGGTCACCGTCAAGAGCAGTATGCCCAGGATCAGCTGCTGCTGCAGTTCGTTCAGTTTCTTCGGAGGTTTCCGTTTGGTCGGGAGAAGATTTATCTTTATCATCGGTCCCCGGGCCTCCTCATGGCGAGTCCCACCGCCACGGCGCACAGAGGTGCGGCCTCTTCAATCAGGGCGGGATCAAAGCGCTTTGGGTCAACTTTCAGGTTTTTGAATGGGTTCGTCACTTCCACTGGTATCTCCAGCCGCTCCGAGAGGATGGTGCTGAACTGCCCGATCCGTGCGCAGCCTCCCGATACCAGTACACGCGAGACCTGTTCGTTGCCGGTCGTGGACCGGAAAAATTCGAATGAGCGCTGCGTCTCGGCCACGATGTCCTCGGTGACCGAGGCGACCGCTGCTGCGAGCTGCTCCTGGTCCGTTCCCTCCACGCTTTCGCCCCGCTTCACCTTTTCGGCGTCCTCATAGGACAGCCCGAAATCGCGCTGCAACGCCTCCGTGTAGCGGTTTCCGCCGACGGTGATATCACGGGTAAAGATCGAGACCCCGTCCCGGAGAATATTGATGTTCATCACTGACGCCCCGATGTTGAGAAGGGCCGTGGCGCCTGATTCCATATCGTAGTTCAGTTCATACATGTTGGCAAGGGCGAAGGCGTCCACATCCATCACCACGGGCTCAAGTCCCGCCTCCTTGACCAAATTGATATAATCGTTGATCTTGTCCTTTTTCACGGCCACCAGCAGGACGTCCGCCTGCCCTTCGGCAGCGGCGGGCCCCAGCTTCTGAAAGTCGACGTTCACGTCGTCGATGGAGAAGGGGATATATTGTTCGGCTTCCCATTTGATGGATTCGGCAAGTTCCTCGTCGCTCATATCGGCAACGGAGACGCGCTTGATGATCACGGAGCTTCCGGAGACCGAGATGACCACGCTCTTGGTCGAGACCTTCTGCTGTGCCAGCAGTTCCTTGATCGCCTCGACGACCCTGCCGGCGTCCATAACCGCGCCTTCAACGATGACCTCGGGCGGAAGCGGTATCATTCCGAACTTGACCAGCTGATAGTTCTTCTCCGACCCCTTCAGCTGTACCAGCTTGATGAAGGTGGACCCGATGTCAAGTGCTACTGGTTCTGTTTTTCTCGCAAAGAGCATGTTCTCTCCGGCACCCGCCTGGTTAAACGGAATTCTTTCCCCTGATGATCTTGTCGATGGTCTTTAGATTGTTCTCAGTATACAATCTCCAGCCGCGCCAGTCACGCTCGACCCCGTCCAGTATCCCCTGACTCTCCCATCGGAACAGCGTCGCACGAGAGATATCATACTTGTCGCAGATTTCGCTGGTTTTATATTTCTTCGGTTGTTTGCGCGTAACCATGCTACCCTCTCTAAGAACAATAATATGGATAGTTATAGTAAGTATAGTTATTATCATATAAGTATCTGAATGTTGTCAAGCTCTTTTTTCACTTTTCTTATACTTTTTTCGCACTGGACCGTTCATCACCATATCTTGTATGGTTTCTGCGCTATCCACCCCTTATTTTGGGGTCACCTGATCGCTATTTTTTATAGCTTCTTTTAAAAAATACCGGTAGTTTCGGTCTTACGCGGTCTATGGCGAAAACCATCCCTCTGGCTGGCACGAAATAGCGCGGCAACAGGTACGGAGAATACCTTCTTTGGCCGTTTACTTTTTTGGCCCCTTGGTGAATAATACCCACGGGAGTGAATTCGAGGTATATCAATGGACGACAGGCTTACTCGGGACATAAAGTTCAACTGCGACGTTTCGGACGCACAGTATTGGGGTTACTTTTCCATCTGCGGGCTGCTGATACGTTATCGTGACCTCTTCAGATCAGAGAAGCGCCTGTCCTTCCGCAGCGATATCAGCCGGGAGCAGATCGGAGAGTGGATCCAGGCAAAGGAATCGAAATGGCCCGAGCTGGAGCAGCGTTCGTTCCGTGATCTGACCCTGGAGGGGCAAAGCTATGATCCTTTTGACCTGGACGGGATCAACCGCTTGCTGGTCCCGAAGGGGCTCATTTACGGGGCGGGCTACGGCATGTATATGAAGCCGACCTTCTTTCTGGCACGCCTTGTCTCGGTCCGGGAGACCGGTGGATTGAAGGTCTATACTTCGGACACGGAATTGGTAAGGGACCTCTTTACCGCGAGCGGTATGCTCCAGGGAACGAATATCCTGCTGCGCCTCGAACCGCTGACAATGCTGCTCCTAAGCAAGTACTCCTCCTTGACTCCCTCGAAGCCTACGGCACTGAGCGATGCCTTTGCCCGATATGGCTTCCCCTATCAGCAGCTCGTGGACAGCACGTTCGAGGACCGCCTCAAGCACATGGCGTTGAAATATTCCGAAGTGGTTTTCTGCCACGAACGTGGCGAAGCGCGGGAACAGGTGCCTGAATGGCGGGAAATCCTCCAGGCCGCCGGAGACCGCAAGGCCGAGCACTATATCCGCGCCATAAAGGACCTGGTCGCCGACACTTCCGATCTAGGACCGTACCGATGGATGTTCGAAACCAGGGACCGAGGTGCACTCGGCCTGTACCTGGCGCTTGCAGAAGGGTTCCAGAAGGTTCTGTTCCCGGAGATGAAAACGGCTTACGAGGGTTTCCTGCAAAACGGCGAGTGGGGTCAGATCGAAGCCGCCCGCAGGGCTGGACAGAAACGTTTCCTCGTCCAACGCGCAACGATCATCGACCTCTTCCATATGAGCAAGGCTGATGGATTCGGCCGCGCCGTACGGGCGCTGGCAGACAATGAGGTAAAGGAATGACCGGAGAGATGTGCCCTCTTTTCAACCCGGTGATATCGAGACCTGCAACGATCGCTTGCTCACCCCTGCGAGCAGGCGGGAACAACAGCCTTGACAGGAGGCTTCCAATTCGCTATATTTCCCCCGTCATTTCATCTCATTGCAAGGAGGTTCTTTATGAAGCGCATCATGATCGCAGCAGTAGCCATGGTTCTGGTTGCCTCAGTAGCATTCGCCGGAAAGACCTATCAGTTCACCGGTACCGTTCTCGAGGTCAAAGACAATGTCATTGTCGTTGACAAAGCCGGGGAAAAGTTCGAGATGGCCAAGGACGCCGGCACCAAGATCAAAGGCGACCTGAAGGTCGGTGCAAAAGTTACTGTGAAATACGAGTCTCGCGCAGCCGAGATCGAAGTTAAGGGGAAGTAAGTTCTCCTCCACGTAACATACGAAAAAAGCTCCGGCTGCTTCCCGGAGCTTTTTTTATTGCCGTCCTGCCATTTCTACGGAAATGGACGTTCCGTCACGGCACCGACTGCCTCCTCTCTTTTCATTCTTACGCTGCCGACAGGAACAGGCTCTTGTGCCTCGCAAAGAACTCACGTATCGAGAGCGGCTTGTGTCCGGTCAGCCGCTCCACATAAACGCTCACCAGCCCCCCTCTGCCTTCAGCCCAGGTCTGCATGAGCCTGATCATATCTGCGGCAAGCCAGTCTGGATAGCCGGCCTTGACCATCCCTTGCAATGCCGCATCAAAGGGCACCTGCTCATACCGTACGGGTTTCCCGATAACCCCGCCCAGGGTCCAGGCGATGTCGGAGTAGGTGACCGCTTCAGGCCCGGTGAGGGTATAGGTCTTCCCGCTGTGCACTCCTTCGGTCAAGGTCTTTGCTGCTACCGCCGCGATATCCTGGACCGAAACGGGACTGATCGCAACATCCCCGAGGGGGGAATAGATAACGCCGTCCTTCTTCACGAGGCCGGCATTGGCCAGGAGGTTCTCCATGAAGAAATGGGGATGCAGGAATGTGTACTTGAGGCCCGATTTGCGGATATGCTCCTCGACCTCTGCATGCCACCGAAGCAGCCCTACCGGAGAATCCGGCGCCGTACCGAGGGCAGACAGTTTGACGATATGCTTTACCCCCATTGCTTTCGCCGCGTCCACAAATGCGATCTGGGACCTGACCTGGTCCAATGAGGGTGGTGAGACCAGGTAGGCGCTTTCGATCCCTTCCAGTGCTTTTTCAAGCAAAGCTCTGTTCTTAAAATCTCCAACGGCTACCTCTACCTGGTTTCCTTCCACCAGAGCTTTCTTTTCAGCGGTATGGATCATTGCTCTTATGGGCACACCTGCCGTCGATAGCTGTTTTACCAGCGGCTGACCCGTATTTCCCGTGGCACCGGCAATCAAGATCGTGGTTTTCATGGCACACCTCTTTTTCCAGCATATAAGATCAATACTATCTCATTTTAAGTATACCACTCTTCTGCGCCGGAGAAGGCATTCCCCGGGCCGGACCGGAAGGCAGGGACAGAAAAAACGGCAATGCGACAGTACGATGCCCTTTTTTGCGGTCTCATTTAGGTGATTGACATTGCGGGTGACACAAAAATATACTATACTTGCAAAAATAGTGTGCTGCGGTCTTCAGAGGTGAATGGAGGTGCCTTTCATGTATGCTTACGGGAACATATCGAGAAATACCATTGCCATGGTCCTGGCAGGCGGCAAGGGAGAGCGTCTCAGCCCCATCACCTTCGGCAGGCCGAAGCCGGCGGTCCCCTTCGGCGGGAAATATAAGATCATCGACTTCGTACTGAGCAATCTGTTCAACTCCGGCATCAAAAAGGTCTATATCCTAACGCAGTACCAGGCCTACTCACTCAGCAAGCATATCAAGGAGTCCTGGGCAAAATGGACCGGGTTGGGTGAGTTCTATGACACGATCTCGCCGGAAACGACCAATGTGGGGGAACAGTGGTACAAAGGGACTGCCGACGCCATATACCAGAACCTGGGCCTCATCGAGTCCTCCGGTGCCGAGTACGTTGTCATCTTCGGCGGCGACCATATTTACAAGATGGACATTGCGCAGATGCTGGTCTATCACCGCATGAACAAGGCTGATCTCACTATCGCGGTACTTGAGATCCCGCCGGAAGAAGCCTCACGCTTTGGAGTGCTGTGCGTGGACGAAGACCTGCGAGTAACATCATTTCGGGAGAAACCAAAGGATCCTTCATCCGTCCCGGGCAGGGCCACTTGCTTCGCGTCCATGGGCAACTATATTTTCTCGGCAAAGAAGCTCGTGGACGTACTGAAAAGGGGCAAACGCAAATATGAGGACCTCGATTTCGGAAAACATGTCATCCCCATGATGCTCGAAACGCAGGATAAGGTATTTGCCTACAGTTTCTTCGACAATTACGTGCCGGGAATGGAGCCCAATGAACGGGGATACTGGAAGGACGTCGGTACGCTGGACACCTACTATGAAGCGAATATGGACCTGGTCAGCGTCAGCCCCCAGTTGAACCTGTACAACTACGACTGGCCGATCCTGACCAATCAGGGGAACCTGCCGCCTGCAAAGACCGTCTTCGACAACAAGGGCCGCAGGGGAAAGAACATCGACTCCCTTGTCTGCGGCGGCTGCATCACGAGCGGGGCCACGGTCCGGCGGTCGATCCTTGGTCCATCCTGCAAGATCCACAGCTACGCCGAGATCGAGGACTCCATCCTCTTCGACAATGTGGATATAGGAAGGAAAGCGAAGATCCGAAGGGCCATCATCGACGAAGGGGTTCATATTCCGGAAGGGATGGAGATCGGCTTCGACCATGAAGAGGACCGTTTGAGGGGATGCATCGTGACCGAAACGGGGATCGTAGTGGTCACCCGGTAGGAGTGCTCCGGTTCAGATGCCGGGAAGCATGGCGGACCGATACTACTAACCATGACCGAAGCCGGGAATGCGCAGATAATTCCATGCCTGCAGGGAGGAGCAGCTGAACAAACGCCATCAGGACCTGATGGCGATGGCGACCCCTTCCCTCAGTTTTTCCCGGATAAAGGACCTGATCTTGTCGCTGTCCCCGGACGCTATCTGAGTGAACTTTACGCCCATACCGGTCTGTCTGACCCTGCCGCCCTTGCCGTCATGACAATAAAGGACCTTCCCTTTTATGGGGATCTCCCCGCCGGGGCCCTTATGCAGCACCAGCATCAGCTGGTGCTGGGTCCCCTGGGGCAGCGGGTCGACCATGTTGACGTAGATGCCGTTTTCCGAAAGCGCCGTGACCTTCCCCTTCCGGGGCTCGTTTCCCGCAGCCACGATCACATCAAGAGCGGTGGATAACCGGACGAAGCGGCGCGGTGACGTCTCTGTGGCGACCTGGATCGCTTCGTAGAGCTGGTTGTCGGGAATCGGCTGTACCAGGTAGCCGGAACACCCTGCTTGTTCGCAGGCCTGGCGATGGGCGGGGTCCTGCAGCGTCGTATAGACCAGGACCGGGATCCCGGACGTGCGTGGGTCCTGTTTCAGTTTCTTCAGGAGTTCGAGCCCGCTCATGTAAGGCAGCGTGATCTCGGTGAGCACGACATCAGGCTTGCCGAACGTCGTCGTTGCCAGGGCCAGGGCATCTTCGCCCGTTTTTACGGAGAAAGAAAAATATTCCAAACGCTGCAGGATAAGGTTCGTGAGGAACTGGCTGGCAATATTTCCGTCAACCACCAGCACATGTTTTTTCCTGCGCTCGTCCTCCTGCTTTCCCGTGTCCGGGGCCGAGGGTTCCATGGCCTACTTGACCTCCTCGATCTTCACGATGTTCTCGTACATCGAGAAGATCGGCATCCGCCATCCGTACTTCTTTATTCTAACGGTCCGTCCCTTCAGCTTGATAGCGTCGTTCTGGACCGTTCCTGAATCGAACTTGAACCGGTATTTTGCGTCAAAGTTGACAAAGGGCCTGTCCTCGGTGGCGATCATGAACCGCCCATCAACTTTCGTCATCTGGGCATCGGTTATCTTCGTCGTGATCGTGTCCGCCACAAAATAGCTATACAGCACGGTCAGGACGCAAATTGCAATGCCCATAAGGATCGCCTTGACCTTGAGTCGTTTCAGTACTTGTGCCATGCTTGCCTCCCGCGCCTTGCAGCTCGGTCGAGTTGATCGTCCGTGAACAGAAGTCTATCTAAAATCAGATAGGGAGTCAAGGTTTTGTCCTGCGGTTTCACCAGATTAATCCTTGCCAAAATAGTCAGGTTATGATAATTAAATCCAGATTTCCCTTAAAGGGCTGGACCGAGGAGGTGTTATGAACAAACAGATCGGACTTATCCTGCTGGTTGCCGGTATGGCCCTCTTGATCTGGGGCATCAGCATGACCGGCTCTTTCGAGTCAAAGATATCGCGCGCCTTTACCGGATCGCCAACAGACAAGACCGTGGCGGTCCTTATCGCCGGAGGGGTGTGCACGGCCCTCGGAATTTATCAACTTTCGAAAAAGTGATGCACGCACGAAAACCAGCCAGCAGATGATATAAAAAAAGCCTGTCAGTATCTTCACTGACAGGCTTTCTATTACTCATGATCTCGGCCCTCGATGTTTCCCTTCCCGATCTCTTTTTTCAGAACCATGAGAAGATCCCAGCTCGCCTGCCTGATGCATCTTCTCACGCGACCTTGACCCTGTTGCGCCCATCATGCTTTGCGGCGTAGAGCATCGTGTCCACCAGCTTGATAAGATGGGAAGGGTCCATGTGCTGTCCTGGCACCAGCGAGGCAACGCCGATGCTTATGGTCACTACGCTTGCAGTGGGCGAAAAAGCGTGCGCCACGCCCAACACCTCGACCTCGATCCTCAGTTTTTCCGCTATTTCTGTTGCACCCCGAATATCAGTGTCCGGAAGGACGACCATGAACTCCTCGCCCCCATAGCGGGCGGCAAGGTCGGCCGGTCGTTTCACCGATCCGGCGATCACCGCAGCAACCTTTTTAAGACATTCATCACCGCCCTGGTGTCCGTAATTATCGTTATAGCGTTTGAAATGATCGATATCCAGCATGATGAGGGCAAGCGGGTGCTGGTCACGCACGGCACGTCGCCATTCCCGGTCCATGCACTCGTCAAAGCTCTGGCGATTCGCGAGCCCGGTGAGCCCGTCGATCGCAGAGGCGTGCCGGAGAATATCATTCGCCTTTCGCAGTTCTTCGAGGAGCTCCAGGTTCTCGAATTTAAGAGAAACGGAGGAGGCAATGGTGCTGTTGTGCTTGAAGGAATAATTGAGGACCGTAAAGAGATAGACGATGATAAGAAGCGCTATCGTATAGGTTTCGAACCCTTCCTGATAGCAACGGACCGCATAGAACAGCATTGCCGGCGCAGCCCATGCCGTCGGCCCCAGTCTCAGCGCGGAATGCGACACGGTAGTGGCCGCCGATAAGCTGGCGATGACGAGCACAAAAAGGGATATAAGCGCGGGATTGCCCGCCGGGAAAATAATGAAAGCGGAGGTGCCCCAGACCACGCCGGAGAGCAAGGCGAGGGACAGGTAGGCTTTTTCCCAATAAACGCCTGCAAACGGACCTTCCCGCACTTTCAGGAATATCGAGTAAAGAACGATCCTGCTGGTCACGATCCCGAAGACCAGAATGTCCCAAAGAACGATGTTCCGGTGTGGAACGATATCGCTGACCGTATAGGAAAGGACCAGGGCTACGATGAAAGAGGTGACCTGCATCGTCGGAAGCTGTTTCATGGCAAGGCGGACCTGTTCCCTCAGGATGTCGTCCTTAAAGTCCCTGTGTGTGATTTTTTCAGTATACATGGTTCATCCCGGCATGCATGGTATCGCTTGAACAGGTCCTTGCTCCTGCATAAGGACCTCTGGTGAACAGTCTATCTGAAAGAGAGGGGTGAGTCAATGAACGACAACAAAAAACCCTTCACCATATTTCAGATGAAGGGTTTTGGACTTGGTACGAGAAGTGCGCTGTCTGACTGTTCCCCGGGCGGCGGGATGCTGACTACACGTTCTCCACCATCTCCCATACGCCGCAGGGGCAGATTCCGGTGCAGAACCCGCAGCCGATGCATTTCGA
>JBGQDI010000029.1:0-17223 GCA_041495765.1 Nitrospirota bacterium
GGAGGAGTGGCGGATGCATACCCGAGGCCGATACCGGCGCCGGCAAAAATGCCGAACCCGACCACGAACCCGCTTACAGTAACAGCGAATGACGCAATGATGCAGCCGATCCCGGTGAGGATACCACCTGCAGTGGCGACCCAGCGCGGGCCGATCCGGTCCTGCAAACGGCCGGCCGGCACCATGACAAAAGCAAACACAATGCAAGCGATCGAATAGGGAAGCGCCTTCTCAGAGTCGGACCACCCCCACTCTGCCGGGATCGCTTTTTTAATGACGCTCCAGGTATACAGCACCCCCAGTGCGAGGTTTATCCCCACTCCTACACACGCCACGAGCCATCCTTTATTCTTCACGTCAGCCTCCCGATGCGAGCAGTGTTTAATGTATTTTCCCCCGGCTTTTTGAGGCGTCAGCACCAGTACAACAGAACCTGTGAACGATATCAGGAGCACTGATGCCAGATTCCCATGGGCGTTCGTGGAACGGCGGTGATAGGACAAAAATGCTCGAACCGCTGGAGCAAACCATGTCGTGACGATAGCAGATAGAATTGATTATTTCAAGAGGAAAGACCTTGTTGAAGTTGCCAGCACCATCGGGGATGCTGCGCCCGAACAGCATTCACGCGTGCACAGCACATCTTCCGCGTAATGCAACTTTTTACAACCAACACAATTGTGCACTTTTTTTTAGTTCAAAAATAAATATTTTGTGGTATACTATGGCCATTATGAAAAGCTCAACCGGCGCCCCGGAGGTGGCTCATGTCTAAACAAACGAGCGAAAAAAGTACGTCAGGTGCAACACCCCCTCCTGTACGCGATTATAAACCTTTTTTTTACAGCAAGTTCACGGAGACCCACCTCTTTTGCGAGGTCGGTAGGATCATCGCCTCAGAACTGGAGCCCTCGGAGCTCATCCAGAAGATCATTGCCTCGATCGGTAAGGCGGTACGCTTTGAAGAAGCTTCCGTCTATATGGTCAAAAAAGACCTCACGGGTCTGGTCCCGATCTATTTTCATACCCCCCTCCTTCAACGCAGGATGTCCGAACCTATTTATCTAGACAATGGCGCGCCGGGGCAGATCGCTGCAAGCGGTGACCCGCTGTTTCTGGACAACGCCGCGCACTATGATACCTTTCTCCATCACCCTGAAGAGCTGCAGAAACCGGGAAGCTACCTCGGCATACCGCTCATGAACGACAATCGTATCGTGGGGATCATGGGTTTCAGCCATGGTAGGCCTGCAGCATTCACGGTGGAAGATTTCGATCTTTTGCGTACGCTGTCCCACACGATCTCAGCAGGCATTGAAAAGGCGGAGCTCTTTAAACGAACGCTCGACATCGCCAGGTCCGACGAACTGACCGGCATGCTCAACTACCGGGTGCTCCTGGAGAAGCTCGAAGAGGAGGCCGGCAGGCAGGTCCGCACGGGCAGGGATTTCTCATTTATCATGATCGACATAGACGACTTCAAACGCGTCAATGACCGCTACGGCCATCTGGAAGGCAGCAGGGTAATAGCACAGATGGGCGCGCTTCTTCGCGAGGAGTTCAGGACGGGGAGCACGGACAGCTGTTTCCGGTATGGCGGAGAGGAATTTTCCATCCTCCTCGGGGAGACCGGTATCGACGTAGCGTTGAAGGTCGCCGAACGGGTGAGGGCGGCGGTGGAAAACTATCCTTTTACCCTTAAATCGCTGCACCCCTTCGAGGTCCTCACCGTAAGCCTCGGGGTATCTACCATGCGTAAAGGGGAACAGAAGACCATTCCCGGTCTCATCCAGGAGTCGGACGTTGCACTCTACCGGTCCAAGGCACTCGGCAAGAACCGGGTCACCGGCTACAGTGCCGACCTGACCATGCCGGGCGCCAAACTGGATGCTGAGCACCGCAAACCGTAACGAATAAAAAAGCTGCTCAGCCGGCGTACCCTCTGCACTCTCGTAGCGCCTCTCTTACCCTCGCATTCCTCTCCCCCACGGGAACTTGCCCTGAACCGGGAACCGGCAAGTCCTTGAGAGCAAAGATAATATGTTTGACAAAGCGCATGACAGGCTGTAAAATCCCTGAATCTTTAACTGACTAAGGACCGGTCCTTCGACCACAGGGATATTCACCATACGCAGGGGCATGCGGCCGTTCCCACCGCGACACCAGCTCAAGCATTATTCCGATACCTCTATAACCATGCATCCAGTTGACAACGAGACAGGCCCCTTCAAGGTCCGCGACCTCATCATCCTCTTCCTGACCATCGGCCTCCTCTTCGGCATCATGCTCGGAAACCGCCCCCTATCGGTGCCCGACGAAGGTCGTTACGTCGAAATAGCACGCGAAATGGCCGCCACCGGCGATTACATCACGCCCCGTCTGAACGGCGTCAAATACTTCGAAAAACCGGCACTGTTTTACTGGCTCGAAAGCCTTTCCGTAACGATCTTCGGGATCAGGGAATTCGCGCTGCGCCTCTGGCCTGCCCTGTTCGCCCTGTTCGGCTGTCTTGCGGTCTACGCTGCCGGGAGCATGCTCTACGGGCGGCGTGCGGGGCTCTTCGCCGCAGTAGTCCTTGCCACAAGCGTCCTGTACTATGCCCTGAGCCAGGCCATCATACTGGATATGCCGGTTTCCGTCCTGCTCACCGCCGCGCTCCTGTCGTTCATTCTCGGAACGCGAGAAGAACCAGGCGTCAGGCGGCGGCTGTTCATGGGGGCCTTCTTTGCTTTTGCCGCGCTGGCGACCCTCACCAAGGGACTCATCGGCATCCTGATCCCCGGTATGGTGATCGGCGCCTGGATCGTGCTGCTGAACGAATGGCACGTGCTCAGAAGCATGTATCTGTTCTCCGGCATCGTGCTGTTCCTGGTCATTGCCGTTCCCTGGCATGTCCTGGCAGGCAGGGCGAACCCCGAGTTCTATCAGTTCTATTTTATTCACGAACACTTCCAGCGCTATTTGACCAAGGTCCATGGCCGTTATAAACCGGCATGGTATTTCATTCCTGTGCTGCTGCTGGGGTTCTTCCCCTGGTCGGCGTTCCTGCTCCAATCGCTCAGGAACAGTATACCGGGGTGGCGTGAACGTCATCAGCACCGGGAAACGATCTTTCTCCTGCTCTGGGCCGGACTTGTTTTCCTCTTTTTTTCCGTTTCCAGTTCGAAGCTGGTCCCTTACATCCTGCCGGTCTTTCCGCCGCTGGCGCTGCTGCTCGGGCGCTATCTGGCAAAAGGATGGGACGAGAACCGATTGCCGGGCAGCAGGCCGGCCTATCTGCTGCTTCTGCTGCTCGCGGTGGCTGTTGTCGTGGGACTGGCTGTCCTGCCGCATTACCGTCCTGAGCTCGACCAGCACTTGTTGAGACATCACCGCATTGCCATCATCTCCGTTCTCTTCGGCGGCGCCTTTCTCATCGGCTTGATGCAAAGAAGATACGGCCTGCGCGGAAGCCTGTCGGCGCTGCTGGTGACGACCTGCCTCTTCCTTCTCGCCGTGAGCACCGCCGTCCCGCAGCTTGATTCCCGCTCCATCAAAGGGCTGGCGCTGGAGCTCAAGGCGCGCCTGCGGCCCTCCGATGAGGTCGTCTGTTACGGAACCTACTACCAGGACCTGCCCGTTTACCTGGAACGCCGCATTTCCGTCGTAGGCTGGCAGGGAGAACTTTCCTTCGGGACCACGGTGGAAGATACGAGCGGTTGGATGCTTGACCTCGCGACGTTCCGCCGGCGCTGGCAGGGACCAAACACTCTGTACTTGGTGACAGAGAGCCTCTATTATGATACACTCCTGAACGATATCAGTTTGAGGACCTACCTGGTTGCCCGGACGCCGAATACGGTACTGCTGTCCAACAAAGAGGTGAAGCCATGAACTACCTGCCGCTCATCATGCTGGGCGTCCTGCTGAACGCTGCAGCCCAGCTTTTTTTAAAAGAAGGCATGCGCCGCATCGGGCATTTTGATTTCGTCTGGCACAATATCGTCCCCATCGGGCTGCAGGTTGCGGGGAACCTGTTCGTCATCGCCGGCCTGACCTGCTATGTGGTGAGCGTTGCGGTATGGCTGCTGGTCCTGTCGCGCGTCGAGGTGAGCTTCGCCTACCCGCTCCTGAGCGTCGGTTATATCGTCAATGCCGTCGGCGGCTACTACCTGTTCCAGGAGAACCTCTCGGCGCCGCGCATCGCCGGCATCGTGATCATTTGTGTGGGTGTGTTCTTTGTGACCAGAAGCTGATTCAATTTCGGATTGCGGATTTCGGATTGCGGATTTAAAAGTTCCGTGCCCGAAATATCGCTAACGTTTAGGAGAACAATGTCTAATCCCAACGAAGAATTCCTGCCCTTTTCCCGGCCGACCATCAGCCAGGAGGCCATCGACGAGGTCGTTGCCTGTCTCAAGTCGGGATGGATCACCACGGGCCCCCGGGTCAAGCAGTTCGAAGAAGACCTCAAGGCATATGTGTCGGCACCCCACGCCCTGGCGCTCTCCTCTGCCACCGCAGGCCTGCACCTGGTGTTTGCAGCGATGAAGCTCGCGCCCGGTGATGAGGTCATTACCACGCCCATGACCTTTGCCGCCACGCTCAACACCATCGTGCTTACCGGAGGGAAACCGGTTCTCGTTGATGTGGAGCCCGGCACCTATAATATGGACGTGGCGAAGATCGAAAAAGCGATCACGAAGCGCACCCGCGCCATCATGCCGGTGCACTTCGCAGGACTGCCGGTGGACCTGGACCCGCTGTATGCGCTCGCCAAAAAGTACGACCTCCGCGTTATCGAAGACGCAGCCCATGCCATCGGGACCGAATATAAGGGAAAACGCATCGGCAGCTTCGGCGACATCCAGGTCTTCAGCTTCCACCCGAACAAGAACATGACCACCGGCGAAGGCGGCTGCGTGGTGACGCGCGATCCAAAAATGGCCGATGAGGTGGCGTTGCTCCGGTTCCACGGCATGGACCGCGAGGCCTGGAACCGTTTCGGCAAAAAAGGCAGCCAGCATTACGAGATCATCGCGCCAGGCTACAAGTACAACATGATGGACATGCAGGCGGCCCTCGGCCTGCACCAGCTCAAAGCGCTCGACGGGTTCATTAAACGCCGCACCGAGCTTGCACTTCGGTATCAGGACCTGCTTGCGGGCTGGTCGCAGCTTTCGCTGCCGAAAGCACCGGCATATGCCCATCTCCATGCCTGGCACCTTTACACGCCGCTCGTGAACCCCGAGGCCGCAGGTATGGACCGCGACGCCTTCATGCAGGGTCTGAAGGAACGGAACATCGGGACCGGGCTCCACTACCGCGCGGTCCATCTCTATCCGTATTACCGTGAACAGTTCGGGTTCAAGCGCGGCGACTTCCCCAATGCCGAGTCGATCTCCGACCGCATCGTGAGCCTGCCGCTGTTTCCGACGATGACCGATGGGGACCAGGACCGGGTCATCGCTGCCTTGACTGACCTGTTCAAGAGGAAATGAACATGCAGAAACCCTACATCAGTGTTGTCATTCCGGTCTATAACGAACAGGACAATCTTGACGCGCTCTTCGGCCGCCTCATGCCGGTGATGGACAAGATCGGAAAGCCCTATGAAGTACTGTTCACGAACGACGGCAGCCGGGACCGTTCAGGCGCCATGCTGAAGACCTTCCACGAACAACGGCCTGAACAGGTCAGGGTCATCGACTTTAACGGCAATTTCGGCCAGCACATGGCCATCATGGCGGCCTTCGAACGCGTCCGCGGCGAAGTGATCGTGACCCTCGATGCGGACCTGCAGAACCCGCCCGAAGAGATCCCCAAGCTGCTCGCAGCCATCGATGCCGGCCACGATGTAGTGGGCGGGTACCGCAAGAACCGTCAGGATTCTTTTTTCAGGAAATATGCCTCGAAGATCGTCAACCGCGTTCGCGAGAAGATCACCAGCATCCACATGAAGGACCAGGGCTGCATGCTCAGGGCCTACCGCAGGCATATCATCGAAAGTATCGTGGCAAGCGAGGAAACGTCGACCTTCATCCCCGCACTGGCCTACAGTTACGCCGCAAGCCCCACCGAGGTTGAGGTCGAACACGCTGCACGCGCCGCGGGCGAATCGAAGTACCGGCTGTACGATCTGGTGCGCCTCAACTTCGACCTCATGACCGGGTTCTCGATCGTGCCGCTCCAGGTCTTCACGGTCTTCGGGTTGATAACCTCCATCGGGAGCATCCTTTTCGTCCTGTTCCTGTTCATCAGGCGCCTGGTGGTCGGCCCCGAGGCTGAAGGCGTGTTCACCCTGTTCGCGATCCTCTATTTCCTGGTCGGAATCGGGATCATGGGCCTCGGCATTATCGGCGAATACATCGGCCGCATTTACAAAGAAGTCCGGCGCCGTCCCCGGTTCGTTATCCGGACGGTCTACGAAAAGAAAAACACACAGAAAGAAGGAATCCATGACTAAACCCGCAATACTTGTCTTTGCCTACCACGATGTGGGCTATGAATGCCTGCAGGCCCTGATCCAGAATGATGAATACATTCTGGCAGTCATCACCCACAAGGACGATCCCAATGAAGAGATCTGGTTCAAGTCGGTGGCGAAACTGGCGGCAAAATACGACATCCCGGTCCAGACACCGGATTCGGTGAATTCGCCGGACTGGATCGCCAAGATCACGTCCTGGGCTCCGGACCTTATTTTATCCTTCTACTACCGGAACATGATCGCCGAGGAAATCCTGAGCGTTCCCCGTCTCGGCGCATTCAATATGCACGGATCGCTCCTGCCGAAGTACCGCGGCCGTGCGCCCATCAATTGGGCCATCCTGAACGGCGAAAAGCAGACCGGCATGACCCTGCACCACATGGTAAAGAAGGCCGACGCCGGCGATATCGTTGACCAGGAAGCAGTGCCCATCGGCAGCGAAGATACGGCACAGGATGTCTTCGGCAAATGCGTCAAGGCCGCACGCCTCGTGCTCGAACGCCAGCTCGACGCATTGACCGCCGGCACCGCACCGCGGCGCGTCCAGGACGAATCGCAGGCCACCTATTTCGGCGGACGAAAACCCGAGAACGGCCGCATCGACTGGACCGCAAGCGCCGACAGCATCTATAATCTGGTCCGCGCGGTCACCCAGCCCTACCCCGGAGCATTCACCGAAGTGAACGGCAAAAAAATGCTTATCTGGTGGGCCAAACCTGCAGGCCCCGCCAAGGGGACCCCGGGAGAGGTGCTGTCACTGGACCCGCTGCTCGTGGCAACGGGCAAGGGCAGCCTCGAACTGATCAACATGGAATGGGAAGAGACCGAGGATGATGCCTCGGCCGAAGAACCGGAGTTGAAGGTCGGACAGGTGCTGGGGAAATAAGCACAAAACTACCCGGACAACAAGGCAAAAAATATCGCCACGAAGACACGAAGGCACGAAGAGATGCCTGTGTCTATGGGGTTTGATTAACTCAGTAAGTTTTAGATGTTCTTTGTGTCTTCGTGCCTTCGTGGCAAAGTTGTTCAGCTTGTCTGGGTTAAATTAATAACAGAAACGGAGCATATTATGAGCCTCAAAGTATTGATCCTCGGAGTGAACGGTTTCATCGGGAACAGCCTGACCGAATACATCTTAAAGCACAAGGACTGGGAGGTCTACGGCATGGACATGGCCGCGGACAAGCTCGACCAGTGCCTGGGGCACGATCGCTTTCATTTTGTCGAAGGCGACATCACCATCAACCGGGAGTGGATCGAATATCACGTGAAAAAATGCGACGTGGTCCTTCCCCTCGTTGCCATCGCTACGCCCGCGACCTACGTGCTTGACCCGCTGCGCGTGTTCGAACTGGACTTCGAGGCCAACCTCGAGATCGTGCGCCAGTGCGTGCGCTACAAAAAACGGGTGCTCTTCCCGTCGACCTCAGAGGTCTACGGCATGAGCACGGACCGCGAGTTCGATGAAGAGACGTCGAACCTCGTGCTCGGGCCGATCAACAAACCGCGCTGGATCTACTCCTGCTCCAAGCAGCTGATGGACCGGGTGATCCATGCCTACGGGATGAAGGAAGGCCTTAAGTACACCCTCTTCCGCCCCTTCAACTGGATCGGGCCCAAGCTGGACAATATCCTCGAACCCAAGGAAGGCAGCTCGCGCGTCCTCACCCAGTTCATCGGCAATATCCTGCGCGGCAAGGACATCCAGCTCGTGGACGGCGGTGCTCAGCGCCGCAGCTTCACCTATATCGATGACGGCATCGAGGCGCTCATCCGCATCATCGAGAATAAGGACGGCGTGGCCGACGGCCGCATCTTCAACATCGGGAACCCTTCCAACGACATGTCCATCCGCGAACTGGCGGAGACGCTCATTGCGCTGATCAAGACCTATCCGAAATATGCCCCGCTAGCCGAAAGCGTCAAGCTCGTGACCGTGCAGTCGAAAGAGTATTACGGAGAAGGATACCAGGACATCCTGACACGGGTCCCGTCGGTGAAAAATGCAGAACAGTACCTGGGCTGGAAACCGACCACGGACCTGAAGACCGCGCTCCGGAAGACCCTGGACTATCACCTCGGCAGGCCGACGAAGGAACTGGACGTCTAACGGACGGGCTGAACTGAAGGCAGGGCGAAGTTAACCGCGGAGACGCAGAGACGCCGAGAAAGAGATGATCCAATCTTTTTTATTGTTCTCTGCGAGCTCAGCGCTGTGCGCAAGACGCCTTTGCTTTCGAGCTGAACAGATACGTATAATTTTCATTATGCAGTTCTCTGTGCCTCCGCGCCTCCGCGGTAGATTACGACTTTTAATATGACCACTCCTCTTCTCGCCATTAAAATAGACGTCGATACCGACCGGGGCACGCGCATCGGCGTGCCGAACCTTGTCGCCCTTTTCGAGGAGTTCAAGGTCAAAGCCACTTTTCTCTTTTCCCTGGGGCCGGACAACACCGGCCGTGCCATCAAACGGATCTTCCGGCCTGGATTCCTGAGTAAGGTAAGCCGAACCAGCGTGGTCTCGACCTACGGGATCAGGACCCTGCTGAACGGGGTACTGCTGCCGGGGCCCCATGTGGGCAGGCGAAATGAGTCCGTCATGCGCGCAGCAAGGGACCAGGGGCACGAGGTCGGCATCCATTGCTACGATCACATCCGCTGGCAGGACGGCCTTGCCACCATGAGCAGGGACGAGGTTTTCGCTGAGTTCAACAAAGCGCGAGTGGAATTTGAACGGATATTCCAAGAACCCGCACGAACTGCCGGCTCCGCCGGATGGCAAGCCAACGCCGACAGCCTCGCTGCCTATGATGATGCAGCCCTTCTCTACGGCAGCGATAGCCGCGGCACCCATCCCTTTTTTCCTCGTGCCGGCAGCCGGACCTTCCGGACGCTGCAGGTCCCGACAACACTGCCGACCCTGGACGAGCTGCTCGGCCTTCCTGAATACCCGGAGGCCGCTATCCCGGAGCACTACCTGTCCCTGCTGAGACCGGACGGCTTGAATGTTCTCACGATCCACGCAGAGCTTGAAGGGATGAAGCAACGATCGCTCTTCCGGTCGTTCCTGCAGCTGGCGAAGGAACGGGGCGTCAGGATCGTGCGCCTCGATGAGCAGGTCCGGGAACTGCTGCGGACCCCTGCCGCCATTCCTGTTTGCGAACTTTATCCCGGCACCATCGACGGCAGGAGCGGTACGCTCGCTCTGCAGCGCTGCAAGGGATAAACAACCCTTTTTCTCTCTCCCATTGAGGGTCTTCTGCAGTTTTTTTTTGACAATTCCTGCCCTATCCTTTATAGTTAAATCAGTCAATTCACTCACCTGCACGTAATTCTAAAGGAGAATTCCCCCATGATACCTACCGTCGAATGGAAAGACGGCATTGTCCGCATGCTCGACCAGACAAAACTGCCGATTGAGATCGTGTATAACGAATGCAAGGATTACGAGACCGTTGCGCGCGGCATCAAAGAGCTCTGGGTCCGCGGAGCTCCGGCCATCGGCGTTTCCGCTGCCATGGGACTTGCCCTGGGAGCTCGCCAGATCAAAGCGGATAATTTCGAATCCTTCTGGCCGGAGTTTGAAAAGATCTGCGCCCACATGGCGGCAACCCGGCCTACGGCGGTCAATCTCTTCTGGGCCATCGACAGCATCAAACGCTTCGTGCAGCAGAACAAGGACCAGTCGCTCGATTCTCTCCGCCAAATGCTCGTCATTGAATCGCAGCGCATGCACGACGAGGACATCGCAACGAACCGGAAGATGGGAGCCTACGGCGCCGCTTTCGTGGCTGACGGCGACAATCTCATCACCCATTGCAATGCCGGGTCCATCGCCACCGCCGGCTACGGGACCGCCGAAGGCGTCATGCGCGCGGCAGTGGAAGCGGGGAAGAAGATCCATGTCTATGTGGACGAGACCCGCCCGGTCCTGCAGGGCGCGCGTCTTACCGCCTGGGAGCTTATGGAAGAAAAGATCCCCTGCACGCTCATAACCGATAATATGGCAGGCTATTTCATGTTCCGCGATATGGTCGATCTCGCCATTGTCGGGGCGGACCGCATCGCCAGGAACGGGGATGTGGCGAACAAGATCGGGACCTACAGCCTGGCCGTTCTCTGTAAAGAGCACGGTATCCCCTTCTATGTGGCGGCACCGTTCTCGACCATCGACTTCAACACCGAATCAGGCATCGACATCCCGATCGAGGAGCGCGACCCCCGCGAAGTGACCCACGTGTTCGGCAAGGTCCAGATCGCACCGGACAAGGTCACGGTGGCCAATCCCGCCTTTGATGTGACGCCTGCGCGCTACATCACCGCAATCATTACCGAAAAAGGCGCTTTCCATCCCCGGGACCTGCACAAGCTGGCCAGTGCAGATACGGACCCCGAGAAACTCCGCATTAAATAGAAGACTCGCCTGAGAGCACCGGATCGCAGGTCCACGCGGGAGAATGTCTGTACCCAACGAGATGATTTGGAGGCACCATGAAGCAGACCGTTCTCCATCAGAACCATACTAAGTTACATGCCCGAATGACCGATTTCCAGGGCTGGCAGGTGCCGCTCCACTATTCCACGGCCCTTGATGAATACCATGCCGTACGGACCGCCGCAGGAGTTTTTGATGTTGGATTCCTGGGCCGTATTGCGATCAAAGGTTCCGATGCGAATACCCTGCTGCAGCGGGTCTTTACCCGCAATATCGACAACTTGAACGCCGGGACCGCCGTCTACGGACTTCTCTGCAATGCCAGCGGCCGTATCCTGGACAATGCCATGCTGCTCCATCTGCCGGGTGATGACGGATTCCTGCTCTGCACGAATGCTGCGAACACCGAGAAGATCCTCTCCTGGCTAACGAAGTACGCGGACAAGAACGTTGAGATCGTTGACCGGACGCAGTCCCTGGCGCAGTTTGCGCTCCAGGGCCCGAAATCGCTCCTGGTCCTCGAGAAGCTCATCGGCACCCCGGTGAAAGCCATGAAGCTTCGGGGGGTTCGTGAACGCAAACTCGTCGGTACCGTGGCGATCGTCTCACGGACCGGCTATACCGGCGAACACGGTTATGAGCTGTTCATTCCATCTTCTCACGCAGAACAGCTCTGGGACGCACTATTGGAAGCGGGTAAGGACATCGGACTGCTCCCCTGCGGCCAGGGCAGCCGGGACATGCTTCGCCTGGAAATGGGATATGCCTTATACGGGAACGAGATCGACGAGACCCGCAACCCCATCGAGTCCGGCCTCGACCGGTTCGTGAATTTTAAGAAGGATTTCATCGGTAAAGACGCGCTCCAGAAGCTGAGACCGGAGGACATCAAGCAGAGGCTTGCAGGGTTCATGCTGCTCGATAAAGGGGTCCCGCGCGAAGGAGGCAGTATCTTTTCCGAAAGCCGCGAGATCGGCACGGTAACGAGCGGCAACCACTCGCCCTACCTCAGGAACGGCATCGGCCTCGGCTACGTCATCAGCCGCTACGCACAGCCTGGACAGGAGATCGAGATCGAGCTCAAGGACCGCGAGATAGCAGCGAAGACCATGGAACTGCCTTTCTACCGGAAGAAATAAATGAAGATCATGAGAGACATCGGTATAATTACCCTGATTGCGCGGAAATGACCAGAAGAAGCGAGCGCATTCTTTAAAAACCGACAAGAACCGACCCTCATCGAAACCAGCGCATCCCCCCAGAGATAGCTGTCTCCATGTTACGAATCATGTTTTACTAATTATTTTTTTCTTCCGACATTTTTTATTGGCAAAGAAATTTTAATGGCATGAAAAAAAATTTAATAACGTTTGTGGTTGACATTATTTTTTCAAAATGTAATACTTTCTGCCGTTGTCTCTGCATCTTGTAAAAACGACCTGTTTATTCTTACCAAATCAACTGTCAGGAGGAACAATGGAACGGAACAAAGTTGTCAAATTGATCGTGTTGTTCATGTCACTCGTCATCGTAATTGTCTCTGCCGCTACGGTCTGGGCCGCCGGCGATACACCGATGCTCGGCCAGGGAGATTGCATCAAGTGTCACTCCGCGCAGCCGGCACAGATAAACGAGAAAGGCGCGCGCCACAAGACCTTTCCCTGTCAGAACTGCCACGCCAACCACCGTCCGGCCTCAAAGAACAATATCCCCGTCTGCAACCAGTGCCATAAGGACAAGCCGCACTTCTCAACACCGGGCTGCCTTACGTGCCACACCAATCCTCACACGCCGTTGGTGATCACCTTCGCGCCGAACCTGACGGAGCCCTGTCTCACCTGCCATACTTCGCAGATAAAGCAGCTGCAGGAGAACAAGAGCAAGCACACCGCTCTTTACTGCTCCAACTGCCATGCCGAAGTGCACCGCAGGATCCCGCAGTGCACCCAGTGCCATAAGCCCCATTCGGCCGATGTGAAGCCGACGGACTGTCTGAAGTGCCATAAGCCGCATCAGCCCAAGAACGTCACCTATGCTGCCGACACGGACAACAAGCTGTGCGGGGCGTGCCACAAGAACCCCTACGCACTCCTGTCAGCGTCGAAAGCAAAGCACGGGACCTTCGCCTGCGCCTTCTGCCATGCAGACAAGCACAAGACCATGCCGAAATGCCAGGATTGCCATGGCGAGAAGCATCCGAAGGGCATTACTTCCCGGTTCACGAAGTGCGGCGATTGCCACGGTATCGCCCATGACCTGAACAACTGGAACCCGGCAGCTCCTGCTGCAGCAGCTGCTCCGGCCGCAAAGAAGAAGAAAAAGAACTAGCAGATAGATCATAGAACAAAAAAAGCAAAAGGGCCTTGTACAGGCCCTTTTGCTTTTTTATTTTCTGCCGCCAACGGTGAATAGGTGCACTTTCAGATGGGGCACTGTTTAACCTTCGGTCCTGCACAACTACCCGCCGATTTCTATTCTCCGATCATCTCTTATCAGGACCGAGGAATGCTCACTGTAAAAACAGAGCCTTTGCCCCTTGCTGATTGCACTGCGATGCTCCCTTTGCAGGCATCGACCAGTTCCTTGACGATAGTGAGCCCCAGCCCGATACCGTCTCCTGACCCCCGGTAAAAACGCTCAAACACATGGGGCAAGGCTTTGCGCCGGATCCCGCATCCCGTATCCTTGACCGCGAATTCTACCAGGTCTCCCTTTTCAGATGCGCTGAGAGTCACGGTCCCTTCATGCTTCACCGCTTTTACCGCGTTGTCCAGTAGATTGGTCATGATCCCCTTTAGACACTCGGGATCAGCCTGCATACTGAGATCGTTGCTGCATTCCACGCTAAAGGTAACGCCGGTATCGGGACAGGAAGCACGGGTAGCTTCAATAATCGTGTTCAGATACGGTGACAGTTCAAGAGATTGCTTCTGCATGGCGCTGCGAAGTGCCTGGGCCTTAGCCAGCCCATCCAGCCCCTTCACGATCTTGGTGATCCTGTCCGGATCGCCTGCAAGCGGCTGCATGTCCTCGTCATCTGCTTCAAGCGGGTCGTCCGGCTCCTCTTCCATGGCAACAGCAAGGCTTGGCGCAGGCTCAGCTTCAGAAACCCTTTCTGCCTCAGGTTCAGGGACAGATGCCGTCTTTTCCTTGAGGGCAGGCAGACCAGCATGCAGGTCAGGAGCACTGACTGCAGAAACGGACTTTCTGACCGGCTTGGACTGTTTCGGTGAAATTAGCATCGTCAGGGCAAGTGTCAGCGCTGCGATCAGGAACACGCCGATCAGCACAATGGTGCCTGAACGGCTGCTTAATGCATCGGCCCTGCTCTTTCCAAGAAACTTCACATCCAGACGGCCCACCGCATCCTTTCCGATGACCATCGGATATGATTGATAGTCCGTGTTGTCGGTCCCGTTAAACCCTGCGTCAGCACTGATCCTGGCTGCCTTGCCGGAAGGCAACAGCGCAAGAGCTTGTTTCGAATCCATCACGACAGCGCCGTGCGCGTCAACCAGCTTCACCTGCAATCCAAGTTGCAATGCCGAGACAACGATCCCGGACACCGCCCCTCTGTCCCATTTCAGGTTCTTTTCGTAGGACCATTCCAGGGCGGACGAAACGAGAGTGACCAATGCCGAACGCTCGCCTTCGACATAGGATTGGATATCCTTTCCGATCATCCCCCTGAGGACCAGGCCTGAGCACAGGGCAACGAGAATAACTGACAAGAGAACGAGCAGCGTCCTCTGCGAACTTTTAGTCATTATAAATACCCTCCGAAAGATCTTAGCGACTTGGGTCTGCTTTTTCGGACTTTTACCGAAACCAGAAACAGTCACCCTTAGCCCTGACTACAGTATCGCGAAGTGCATTATTGACTAAAATCGACGAAGTTTCAATGAAAAACATTCGAGGGAGTTTTTTGGCGGGAATGGGATGTATACTTCTTCTATTTCCTGATCGCACGACGACAGTTCATACTTTGTTCTCCAAACATCGTTTTAATCACATGCCTACGAGACTTCTCATTTTGCACCAATCCTTCTTTGTGGTAATATGCCTCTCATGGAAACTAAGAAAACCGTCATCCCCGTAAAAGGCATGACCTGCGTGAACTGCGCAGCTGCCATCCAGAAGGACATCTCAAAGCTCGTCGGCGTCTCATCCGCGAACGTGAACTATGCCAACGAGAAGGCCGTGATCGAGTTCGATCCCGCCGCCGTGGGCCTGGACCGGCTCATCTCGTCAATCCAGGAATCAGGCTACCAGCCGGTCATCGACCGAATAACGATCCCGGTCCTGGACCTCGATGCTTCGCGCACGAAGGAGCTGGAGCAGATCGTCTCCGCACTCGACGGCGTGCTCAAGACCGTGGTGAATGCTGGCGCCGAGACCGTTGAGGTCGAGTATGTCCCGGGGCAGCTTGGACTGCGGGACATCAGGCGGGTGATCGAACGGGCGGGGTTCCGACTCCCTGCACAGGCAGAAGGCCGCTCGGCGCTCGACATCGAAAAGGAAGCGCGTGAGCAGGAGCTGAAAGCACTCAGGAACAAGCTTATATTCAGTGCGGTCTTCTCCATACTGATCATGATCGGCAGCTTCCAGGACATGCTGCCGGGCATAACCCTCCTGCCGCAGCAGACCATGTGGTTTATCCTCTTTATCCTCTGTACCCCGGTCCAGTTCTGGGCAGGCCGTCACTTCTATCAGAACGCATGGGCCTCGCTCAAGCACGGCAGCACGAACATGAACACGCTGGTCGTGGTCGGGACCACGGCGGCCTACGGGTACAGTGCGGTGCTTACCTTCTTCCCTGCTCTCCTCGGACACCACGCGGCACACGGGGGGGCCTACTATGACACGGCAGCCATGATCATCACGCTGATACTCTTCGGCAAGTATCTCGAGGCGCGCGCCAAGACCCGCGCCGGAGAAGCGATCAAGAAGCTCATGGGGCTTCAGCCCCGCACCGCGCGGGTGGTGCGTGAGGGCAAGGAACTGGACATCCCCATCGAAGAGGTCGAGGCCGGTGACCGCATTCTGGTGCGGCCGGGAGAAAAAGTTCCCGTGGACGGCGTGATCCGCGACGGCTACTCCTCCATCGACGAGTCCATGTTGACCGGCGAGAGCCTGCCGATCGAGAAGAAGATCGGGGACCTCGTTATCGGAGCAACGATCAACAAGACGGGCAGCTTCACCTTCGAGGCAACCAAGGTGGGACGCGACACCATGCTTGCCCAGATCATCCGCATGGTCCAGGAGGCCCAGGGATCCAAAGCCCCGATCCAGCGGCTCGCAGACTACATCTCGAGCATCTTCGTACCCGCGGTCATCTCCATCGGGCTCGTCACCTTCGGTATCTGGTATATTTTCGGGCCTGCGGAAACGCGCTTTACCTTCGCTCTCGTCAATTTCATCGCGGTCCTTATCATTGCCTGTCCCTGCGCCATGGGGCTTGCCACACCTACGGCGATCATGGTCGGCACGGGCAAGGGAGCTGAATCGGGTATCCTTTTCAAGAACGCCGAAAGTCTCGAGCGTGCCCAGAAGATCGATACCATCGTCCTCGACAAGACCGGTACGCTCACCCGCGGCGAGCCGACAGTAACGGATGTCATCCGTGACAGCATGAGCGAAAAAGAGCTCCTGCTTCTTGCGGGATCAGCGGAAAAAGGTTCAGAGCACCCGCTGGGAGAGGCCATTGTACAGGCTGCTCTTGCACAGAACATCACGCTCCAGCTGGCTGACGAGTTCGAAGCGCTTCCCGGCCACGGGATCAGGGCTCAGTTGAATAAAAGAGAGGTGGTCCTGGGCAATGCGAAGCTCATGGCGGACCGCAGAATCGATTTCGGAAAGTTTATTGCAGAAGCGGAAAAGCTGTCTTCCCAGGGAAAGACTCCCATGTTCGTGGCAGTGGACAACCAGGCCGCCGGCATCATTGCGGTAGCAGATACGGTCCGGGAGCACTCGAAAGAGGCGGTCGCGATACTGAACGGGATCGGGCTGGAGGTGGTCATGCTCACCGGCGACAACCAGCGTACAGCGCAGGCCATTGCCAGGGAGCTCGGTATCAGCCGCGTTCTGGCGGAGGTCCTTCCTCAGGACAAGATGGATACGGTGAAGAAGCTCCAGGCGGAAGGCAAGGTCGTCGCCATGGTCGGCGACGGTATTAACGATGCCCCTGCCCTCACCCAGGCGGATGTGGGAATTGCGATCGGCACCGGCACGGATGTGGCCATCGAGGCGTCTGACGTCACGCTGATCAAGGACGATCTCAGGGTCGTGGCAACTGCGATCAGGCTTTCGCGCC
>JBGQDI010000030.1:0-17092 GCA_041495765.1 Nitrospirota bacterium
CTTGTCCCTTCTCTACCAGCTGTTCTCCAAGATCCGCAAGGAAGGGCTCGTGTCCATTGAGTCCGACATCGAAAATCCGGAGAAAAGCCCCATCTTCCGCAAGTACCCCAGTGTCCTGGCGAGCCACCATATGCTCAGTTTCATCTGTGACAACCTCAAGGTGATCATTACTGCGAACATTCCGCCCCATGAGCTTGACAATCTCATGGACATCGAGATCGACACGCATCACCATGAGGCATTGATCCCGGCGCACAGCATCTCGAAGGTCGCCGATGGCCTGCCTGCGCTTGGTATCGTCGCAGCCGTGCTCGGTGTGGTGCTCACTATGGCCAAGATCAATGAGCCGCCTGCTGTGCTGGGCGCCTCGATCGGCGCGGCCCTGGTAGGCACCTTCCTCGGCGTGCTGTTGTCCTATGGTTTCGTGGGCCCCGTCGCGACCAACCTCGAAAGTCAGGCGGAGGAGAACGCGGTGCCGCTGCAGGTCGTGAAAGTGGCGCTGGTCGCTTTCGTGGGGGGGTCGGCCCCGCAGATGGCCGTTGAGTTCGGCCGGCGTGCGATCCCGGACAAGGAAAAGCCGACGTTCGATGAGCTCGAGAAAACCGTGCGAGGCAAGGCAAAATGAGCGACCAGAAAGGCAAGATCATCATCAAGAAGGTCAAAAAAGTATCCGGCGGCGGCGCCCATGGAGGCAGTTGGAAGGTCGCCTATGCGGACTTCGTGACCGCTATGATGGCGTTCTTCCTCCTGCTGTGGCTTCTCTCCATGGTGTCCACCGAGAAACGGGCGCGCATGGCCACCTACTTTAAAAGTTTTAGTATCTTCGAGAAGAGCGGCACGTCGTTCATGGAAAAGTCGAGCGAGGTGTTCAATCAGGCAGGAGAGTCCGAGAGCCAGCTTTCAGTGGATGCGAGCGGCAAGGGCCAGCAGCAGAAGCCGGAAGAGGTCAAGGAAACCATCAAGCAGGCCATCGAAGCCAAGCTCGGGGACATCAAGGACCAGATCATGGTCGATGTGTTCGAAGGCGGAGTAAGGATCCAGCTCGTGGACAAAACGGGGAAACCCATGTTCGATGTCGGTTCCGCTGACCCGACGCCCATGGCATCCAGGATCATGCAGGTCATTGGCGACCAGGTAAAGAACATGCCGAACCCGGTTTCTGTCGAGGGACACACCGATGCCCTCGCTTTCAGGACATCAGCAACACGCGGCAACTGGGAATTGTCCACCGAGCGGGCACTGGCCGCTAAAAAACAACTTGAGGGTTACGGCTTGAACCCGAGCCGCCTTACGCGCGTCGCCGGCTATGCCGATACGGTGCCATTCATCAAGGAAGACCCTGAAGATCCCCGCAACAGGCGGATCAGCATCATCCTGCTTTTTCCGGAAAAGGAAGCACCCCCGGTCATTCCCCCGGCCACTTCCGTTGCTGTTCCAGCCCCGAAGAACTAGTCCTGACCATAGGCCTTTAATACCGCCGCCGGGATGCTGTTCAGCGGGAGTACCCGGTCGACAGCGTCCAGTTCTATCGCCTTTTTCGGCATGCCGAAGACCACGCAGGACTCCTCGTCCTGGGCGATATTGTACGCCCCGGCCTCTTTCATTTCGAGCATCCCCTTCGCCCCGTCATCCCCCATACCGGTCATGATGACCCCGATGGAGTTCCTGCCTGCATACCGTGCGGACGAGCGGAACAGCACGTCGACGGACGGTCGGTGACGCGAGACCAGCGGCCCGTCCTTGATCTCGACATAGTACCGTGCGCCGCTCCGCTTCAGCAGCATATGGTGGTTTCCCGGCGCAATGAGCGCCCGGCCCCGGATGACCGTATCGTTATTCTCTGCTTCCTTGACCGAGATCCGGCACAGCCCGTCAAGCCGTGACGCAAAGGTGCGGGTAAAGTGCTCCGGCATATGCTGAACGATGACGATGCCGGGGGCATCGAGCGGCATGGCCTGAAGAAACGCGCTTAATGCTTCAGTGCCGCCCGTGGAAGCGCCGACGACAACCACCTTATCGGTCGTTTTTGCCATGGCATGGGATACGGGTTTGTCCAGAATGACGTCTGCAGACAGTTTTGGGACAATGACACGGGGCAGGCCGGAGAGCCGCTTTACCTTTGCCAGGGCCGCGGCTTTTACGGCATCACATATGCGGACCCTGGATTCCTCAAGAAAATGCTTTGTTCCCACCAGCGGCTTCTGAATGATCTCTATTGCCCCGTGTTCGAGTGCCTTGAACGCGGTCTCGGACCCGGTCGTTGTCAGGCTCGAACAGATGACCACGGGCAGGGGATGTTGTGCCATGAGCTTTTGCAGGAAGGTGATGCCGTCCATGCGGGGCATTTCCACATCGAGGGTGATGACATCAGGGACCTCATGCAGCATCTTTTCAGCGGCGATATAGGGGTCGCCGGCGGTCGCCATGACCTCGATCTCATGGTCCGACGAGAGGATCTCTTCAAGGGTCTGCCGCACGACCGCGGAGTCATCGACGATCAGTACTCGGATCTTTTTTTTTGCCATGGTATGCTCCCATGCCGTGCTCGCGGGGTGTAAGAAATTATTCCGGTTCTTGCAGAGGGAGCGCATCCTGCACGATCGTTTGATCCTGAAAGACTCACCCCATCGTCTGCCAGAGACAGCTGTTGTCCTGGTTCAGCGGGCATTCGTTCAGGCGGGTGTATCCGGCATCCGCTACCGCCGATCTGAAAAGTACGGGTGGGGGAGAAGCATAAGTCATTTTTTTGCCCGCCCTGACGGCGCTCCGGTGAGCCGAACAGAGTACCTGCAGGCAGGCAAGGTCCATCGCGTCGAGCTCGCCGATCTTTAGGAAGACTTCGTCCGCTCCGCGGAACGCCTCGAGCAGAACGGCCTTAAACTCCTCTGCAACGGATATCGTCAGCTCTCCTGCGATGGCTATGGTGCTTATGCGGTCCTGTTGGATTGCGGTCAGGCTCATGGATGATCACCTCGTGTGGTATCGAACGTGACAGTGGGTCACCGGGTGTTGGCAGCGTCGTACTCCGCACTACGAACCAGATTCGGCACATCAAGGATCAATGCGACAGTGCCGTCTCCCAGGATCGTAGCACCTGATATCCCCTTGATCTCATGATAGAACTTGCCGAGGTTCTTGATGACCGTTTGATGGCCGCCGATCACACTGTCCACGACAAAACCGACCCGGCGGTCGCTTACCCGCGTGATCACGATCTGCTCGATATCAGGCATGCTGCCGCTGATCATGAACTGTTCGCGCAAACGGACGTAGGGGACAAGGTTGCCCCGCACGTTCGCCAGATGCCTGCCGTCGGCGGTCTCCCGATCGCCACGCGGCAGTTCGATGCATTCTTCGACCAGCGAAAGCGGAAAGACGAAGTGTTCGGTGTCTATCTTGGTAAGAAAACCGTCAATAATCGCCAAGGTCAGCGGCAGTTTCAGCGTGATCGTTGTTCCCCTGCCTCGGCTGCTGCTGATATCGATCGTGCCGCGCAAGGCATCGATGGCCTTTTTGACAACGTCCATTCCGACACCGCGTCCGGAGACGTTCGTCACTTTTTTTGCGGTGGAAAAGCCCGGGGCGAAGATGAGCGCGAAAAGCTCCTGCTCCGGCAGCTCGGCAGTGGGAGCGATGATGCCGTTCTCCACGGCTTTTGTCCTGACCGCTTCGGCATCGATGCCGGCGCCGTCATCAGCGATGCGGATCAGCACATTGGCGCCCGAATGCACGGCGGCGAGGTGGATCGTACCCTGCCCCGGCTTTCCTGCGGCCTTCCGGACGGCAGTGTCCTCGATGCCGTGGTCGATGCTGTTCCGGATGAGATGGACCAGCGGGTCGCCCAGGCGCTCGATGACCGTTTTGTCAAGCTCGGTCTCGGCCCCTTCGGTGGTCAGCTCGATCTCCTTGCCGAGATCACGCGAGAGGTCCCGGACCAGCCGCTTGAACCGGCTGAAGGTCGTGCCGATCGGCAGCATGCGGATGCTCATGGTGTTGTCCCGAAGCTCCGCGGTGAGACGCTCGATCTCCTCGGCGATGGTGAGGTAGCTGGATTGTTCCCGTTGTTTTTCTGCGGCCGCCTGGCTGAAGCGGGCCTGCACGGTGACCAGTTCGCCCACCAGGTCGACGAGCCGGTCCAGCTTTTCCGCAGGGACGCGGACGCTCATGACCGATTCTTCTTTTTGCCGCTTGTCCCGCACATCGCGTACATGTTCCTGCTCGGCAAGGGCGGAAGCGACCTTGTCGGAGCCTACCGCGCCCATGCCTACGAGGATCTGTCCGAACCGCTGCTGCGCCGAAAGCGCCTGTTTGACCTCCTCGGGAGAAACATCGCCGCGTTCGAGCAGGATGTCACCGAGTTTCTTCGTATAGGGCTGGTAATCCACCTGCTGGGAGGGATCAATGACGTCGACCACGTCGATCTTGAGCTCGGAGTCGTCCTGCACGAAGAGAAAAATGTCCTTGATGGCGTTCAGGCCCCGGTCGGTGGTGAGCAGAATGTCCCAGGAAGTGTAGCTCGATTCAGGATCGAGGTCCTCCAGGAAGGGCAGGTTCTGGATCTGGGCGACGACCGTGCATTCTCCCAGTGAGTGCAGTTCCTGAAGCAGCTGGACCGGGTTTGCGCCGGTCCTGAAAATGTCGCGCGAAGGATTGAAAAATATGCGGTAGGTCGCGATCGAGCCGCTTGACGCAGCCGGTGCGGTCGAGGAACCCGCGGTCGATGTCGAAGTGGCTGGTTTTGCCATCGCGCCTGCGGGAACCAGCCCTTTCAGCTGATCGATGATGCGGGTGTTCTTGTCGAGCTCGTCCGTGCCCATTTCGGGTGTTTCGAGCATGAACTTGATCTGGTCCCGCGCCTGCAGGGTCAGGTTGACCAGGTCCTTGGAAACGGCCATCTTGCCGTTTCGGACCAGATCGAATATGGTCTCGATCTCATGGGTGAACTTTGAGACCAGATCATAACCGAACATGGCCCCGGAACCCTTAATGGTGTGCATGGCACGGAAGATCCGCCCGATCAGGTCCTTGTCCTCCGGCGTCTCTTCGAGCTCGAGCAAAGCTGTTTCAAGTTCGGCAAGAAGCTCTTTCGCTTCTTCCAGGAAGACCTCGTTGTGTTTGTCTTTCGCAGCCAAGGGAACCTCCGTAGATACTCGCGGGAACAGTGCTCGCGATCAGCTGGACGGCCTGCTCACGGACAGCGATAGGAACATATCGCGGCACGATCTGCGTACTGCGCAGCGCGCCTTGTTGCACGGGCATTCGTGCAGCCTATTTAATGAATTTTTTTATCACGTCCAGCAGTTTTTCCGGCGTGAAAGGTTTGACGATCCATCCGCTGGCTCCTGCCTTCTTGCCTTCCTGCTGCTTCGCGTCCTGCGATTCGGTGGTCAGCATGACGATCGGGGCAAATTTGTAGGCCGGCATTCCCCGCAGTTGCTTAATGAGCTCAATGCCGTCCATTTCGGGCATATTGAGATCGGTGATAACCATGTCCACCTTGGCGCCCCCGAGCTTGGCGAGAGCATCTTTGCCATTTTCGGCAGCAAGCACATCATAGCCCGCCTCCTTGATGGTAAAGGAAACCAGTTGTCTCATGGAGGCCGAATCATCTACGATGAGGAACGTTTTTGCCATAACCTATACCTCTCCTTTATTTGCCGTTGCTGCAAGAAGCGTCTGTTTCATGATCTCGCGCTCCGATTCCATCGTATACATTTTATCGAACCAGGATGCCGCAAGCTCCTGATTCTGGTGATGCATGTTTTCGCTTATGCTGGTGATCTGCTGCAGGACCGCTTCAGATTCCTGCTTGATCTTCAGCAGCGGTTCGATAACGTGTTCGATCCGCTGTCTCGTGATGTCCTGGAACTGCATGGAAACGATAATACTGCTGATGTCCTTTGCCAGTGACTCGGTATCTATCTTCAGACCGCTCAGCCTGCCCTTGGCGTCGTTCATGACCGTTTCAAGCGCCGCCAGGGTCTCGTCTACTGCCATGCCGGCATCCAGCGACTTTGCCATGTTCTCTTCGGCGCTCTTTTCCGTTTTCTGGTAGATCGAGCCCATATCGGATTCGATCTTGGCGATCAGTTTCTTGATCTTGTCGGCCGCAGAGTTGGATCGGTCAGAGAGCTTTCTTACTTCGTCGGCAACGACACTGAACCCTTTGCCCGCCTCGCCGGCGCGAGCAGCCTCGATCGCGGCATTGAGAGCAAGGAGGTTCGTTTGCTGGGCGATATATTCGATCTCCGTAACGATCTTCCGGATGCTTTCTGCGTCCCGCGTGATGACCTCCATATCCTTCCGGGTCTCCACCGCGGCAGTCGTGAGCATCTCAAGGCTGCTCATGACCTCTCCAAAGGTCCTTCTGGTCGCGTTGATGAGCGACGAATCACCTTCCGTATCTCCGAGACCGCTCAACGCTCCAGACGCTTCCTCCGCCTGACGGCGAGCCCGGCTGACGATGCCCATGAATTTATCGCCCATATCGAGTGCGGCCTGCTCGGTCTGCTCGGTCACTTCCTTCAACTGGTTGGCCAGGACCGGGATGATCTGGGCATGGGTATGCAACTGGGCTGATACCGGCTGCACTACAGAGTCCATGGCGGAGACCTGTTGCTGCTGTTCCGTTGTGCATTGTTGAGCAAGCAGCATGCGGTATTTTTTCAACGCCACCAGGGAAATTGCATAAGCGGCGCAGACCCAGACCGCGAGGGTAAGCAGTCTGATCGTCCCGTTATTGATAAGTGAGGGGAGGGACACTGCCAGAAGAACAGCGGCGATCTTCGTTCGATCATTCCAGAGACGCATCGGACAGCTCCTTACGTACTTGCAGAGATAAAAAAGAGGGCAATATACGGCATGGCAGCCCTTTTTCTTATCGGTTCTCTCCGGAGGAAACTTTACCCAACGAAAAATACCAAGGCCCGTCCATCGCCTGACCTCGAGCGGGCAGGCTGGCTTATACCTTACCAAGGGTTGGTATTTGCAACGACCTTGCTGCAACAAAGTAATAATAGCATGATATTTGCCAAAGAGAAGGCATGCCTCCCAGTATTTGCAATAGTGATACCCTTAATTTTCATTATTAAAGCAATGGCTTACAAAACATTGGTGTCCGGATTCTGTACGCTTGGATCGGGTTAGTCGATGAGCTCTGCTTAACCAATTGAAATATTTACCTATTAATTCAGCACATTTTGTCAACAGGAGGTGGTTATGATCATTATCAAGTAATTGCGGAAAAGGTAATAGCGGAATGCTTTTTCAGGAATGTCCATATTTTCAAAAAATGGCAGCAGCTAAGCGTTGCCAGGCGACACCGCTTTTTGAAGACGAGGATTTGTCGGTTAGCGTAGCATCATCGCACTTTTCCCGATGGATAATGGCAAGGAAGGGTCTGTGGGTGCAGCAGGAATTTCAGGGCTTTGTCGGCTGGTATGCCAGTAAGCTCCCGTCATTTTTTGCATGCCACTTTCCGACAGATCGTGTCATTAATTCCGGAGCAGGCTTATGATCTCAGCCTCTCGCTTCATGACATAGCGCGCGATGCTCTCTTCGTCCCAGGCGTGCGGCCGCATCTCCGCTCCGTATCGTATGCCATTGCCCGATTCCTTCTTGTAACGGATGATCCCGCCGGTGACCACAACGGCCTGCGGGTCGGGCAGCATGATGGTCAGTCCATAAACACTGTCTACCGGCAGGTCCCGTGTGCAGATAAATCCTATACCCCGGGGGCTGATATCGGTCACCCTGACCATGGCCGTGGGTTCATTGGGAATGAGCACATACAGGCCGATGGGCTTGCTCTGGCTCGGCTGAATGCGGATCTCACGCGTGATGAACAGGCGTGTGGGCACCGAGGTGGTAACGTCCTTGTCCGTCGTGTCCTGAACGGTCACGGTGGACCCGTGGTTCTTCTGCTTGTACGTAAAGTAAAGCTGGATGGGCAGCCCTTTCTTCATGGCCTTGAAGAGCGATGCTTGTTTGAAATTGTGGAAGACAAGGGCGTGCTCGGTGAACTCCCGGAGAGAGCACCGGCCCCGCACCTTCACCGGTTCTCCGTGTTCCATAACCTCGAAGGCGATCAGGGCCGGGATCTCGTTCTGGTGCGCGAACCGGAGACGTTCATGGATAGCGGCTCGATCCTCGATCGGCTGGTCTTCCATCCGATCCGCGGCCATGCATACCGTTTGTATGTCGGGAACCGGAGCGTCGGTCCGGTGCGCGGCCAGATTGACGATCGCATGGGCGATGTTCTTTACCGCAACCAGTCCCATTTTCTTGAGGTCCAGGACCATGGCATTGTAGTGGTGGAGATCAGCCTCGACGATGGTCGGTTCCGGTGAGATGAGGACGATCGGTCCGGCAATGCCCCGTTCTTTTGCCGCAGCAAGGAACGCCAGATAGTCGTCGTCGATCCGAACGATGGCCATATCTCCCGGAGCGGCATCTGCCAGAAACGCAGTTTTTATGAGCTTCGGGGGCAGCAGGCGGAGCGGCAGCTCCTTGATGGCCAGCAGTTCATTCAGTTCCTGTGTCGTCCAGATCGGCATGGTCTGTTGGGGGCGCTCCTGTGTTGTCGTAGATGCAGGACAGTGTAGCTGTTGATGATCCGCCGGCAGACAACGCAAAAAGAAAGCAAATTTACATTAAAAAAGCTGCGATGAGCCCGGGTCAACTATCGAAAAAAGCGACGATAAACGTTGAGGGCAGAAGTACACGTCAAGGAGCCTTCTTCTTGATCGTCACGGCGGTCAGGTGCTTCGTGAGCACCGCGGCTTTCTGCGGGTCCATGAGCGCGATGGCGGCACCCACCTTCTTGCTCTTCATCCTGGTCATGATGAGCAGCGCCGTGTCGTTGTCGAGCGCCGCGAGCCGGGTGGCGGCATCCTCAGCAGGCATGGCCTCGTATGCTTTCACCACGCTTTCGAGCTTGTCGCCTTTGACCTGCTCCACGCGCTTAAGCGCAGCTTCGACCCTGGCCAGCAGGTCGGTATAGGCCTGGATCTTCTCATCTACGTCCTTTTTGAGGGCCGTAAGCCGGAGCTCATCCCGTTTGAGCGCTTCTTCCCGCTCCTTGAGCTCCAGGCGTTTTTCTTCAATGACCTTGAGCGGGTCCTCCTGGGCGGAAACCGCAGAAGCAAGAAGTAAGAAGCAAGAAGCAAGAACACAGAGGAAAAAAAGCAGGCGTCCAGTCGTTATTTCTTGTCTTACTTCTGTCTTCTTACTTCTTTCCTCTCTCTTTATCATCTTTCCGTTTTCCTCATGATGAATTCGGCGTCCGCGTTCTTCTGTTCGGTCTGTCCCGCCTGCTTTGCTTCCTGGCAGACGATCTTGTCGTGCAGGATCTCTACCAGCCGTTGTTCTTTATAGGCCTCGACCATTCCTTTTTCCCGTTCGTCAACCTCCCGTTGCCGGATGACGATGGTCTCCTTTTGCCTGCGGATCTGCTTGCCCAGTTCTTTTAAATAAGCATAGTAAACATCCATCTCGCGGACCGGCAGGGTGCCCGCCACCTGCCGCTCCGTGAGCTCGATGCTGTTCGTCTTATAAGCCTGTTCAAGGTCCAGCAGCTTCTGCTGCTCGGCTGAAAGCTTCTCGCGGGCCTTCCGCACCTCTGCCTCGATCTGCTCGCGCCTGAGCTCCTTCACTTCAAGGACCTTGGACACCATCTTCTCTCTGGTCATGTCTTTGCCCCGGCATCTTCGAACAGAAAGTGCAGCCCCTGCAGGCTGTCAGCGAGGTCGCGGCGGTCATGCATGCCCTGCTTCAGGTACGCCTTCAGTTTATCGATCATGCCGACTGCCAGATCGATCTTCGGATTGGAGCCTTCCTTATAAGCACCGAGATTGATCATGTCCTCGGCCTTCTTGTAGATCGCCATGGTCTCCATGAACCGTGACGCCAGCTCCTTGTGCTTTGCGTCGACGATGTCGGGCATGACGCGGCTGATGCTTTGCAGTACATCGATGGCCGGATAGTGGTTTTCCATGGCGAGGTCCCGGGACAGCACGATATGACCGTCCAGGATCGAGCGGGCTGAATCGGAGACGGGGTCTGACAGGTCATCTCCCTCGACCAGCACGGTATAGAGGCCGGTTATGCTTCCGGAGCCTTCGGAGGTCCCGACCCGTTCGAGCAGCTTGGGCAGGAGCGCAAAGACCGAAGGCGTGTAGCCCTTGGACGTCGGCGGCTCGCCGGTGGCAAGCCCGATCTCGCGCTGCGCCATGGCCACGCGGGTCAGGGAATCCATGAGCAGCAGCACATCGTCGCCGCGGTCGCGGAAATATTCCGCAATGGCCGTTGCGGCAAAAGCGCCGCGCACCTTGGCCAGCGGCGGCTGTTCCGACGTGGAAACGACGATGATCGAACGCTTCAGCCCTTCCTCGCCGAGGTCCTTCTCGATGAACTCCCGGACCTCGCGCCCGCGCTCGCCGATCATGGCGATGACGTTCACGGATGCCGCAGTGTACCGTGCCATCATGCCGAGCAGCACGCTTTTGCCGACACCTGAGCCGGCCATGATGCCGATGCGCTGGCCTTTGCCGCACGTGAGCAGGCCGTTGATGGCCCGGACGCCCAGATCGATCGGCTCGGCGATCCGCCGCCGCTTGAGCGGATGGGGCGTCGTGGACGTGAGCGGATAGTCCGTGCCGCCGATAGGGCCCTTGCCGTCGATGGGCTCGCCGCGGTCATTGATCACCCGCCCCACCAGGGCAGGGGAGACGCGGATCGAGACCTTCTTGCCAACGGGAAGGACCCGGCTTCCGGACTTGATGTCCGAAAGGTCGCCGATGGCCATGAGCAGCACTTTGCCGTCGCGGAACCCGACCACCTCGGCGTCCAGGGAAACGTTCCCTGAAATGATGCGACAGGATTCGCCGATGCTCGCTTTTACGCCGGTCGCCTTGACGATGATGCCGGTGATCTCGATCACCCTGCCGTAGACCTTCAGCGGATCTGTGTCGGCAACGGCATCGATGTAGGGGGAAAGATCAATCAGCGCCATGGCGGTCCACCATGTCCTTGATGATGTTCTTCAGCTGTTCATCCACGTCGGTCACCACATCTTCGACCGGCCCCATGACCACGGTCCCGAATTTTGACACCGAAGGGTCGGCGTCAAAGACAATGTCAGGATGGATGCGCAGCAGGTCGGGCTTGTGCCGGGTGAAAAAGTCGTACAGCGCCGGATTCACTTTGATCGTGATCTGTCCGGTGCGTTCCAGCCGCAGGAGCCCCTCTCTGGCCATTTTCACGATATCTTCGGGTTTGACGGACAGTTCCCGGACGATCACCTTCCGGGCCATGGAGAGTGCCAGTTCGACGCATTGCGGCTCGACCTCTTTGATGATCGTGCTTTTGAGCGAGGTGAGCTCCCGGATCAGGCCTTCCACCTTGTCCAGCAGCACCTGGGCCCGCTGTTCGCCCATTTCGAACCCGGCTTTCTCGCCGGTCGCATAGGCTCGCGCATAGGCCTCCCGCTCTGTATGGTCGGAGCTTCGGCCGATGGAGAAGTCGTCCTTGAGCAGCGGCATGTCGAAGCGGGCGAGGTCGGCGCCCTGTTTGATCTGTCCTTTATACAACAAGTTCTTCACCGCCTCTTCCTGCAAGCACCAGCTTGCCTTCGGTCTCAAGCTTCCGTGCGATCTTCACGATGCTCTGCTGTGCCTTGTCCACATCCGAGACCTTGACCGGACCGCGGGTCTGCATGTCTTCTTTGAGGATCTCGGCAGCGCGCTGGGACATGTTCCTGAAGATCTTCTCCTTGAGCGCCTCCGATGTCGTTTTGAGGGCGAGCGTCAGCTCCTCGGTGCTTGCTTCCTTCAGGATCATCTGGATCCCGCGGTCGTCGACCTTTGCCAGGTCGTCGAACACGAACATGAGCTTCCGGATCGAGTCTGCAAGGACGTTGTCCTGCTCCTCGATCTTCCCGATGACGGCCTGTTCGGTCGTCCGGTCGCACTGGTTCAGGATCTCCGCGATCGTCCGCGACCCGCCCAGTTTTTTCCCCTTGTTCTTCCCCATGTCCAGCTGGCCCTTGAGCACCTCTTTCAGGTCGTCGATCGCATTTTCCGGGATCCGTTCCGTGGTCGCGATGCGCATGGCAACGTCAACCTTGATGTTCTCCGGCAGCGCCTGCATCACCTCGGCGGCCTGGACCGGATCGAGGAGGCAGATGATCAGCGCAATGGTCTGGGGATGTTCGGTAACGAGAAAGTTGACCAGCGTCTTCGCATCGACCCATCGAAGCGAATCGAGGGGGCCTTCCTTGGAAGCCAGCTCGAGCATCTTGTTCGCGCCGTCCTCTCCCAGCCCCTTGGCCAGTACCTTCTTGACGAAGTCCTCGCCGCCCATGCGGATATCTCCGCGGCTCATGCTGTCGGTCGCCTCCTGCAGGACGCCCTCCATGGTGACCTTCGTGACGGTCTTGAGCCTGGTCATATGCATCGTGATCTTGCCGATATCCTTTACGTCAAGGCCCTTCAGGACCTCGGCCGCGGTGTCCTCTCCGAGGGAGCTGAGGAAGATGGCCGCTTTTTCATAGCCCTTTAACGACATCTATTTATCCTCCAGCCAGCCTTTGACCAGATTGGTCGCTTCCTGCGGGTTCTTCTTCGCCCATTCGTTCAATTGCACCTGGGGGGAGGGCCCCTCGGTGAGTGCCATGGCTTTTTCCAGCGCGCCGACGGTCTGGGGAAGGGCCATGGGCTGCTGCTGCGCCGCCGGCCGTGCCGTCAGCGTTCTCATGAGTGGTTTGATCACCATGAGGAACAGCAGGATGACCGCGACGAGCGGTACCAGGAGCCGCGCTCCGGACATCAATAGGGGCATGGTCGTAGCCGCTGCGGTCCCCCCTTCGGCGACCTCCTCCTGCGGAACGACCTCGAAGGGCATGTTCACGACCTTCACTTCATCGCCACGGTCTGCAGCGAATCCGACCGCTTTCTTCGCCATTTCCTCGAACTGCCGGACCTCTTCCTCGCTCCGGGCGGCGTATTTCTTCTCCTGCGATCCCTGTGCCGCGCTGTAGACGCCGTCAACGAGGACCACGAGCGAGAGCCGCTTGAGCTGGCTCGACGGGCTGACGACATGGCTCACGGTCTTGCTGATCTCATAATTGATCGTCTCGCTCTTCTTGTCCGACTGCGACCGCATGCCTGCGGACTGCGGCGTGGCCTGCTGCCGCCCGGGCAGGTTCGATGTCACTCCGGGGATGCCGGCCGTGCTTCCGTTCGAAGACTTCTCCGCATTCCGCTGCTCGCTCCGTGCTACCTGGCTGTCGGGGTCAAAGCGTTCCTCGGTCTTTTCCGTCTTGGTAAAATCGAAGCTTGCGGCCACGCGTGCCCGCACTTTGTCCTTGCCCACGACGGGCTCGAGCATGCTGATGACCCGGGTCTCCAGGTCCTTCTCATAGGAGCGCTGGTAATCCAGCTGTCCGCTCGAAGCGGCAAAGTTCTCGTCCACGGCGGAGGTGAGCATCTCGCCGTTATTGTTCACCACGGACACATCCCGGGGGTCCAGGCCCTCGACACTGCTCGATACCAGGTGGACGATCCCCTGGATCTGCCCCGGCGTCAGGCGCCTGCCGGTGCGCAGTTTTACCAGCACCGAGGCCTTGGGACGCTCTTCCTTCTGGATGAAAAGGGACTTCTCCGGTACGGCAAGGTGGACCCGGCACTGCTCCACTTCCATGAGCGACCGGATGGTGCGCGCCAGCTCTCCCTGGAGCGCCCGGCGGTAGTTCAGCTTCTGCACAAAGTCCGTCATGGTAAAGCTCGTCTTGTCGAAGAGCTCGAATCCCACGCCGCCGCCCTGAGGCAGCCCCTGGCTGGCAAGCTGGATCCTGAGCTCATATACTTTATCGGCCGGGACCATGATCCCGCCTGCGGTGGTCGTATAGGGGATGTGCTGTTCGCCCAGTTTCTGGATGATGGCGCCGGCGTCTTCTTCGCTCAGGTTGGCAAAGAGCAGTTGTTGATCGCCCTTCTGGAACCACAGGGAGAGCATGATCCCTGCAGCGATCACCAGGGCGGCGACCGCCAGCAAGGCGAACATCTTTTTTGTCGGAATGGAATTTAACTGCTCTGCCAGATCGGCCATTGGTTTTTCCTCAACAGTAAGAATAACGAACTATGTAACGCGTGCTTACGTCCCCTGCAGTTCCTACACCTGCATTCTCATGATCTCCTGATAGGCCGAGATCAGTTTGTTCCTTACCTCGACCATCATCTGGAAGTTCATGTCCGCTTTTTCCATGGCGATGATGGCCTGGGTGGGATCGCCACCCGAGGCAAGTTCCTTCACAGCGCTGTCGGCGTCCTGCTGCACCTGGTTGAGCTTGCCCATGGCCTCCTGCATCATGTCCTCAAATCCCGCAGCACCCGCTTCCTTGCCTGCAGGCTTGATGGCCGGAAGTCCCTGGCCTGATGCAACCTTGCCGATATTAATGTCAGTCATGATCTACCTCCTACGTTGATGAGTCGGGCGGACTCGGTCCGCCCCTACAGCCCCTACAATATTAATTACCATTTCCGTACGGGCGCACCGTGGTGCGCTCTAAACCTTGCCCAGTTCCATTGTCTTCAGGAACATGGTTTTTGAAAGATTGAACGACGTGACCGATGCTTCATAGGCCCGGGAGGCCATCATCATGTTCACCATTTCTTCAATGACGTTCACGTTCGGCATGGCCACGAAGCCCTCCTGATCGGCATCGGGATGGCCCGGGTCGTATACGGTGGTGAAGGGGGAGTCGTCGCGCACGATGCTGTCCACCTTCACGCCATCGAGCCCGGCCGTGCCGTCGGCGGCGGGCTCAGTCGAGAACACGACGTCCTGCCGCCGGTAGGGGCCGCCTTCCGCCGTTCGTGTTGAGTGAGCATTCGCCAGATTGGAAGCGATGACATTCATCCGCTGCCGCTGTGCCGCCAGTGCAGATGCACTTATTGAAAATACGCCGAAAGAATCCATGGTAGCTCCTGATCCGGACAAGCCGGAATTGCAAAATTAAAATTGCAAAGTGCAAAATGCATAAAGAACAGACTCACCGACATCGTCCTTTTCTCTGACACTATCCCGTTGTCCGCAAAGCGTTCTTGAACATCTGGACCTTTTTCGAGAGCAGCGTGACGCCCGCCTGGAAGAACATGGCATTCTCGGTCATCTTTGCCACTTCCTGGTCCAGTTCCACATTGTTGCCGTCAGCCCAGGGCTGTGTCCCTTCGGTGCGCAATTCGGCGGCCGCGCCTGAGGGGCCGGATCCGGGCAGGTGCTTGGGGTCCGTTTTCGCCAGGCCCATTTCCGTTCCCAGCACCTCGCCAAAACTTATGTCGCGTGCCTTGTAGTTCGGTGTGTCCACGTTGGCGATGTTCGATGCCAGCACATTGTTCCTGGCATTGGTCTGGTGCAATACACGCTCTAAAATACTAAAGCCATCTGACATGGAGACCTCCTCACGCTGATACTTACAAGAAACATACCAATTCTATTTCGGATTTCGGATTGCGGATTTCGGATTGAAACTACGTCAAAACCAAAGCTAAACAGTGTGTTACGACGCCAGGTTTTACTGTCCGCAATCCGCAATTCGCAATCCGCAATGGCAAAAATTTCACGCTGTCGGAAATTTTTGCCCCTGTCCGTATTCGCTTAACTTGTTCCTGACGGTCCTGACGCTCACGCCGAGGAGTTTTGCCGCCTTGGCCTTATTTCCGTTCACTTCTTTCAGGGTCTTCATGATCATGTCTTTTTCCATGTCCTTGAGCTTGCCGTTGCCTGCGGGTGCGGGACGGGGTCCGGCATGGTCTACCATGAGGTCGCCTCTTCCCACGGTATCGCCGCTGCACAGGAACACTGCGCGCTGCAGTACGTTCTCGAACTCGCGAACGTTACCGCGCCATGGCATCTGCTGCAGGTCCTCGATCACCTCGTCCGAGCACCCCCGGATGGTCTTGCCAGCCACGGCGGAGAAATTTCGGATAAAATGTTCGGCCAGAAGCGGGATGTCCTCGGGCCGTTCCCGGAGCGGCGGGACCCGGAGCGGGAACACGTTGAGCCGGTAGAAGAGGTCCTCGCGGAACCGTCCCTCGGCGCACTCAAGCGCCAGGTCGCGGTTCGTGGTCGCAATCACCCGCACATCGACTTTCACTGGATCTTTACCGCCCACGCGGTCGATCTCCCGCTCCTGGAGCACGCGGAGCAGTTTGGCCTGGAGCAGCATCGGCATCTCGCCGATCTCGTCAAGGAGGATCGTTCCGCTGTCGGCGAGCTCGACCTTCCCTTTCTTGCGCTCCGCAGCGCCGGTGAAGGCCCCTTTCTCATGGCCAAAGAGCTCGGATTCCAGAAGGTTCTCGGGAATTGCCGCGCAGTTCACGGCTACAAACGGTTTGTCCTTACGCCGGCTTTTTTTGTGAATATGTCTCGCCAGGAGCTCCTTGCCCGTTCCGCTCTCTCCGGTGATGAGTACGGTAATGTCGTTCGCCGCGAGGTTGCCGGCAAGCTGGACGATCCGCTGCATATCCGGGTTCGCGGTGAGCAGGTCGCGGTCCGGGGAGATCCGGGCCATGATTGACCCGATGGATTTCGTGAGCGTGTCAAAGGAGAAGGGCTTCATCAGGTAGTCGGTGGCGCCCTCTTTCATCGTTTCCACGGCGTTCTCGACCGTACCGAATCCCGTGATGACGAGCACCGGCAGGTTGCCGACGCGTTTTCTCACTTCCTTCAAAAAAGTAAGTCCGTCCATGCGCGGCATCTTCATATCGGTGATGATCAAAGAGTACGCGGCATGGGTCAGCTTTCCCAATGCATCGGCACCGCCCTCGCAGAGCGTGGCGTTGTATCCCAGGCGCTGGATGGCTTCGGAAAGCGCCATGCGCATCTGTGCATCATCATCTACCACGAGTATGGGTCGTGCTTCTGTTGCGTTCACCGGAAAGCTCCTTTCAAGAACAGGGACGACTGCTGCTTTATTCATGCCCTTTCTGCTACCCTGCCGCCGCCGACTGGAAGGCCGACGGAGCCGAACCGGTGAGCATGTCCCGCGTCCCGTTCCCTTTGCCGTTTTCGGAAGCCTTGACCGGGAAGTGAA
>JBGQDI010000031.1:0-16632 GCA_041495765.1 Nitrospirota bacterium
CGCTACAGAGTCGTATCTGGCGCTTCCCACGCTGAAGGAAGCGCGGTCTTCTTTCGAGCGGGAGTATCTGGAGCGCAAGCTCAGGGAGAATGACGGGAACGTGAGCAAGACGGCTGATACGATCGGCGTTGAGCGGAGCAACCTGCACCGCAAGATCAAGGCACTGGATATCGAGTTGGACGATTGAGGCAGGGTCCAGGGGACAGCCAGGGGACAGGGTTCAGGGTCCGGGGTACAGGGTTTAAAACCAAGACTTAATGATTTCCTTTGCGCCCTTTGCGCCTTTGCGAGAGAAGACTGAGGTGTCAGTTCTTTTTTAGTTTATTTGGTCTTATAATTAAGCCATGATCAATATCACCAACCTCACCCGATACTTCGGCACGCTCGCTGCCGTCAACGCCGTCAGCTTCTCCGTTGGCAAAGGAGAGGTTTTCGGCCTTCTGGGGCCGAACGGCGCGGGCAAGACCACGACCATTCGCATGCTGACGACCTTGCTTGCGCCGTCGGCAGGCACAGCCTTGGTCGCGGGCTACGACGTTACTGTCGACCCGCTCGAGGTCCGGCGTGCCATCGGCGTGGTGCCGCAGATGCTGAACCTCGACATCGACCTTACCTGCGCCGAGAACCTCGAGTACCACGGCCGGCTCCACAAGATGGAGCCTGCGGACCGGAATGCACGGACCGAAGAGCTCTTGCGGTTTGTGGGCCTCTGGGAGAAGAGAGACACGCCGGTGGAGCATCTTTCCGGCGGTATGCGGCGTAGGCTCCTTATCGCCCGGGGCCTCATGCACCGTCCTCAGGTGGTCTTCATGGACGAGCCCACGGTGGGGCTCGACCCGCAAGCGCGGCGCCTGATCTGGGGGCTTTTGGAGTCGCTCCGCAGGCAGGGCATCACCATCCTGCTCACGACGCACTATATCGAAGAGGCCGACGCCTTGTGCGACCGCGTGGCCATCATGCAGACCGGCAGGATCATCGCGCTTGACCGGCCGTCCGTGCTGAAAGCAGGCGTGGGCAAATACTCCATAGAATGCCTGGGCAGGCACGACATTCCGCGCCAGTTCTTCCCCACCCGGGAAGAAGCGATCGACGCTTCCCGCGGGCTCTGCGAAGATATCGTGGTGCGCGAGTCGACGCTCGAGGATGTGTTCATCAACTTGACGGGGGAGAGAATAGAAGGATGAATCAATTGCGGATTTCGGATTGCGGATTCAAAATCCTGTACCCTGAACCCTGTACCCTGATTTTATTATGAACTTCTACCCTATCGTCTGGAAAGAGATCATGCTGATCCGCAGGAAGCCCTGGCGGTTCCTGGCGTCGAGCCTGGTCATGCCGCTCCTGTACCTCGTGACCTTCGGCTGGGGCCTGGGCCGCGGCATGAACGTGGGCGGCGGCACCTATCTCGAATTCGTGCTGCCGGGGATCCTGGCGCTCTCCGCCATGAACAACAGCTTCGGACCGGTCTCGACATCGCTCAATATCAGCAAGCTCTACACCAAGACGATCGAGGAAGTGCTTGTTTCTCCGGTGAGCCACTGGGACATCGCTCTGGGCAGGACGCTCACGGGCCTGGGCCGCGGGCTGTTCTCGGCGCTCATGCTGGTGCTGGTGGGGCTGGTCACTCGAGTGCACGTGCATTACTCTTTTTCGTTCTTTGTGGTGCTGGCGCTCACGGCCTTCTGTTTCGGCGCTATGGGTGTGGCTGCGGCCATGCTTGCAAAGTCCCATGAGGACATGGCGAACTTCAACAGCTTCTTCATCATCCCCATGTCGTTCCTTGCCGGTACCTTCTTTTCTCCGGACCGGCTGCCGCAACCCTTTCAGAGCATGATCCTGGCCTACCCGCTGACTCATGCGAGCATCGTGCTCCGCTCCCTGGCAGCGGGCAACGGGCCGGCTTTGGGTTCTGTGCTTATTCTTGCCGCTTATACGGCGCTGTTCTTCTATCTTGCAGGAAGGCTTGTAAAAAGAACGGCGTAATCCGGAAGATCCTAAAGCGTTTGGCCACAAAAGTCACAAAGGACACAAAGGACACAAAGGAGAACGAGAAGCAGTGCAGTGTTAATGCAGTCCGTTTTTTTCTGAGGCTTCTGTGCTTTCTGTGGCAAATTATCCTTACGGTTTTGTGAGAATGAACCTATGGCTTCCGGCTTCACCCACCTGTTCACTGCTGTTGCACTCGGCAAGACCTATACGAACGAGAAGATGATGCCCCGGTTCTGGGTCCTGGCGGCGGTCTGTTCGCTGCTTCCTGATCTTGATATTATTGGATTCCATTACGGGATCAGGTACGCCGATGTCTTCGGCCATCGGGGTTTTACCCATTCTCTTTTCTTTGCCTCGCTGCTGAGCCTGACCGTGGTCGTCGCTGCATTTCGCGCCGTCCCCCCGATGACGAAGCAATGGTGGAGCCTCGCGGGGTTCTTCTTCGTGGTGACCGCGTCCCACGGCGTTCTCGACGCCATGACCGACAAGGGCTACGGGGTCGCATTCTTTCTTCCCTTCGACAGTACCCGCTACTTCCTTCCCTGGCGGCCTATCTATGCGTCGCCCATGCGTCTTTCCCGCTTTTTCAGCAAGACCGGCCTCGAGATCGTGGCAGGCGAGGTCCTCTGGATATGGGTCCCGCTGATCCTGATCGCAGCAGCCGCGTGGTTGTATCGAAAAAAGAACCGCCCTTCCCCATGATCGGCCGACGGCATTTTCCCCAGGAAAACCGACCTCTCTCAAGGCGTTATTCGCTCATTATGGTTGACTTTTCGAGGCTTTAGGGCTAATATTCGAGTCTCCATTCGCAGCGATCTGATCGCGGAAAAGACGGTCACCGGACATGCCCAAGGTACAATTCATATTTGCCCTCCACAACCATCAGCCGGTCGGCAATTTTGATTTCGTGGCGGAAGACGCCTATCAGAAATCCTACCTCCCGTTTCTGAAGGTCCTTGACCGGCACCCCTCGATCAAGATCACGCTGCATTACACGGGCATCCTCTACCGGTTCTTCGAACAGAAACATCCCGAGTACATAGATATGCTGAAGCGGTTCGTTGCAGAGGGCCGCGCAGAGATCCTGTCGGGCGGGTTCTACGAACCGATCCTCGCGGTGCTTCCCGATGCGGACAAGATCGGCCAGGTCCGGAAGCTTTCCGCCTTCATCGATACGACGCTGGGATACAAGGCCCGCGGCATGTGGCTTGCCGAGCGGGTCTGGGAGCCCCATCTGCCGAAGTTCATCGCCGAAGCGGGCATCGATCATGTGGTGGTAGATGACTTCCATTTCAAGATGGCTGGCCTGCATGACGACGAGCTGGACGGCTACTATCTGACGGAAGAACAGAACGGCATGGTGCGCGTGTTCCCGGGCAGCGAACGGCTTCGGTACCTCATTCCGTTCCACGCTCCCGAGGAGACCCTGGAATACCTGGCAACGCTGCGCTCTCCCTCGCGCTACCGGCTGGCGGTCATGGCGGATGACGGCGAGAAGTTCGGCGTCTGGCCCGAGACCTACCGGACCGTGTACGAAGAAGGCTGGCTCGACCGGTTCTTCACGCTTATCGAACAGAACAGCGAATGGCTCGAGACGACGACGTTCTCGGAATTCGCGGACCAGCAGCCGCCGCGCGGAAGGGTCTATCTTCCCACGGCATCGTACATGGAGATGGGCGAGTGGACGCTGCCGACCCGCGCCATGAAGGAGTACGACGAAGCGCTTGAAACGGTCAAAGGCACGCCCGAATTCAGCGGCCTCCGTCCGTTCATCAAGGGCGGCATCTGGAGGAACTTCTTTACAAAATATTCCGAAAGCAACCACATGCACAAGCGGATGCTCATGGCGAGCGAGAAGGCCGGCAGGGCATTGGCTGCGCTCGAGGAACGGGGCGCGAAAAAAGGCGCTGATGCGGCACGGATGATCGACCATGTGTACCAGGCGCAGTGCAACGATGCCTACTGGCACGGCGTGTTCGGCGGCCTCTACCTGCCGCACCTGCGCACCGGCATCTTCGAACAGCTGATCCAGGCGGAGTATCTGGCGGACAGCGTGCTGAATGGCAGGGTCCAGGGGCCGGGGTCCAGGGGCCAGGTGAAACAGAAAAAAGAGCAGGCAACTCCTTCGTGGCTGGAGATCGAGAAGGGCGACTTTGACCGGGACGGGCGCGACGAGGTCATGATGAACTCGGAACTGCTCAACCTGTTCATCGATCCCGCCGAGGGCGGCAGGATCACCGAGTTCGACTGGAAGCCGCGGTCCTTCAATCTGACGAACACGCTGACGCGCAGGCGGGAAGGCTACCACGCCAAACTGCTTGATGCCGTGAAGGATGCCGCTCCCGGCGCGTCTGCCGACGGTGCAAAGACCATTCACGAACGGGTATCGGTCAAGGAAGAGGGCCTGCAGCACCATCTGCAATACGACTGGTACACGCGGGGTTCGCTCCTCGACCATTTCCAGGGGTCGGGCGTCGATCTTTCGAGCTTCATGCGGTCGGAATATTACGAGACCGGTGATTTTGTGCTGGGAGCCTACCGCATGACGTCCCGGAGAGCGGGAGGGTCGGCCATCGTTTCGCTGGAACGGAGCGGCACGGTCGAAGGCCTGGCCGTCAGCCTGCGAAAGGAACTGGTGCTGCGCTCCGGCGAGGCCGGTTTCCTGGCGCGGTACGCCATCACGAACCTGAGCAAAGACGAGCTGAACACTACCTTCGGCAGCGAGTTCAATTTCTCGCTCCTGGCCGGCAATGCCCACGACCGGTACTACGATATTCCCGGCCATACGCTGGACAAACGGCATCTTGCGTCGACGGGAGAAACGAACAACGTGACGCAGGTAAGCCTCGTCGATGAATGGCTGAAGCTCAAACTGTCGCTCCTATTCTCGCAGCCTGTAGTGCTCTGGCGCGCTCCGGTGGAGACCGTGTCGCAGTCCGAGTCCGGGTTCGAACGCGTGTACCAGAGTTCCATGGTGATGCCGCTCTGGCGCATCTCGCTCGGCGCGGGCGCTACCTGGGAGACGGAGATCCGGGTGAAGGTGGAGTGACCGGGCGATCCCGATAAAAGCATCTGGACACGGATTTACACGGAAGGATCGGTAACATCGGATAACGGCGGATAAGAATTTTGCTCAAAAAGGACAAAAATAATTTTCGAAAGCTCGCAAAGAGCGCAAAGGGAACCTTGAGTCAAAAGCTTTATGGGTTAAAACCAATAAGCAAGCCGTGGCTTAGGACTTTTTTGGCGTCCTTTGCGAGCTTTGCGTGAGACGCCTTTTAGCTTTTGATTTTTAGGTCTCAGTTTTTCCAAGGTTACGATGATAGAAAAGAGGATATTTGCATGAGAATAATGATCGCGCTGGTCCTGCTGGCAGCCTCGTTCGCTTCACCTGCGTTCGCCGCAGACAGGCCGCTGGGCCCCGAAGAATTCCGCTCTATTGATGAGCTGGGGATGGAGATCGCGTCCTATTTCCCGAAGGTGCAGGGTGAGGTAAAGGCCGTGCAGGCCGACAAGCTCACCATCGCGCTCGGGAAAAAAGAGGGGCTCCTGCCCGGCATGTCCCTGACGCTCTGGCGGGACGGCAAGGAGATCCTGCATCCGGTTTCCGGCGTTGTACTGGGCCGGGAAGAAGAAGAGATCGGGACCGTGGAGGTGACCGTCGTAGGCGACGGCTCCTCAACAGCGGTGGTCACGAAGAAACTGAAGGACCCCAAACCGGGAGACCGGGCCAGGATCACGCCGAGAAAGATCAGCCTTGCGCTCGTTCCGCTTCGTCCGGACCGCCCTGAGGCGGTGAAGCAGCTCACGGACCAGCTGGCGGCATCAGGCAGGTTCTCGCTCATCGACGGCAACAAGACCGCCACGTTCGTCAAGGAGCGCAAGGTCATTGACCGGCCGATGATCAAGGCCATGGGCAGCGTCTTGAACGCCGAGGCGGTCGTCCTGCTCGGCCTCTATCCCACCGAAGGCAGGATGATGGCAATTGCCCGGATCTTCTACACCGAAGATGGCAGGCAACTTGATACCATCGTGGCGCTGATCGACGAGAAGTCGGGAAAAGAGACCCTGGGCGACATCAAGCCGTTCTTTGCCGCGGCAGCGACCGGGGAGCAGAAGAGCAATGTCGCACCTGAGCTGCCCTTTCTGGCGCGGTCGGTCGTGTACGGGGATTTTGAAGGGAATGGCAAGCCGGTCTATGCATTCTCCGACGGGACCCGGCTCCATCTCTACCGGAACGAGCCTTCCGGCTGGCATGAGGTCTGGACCGAACCGACGATGAAGCGCGGTGCAGCGTCGCTGGAATGGGTCGAGCAATCCGCCCAGGCCGACCCGTCCGCTACTCTGGAGCAGATCAATATCGACAGCGCCGACATCAACGGCAACGGCAGGCCTGAGATCTATGTGACAGCCATGTTCGGGGGCAAGGTCTTTTCCTACGTCATTGAGTATCAGGATGGCGGCTACCGCCACACCGCGGATATGGCCGGCTTCCTTCGGGTGCTCACCTATCCCGGAAAGGGCGCGGTGCTCATCGGCCAGGCCTACGATCCGGTGACCTTCTATGCCGGGCAGCCGAAGGTCTATTCCGTCGTTGGCGGGAAATATGTTGCCGGAGCCGAATTCGCGCTGCCGAAGGACCTGGGCCTGTACGGCTGGACTTATGCAAATCTGGGAGACCGGCAGTCGCTCCTGGTGGCGCTTGATGAGGACGATCATCTGACGGTCTACTCCGGGCTGACCATGGTCTGGAAGAGCGCAGAGGTGTATACGAGCGTCGGGCACTATGTCTACAAGCCGGTCACGGGGATCGACGCTGTTCTGTCCCAGCAGAAATCAATGCTTGACCGGTCGCAGCGGGTCAAGATCCGCGGACGGGTCCTAGCAGCCGACCTGAACAAGGACGGCAGGGACGAGATCGTGATCCAGAAGAACCTCGATGCAACGCTGCTCAGTTCGTTCACGGGGGCAGAGCTCAATGGTCTGGCCTGGACCGGATCGCGTCTCGAGCAGGTATGGAGCGTCAAGGACATCAGCGGGCCGGTGTATGATATGGTGCTCATCCCTCAGGGCACGGGAGCGCCGCGGGTGGATGCCCTGGTCAAGGCCAAGGGCGGGCTGTTCTCCAAGGACACCATGCAGGTGATGAGCTATTCGATGCAGTAACAGTTTCCGGCAAAGCAAATACTGCCGGTGGATGGAGATGCAGCACCCATGAAGAACAAGATGCCGACGGACGAGGAGCTTCGCGCTACCGTGGCCGGGAACGGCTTGCCGCAACACGTCGCCATCATCATGGACGGCAACGGCCGATGGGCCACGCAGCGCGGCATGCCGCGCATTGCCGGTCACAAGAGGGGCGCCGATACGGTGCGGCTGGTGACAGAAGAGTGCCGCGCGCTCGGGGTGAAGGCCCTGACGCTCTATGCTTTTTCCGATGAGAACTGGGGACGGCCGCGCGAGGAAGTGGGCTTTCTCATGGACATGCTCGGCACCTTTCTGCGGTCCGAGATCGAGACCATGAAAAAGAACGGCATCCGGTTCCGCACCATCGGCAGGACCGAACGTTTGCCGGAAGCGGTGCGGACCTGGATCGGCCGCGCCATGGCCGAGACCTCAGGCAATACCGGCATGGTCCTGAACCTGGCGCTGTCCTACGGCGGCCGCGGCGAGATCATCGAGGCGATCAAGCGGCTGTCCGCTGCCGGGGTTTCGATCGGCGATCTTACGGAAGACACCTTCTCCGCCCATCTTGATACGAGAGGCCTCCCGGACCCGGACCTCATTATCCGGACAAGCGGGGAAAAAAGGATCAGCAACTTTCTCCTGTGGCAGGCGGCCTATGCAGAGCTCTATTTTACCGACGTCCTTTGGCCCGACTTTACTGCCGGGGACCTGCTGCGCGCCATCGCCGATTATCAGGGGCGTCAGCGGCGCTTCGGCCTCACCCAGGAACAACTGGTGCGCAAGTAGCGGCCGCGATCCGCAGCAAGGGAGAAATACATGCTCTACAAACGAGTGCTGTCGGGACTCCTGTTCCTTCCCATCTTTTATTTCTTTACCTGGAAACTGCCGCCGGTCTATTTCCTCGCGCTCGTAGCCGCTGCCGCCGTACTGGGGCAGTACGAGTTCTACCGCATGGCGGAGGCCCGCGGTATCCGCCCCCATGCCCTCCTCGGGAGCGCGCTCGGCGCACTGGTGGTCCTGAACACCTATCACCCCCTGTTTCCTGCCACCGGCACGCTCCTCCTCGCCGCCAGTCTGCTTGCGATCATGGTGGCCCGGCTTTTCTCACCGCGGCCGGTGGAAGGGGCGATCGAGGATGTTTCAGCGACTTTCATGGGCATCGTCTACGTTGCGGTGCTGTTCGGATTTCAGGTCACCATCCGCATCGGCATGGAAGGCAGGCAGTGGCTCGTGTTCCTCTATTTCATCATCTGGGCATCGGACATCGGAGCCTATTCCATCGGCATTCCCTTCGGCAAACACCGGTTGTACGAAAAGATCAGCCCCAAGAAAAGCATTGAAGGGTTGCTGGGCGCGTTCGCCGCATCCGCGGGAATGGCGCTGCTCTGCCAGTGGTGGTTCATGCCGCCTGTCAACACGGGCGCGCTCGTCGGGATCGCTCTGGCACTGGCTGCGGCCGGCACGATCGGCGACCTCGTTGAGTCGCTGTTCAAACGCGCCGCCGGGGTCAAGGACTCAGGGGCGATCATTCCCGGCCACGGCGGCATCCTGGACCGCATGGATAGCATGCTTTTTGCTGCGCCGGTATTGTATTACTATTTGCGAATGCGATAATCGATTGCGGATTTCGGATTGCGGATTTCGGAGTAAACGGCATTGAAAAATATCGCACTATTAGGTTCCACCGGGTCCATCGGGCAGTCGACACTTGCGGTCGTGGAAAAGTATCCTGATCGCTTTAAGGTCGTGGCGCTTGCAGCGGGGAACAACATCGAGGTCCTGGAGCAGCAGGTCCGGAGGTTCAGGCCGTCGCTGGTGGCCGTGGTCAGTGCGGCATCTGCTGAAACGCTGAAACAGCGGTGCGCGGATATGAAGGTCACGATCCTCTCGGGGATCGAGGGCATGGTCCAGGTGGCGGCCATGGACGAGGCGGACATCACCGTTTCAGCCATTGTCGGGACCGCCGGGCTCGTGCCGACCATGGCGGCTATCCATGCAAAGAAAACGATCGCGCTGGCCAACAAGGAAGTGCTGGTGACGGCCGGCGAGCTGGTCATGGCCGAGTGTAAAAGCCGAGGCGTCAAGCTCCTGCCCGTGGACAGCGAGCACAGCGCCATCTTTCAGTGTCTCCACGCCGGCGCGAACCAGGACATCCGGAGCCTGATCGTGACCGCCTCGGGCGGCCCCTTCAGGACGCTCGCAAAAAAGGACCTGGAGCAGGTGACGCTGGCCCAGGCGCTGAAGCACCCGAACTGGAGCATGGGCAGGAAGATCACCATCGACTCCGCCACGCTCATGAACAAGGGACTGGAAGTGATCGAGGCCAGGTGGCTCTTTGGTTTCCGGCCGGAGATGATCAAAGTGCTGGTGCATCCGCAGAGCATCATTCATTCCATGGTCGAATATACCGACGGCGCGGTCGTGGCGCAGCTCGGCATGCCGGACATGAAGGGCCCCATAGCCTACGCCCTCTCGTATCCCGAACGGCTCGATGACGTCTCTCCTGCCCTCAACCTCGCGGCCATCGGCACGCTTACCTTCGAGGAGCCTGACATGGACCGTTTTCCCTGCCTCGCTTACGCCTATGATGCGCTCCGGGCAGGGGGAAGCATGCCTGCCGTGCTTTCGGCGGCAAATGAAGTGGCGGTCAAGTACTTTCTGGACGAGCGGATCCGCTACACCGATGTCGCCCGGGTGATCCGGTCCGTCATGGACACCCACCGGCCCTTCTCCATAACGACCGTTGAGGACGCGCTCAAGGCCGACCTCTGGGCGAGGAAAGAAGCAGAGAAAACCATTGCGGATTTCGGATTTCGGATTGCGGATTGAGAATAAATACAGAATAATCAATTTCGGAGTGCGGAATGTACCCCTTAAAAATCCTCTCCCCCGCGTGGGAGAGGGTAGGGTGAGGGGGGCCGGTTCACCGGCATACTGTAAATATCATTGTAGAATGAAAGAGGATTTGAAATGACATTAATATATTTTCTTATCGTGATCGGCATCCTCGTGTTCGTGCACGAGTTCGGCCACTTCATCATGGCGAAGCGTGCAGGGGTGCGCGTCGAAAAATTCTCGCTCGGCATGGGGCCCAAGGTCTTCGGGTTCAAGAAGGGCGACACGGAGTATGTCCTTTCTGCGCTCCCGCTCGGCGGATACGTGAAGATGGCCGGAGAGAATCCCGACGAGGAGCCTACCGGCGCCACCGATGAGTTCCAGTCCAAGACCGTGTGGCAGCGCGCCAAGATCGCCGCAACAGGCCCGCTCACCAATATCGTGCTTGCCTTCCTGATCATGCCGCTGGTGTTCATGGTCGGCACCTACACGCTGGGGGCTGCCCGGGTGGGCTACGTGGAAAAAGGTTCGCCAGGTGAGCGTGCGGGTTTTGTGGTCGGAGATATTATTGAAAAGGTAAATGGTCGTAATGTCGCGGACTGGAAAAAAGCAGAAATGCAGATTGCCGTCAATCCGGATACTGACATAGCGGTCGTCGTCGATCGGGCTGGTGAAAAAAAGACACTGACCCTGCATCCGGAGCTTGACGCCGAAATCAAGATCGGAGTCTCGGGTCTTTCACCGGACGTTTTTGCCGAGATAGGCAGCCTCTCACCTGGTTTACCTGCGGAGAAGGCAGGTGTACGGGTGAATGATAAAATTATCGCCATCAACGGGAACCATGTCGATTACTGGACCCAGTTCTCCGATCTGATTAAACAGAGCAACGGAAAGCAACTTGCGCTCACAATCGAGCGTGATGGCAAACCAACCAGTATCTTGGTCACACCGGTTAAACATGAGGGGAAGTACGTGATCGGTGTCGGCCCGCTCTTGCGTCTCGTGTTCAAACAGTACGGATTTATTGATTCCGTGCGTCTGGGATTCGAGAAAACCATCGAGTATATCGATCTCACCTTCCTAACGCTCAAAAAACTGCTGACGCTCAACCTGTCGATCAAGACTCTCGGCGGACCAGTGATGATCGCTCAGATGTCGGGAAGGGCCGCTGCTGCAGGATTGTCGACGTTCCTGGATCTTCTTGCCATGGTCAGCATCTCGCTCGGCATCCTGAATTTATTGCCGATCCCGATCCTCGACGGCGGGCTGCTGCTGTTTCTGGTGATCGAAGCGGTCCGAAAGAAACCGCTTGAACGTTCGGTGATGGAGATGAGCCAGAACATCGGAGCAGCCGTACTGATCTCACTGATCGCAGTGGTTTCCTTTAACGACATCATGAGGCTCGATATCGTTAAAAAAATCATCATCGTGATCATGCATTGGCTTGGTAAATAGCAGAAGGGTTTCTTTGGGGCAGCGTAAGATTATGAGCCAAATACTCCGTAAAAAAACAAAACAGATCTTCCTCGGCGGCGTAAAGATCGGCGGAGGCGCGCCGGTCGCTGTGCAGTCCATGTGCAACACGGACACGCGGAACGCTGCGAAGACGCTCGAACAGATCGGTCACCTCGAACAGGCTGGCTGCGAGATCGTGCGGCTTGCCGTGCCGGACGAAGCAGCGGCGAAGTCTCTGGGTGATATCCGCAAGGGCACGAAGCTTCCACTGATCGCGGACATCCACTTCGACTACCGCCTCGCGCTCGAAGCGATCAGGCAGGGCATCGATGGGCTGCGCATCAATCCCGGCAATATCGGCGGCGTCGATAAGGTGTCCGAAGTGGTCCTGGCCTGCAAGGACAAGGGCATCCCGATCCGCATCGGCGTGAACGCCGGATCGCTCGAGAAGCATCTGCTCGAAAAGTACCAGCATCCCACGCCCGAAGCGATCGTCGAGAGCGCCTTCGGCCATATCCGCATCCTGGAGGACCTGAACTTCACGAACCTCAAGGTCTCGCTCAAGGCCTCCGATGTGATGACCACGGTCGCTTCGTACCGGCTGTTCTCAGGACGGTCCGATTATCCGCTCCATATCGGCATCTCCGAGGCTGGCACGCTCCATTCCGGCACGATCAAATCGAGCGTCGGGCTTGGCATCCTGCTTGCCGAAGGCATCGGCGATACGATGAGGGTCTCATTGACCGCGGACCCGGTCGAGGAAGTGCGCGTTGCCTATGGGATACTGAAATCTTTAAAGGTCCGCCAGCGCGGCGTGAACATCATCTCCTGCCCCACCTGCGGCAGGACAGAGATCGACATCATCGGCCTTGCATCAGAGGTTGAAAAACGGCTGGCACATATCAAGGAGCCGATCACCGTCGCGGTCATGGGCTGCGTGGTGAACGGGCCGGGTGAAGCGCGCGAGGCCGATGCAGGGATCGCGGGCGGCAAAGGCGTTGGCCTGCTGTTCCGGTATGGAGATATCATAAAGAAACTTTCCGAGGAAGACCTTGCCGATGCGCTGGTCCAGGAAGTGGAAGAGATAGTAAAAAAGCAGAAGGCAGAAAGAAACCAGAAGTAAGAGGTAAGAAGTAAGAGTATGGCGTTTAGTATGTCTTCTCTGTTCTAAATCATTGGAGGTTTCATGCGTTATTCCCGTCTTTTTATCCCAACGTTAAAGGACGCACCAGCCGAGGCCGAGGCGATATCACACAAGCTCATGGTGCGGGCCGGTTTCGTGCGCCAGCTCGCTGCCGGGCTCTATATCTACCTGCCGCTGGGCCAGCGCGTCATGGACAAGATCGATCGCATCATGCGCGAGGAGATGAATGCCATTGGCGGCCAGGAAGTGACCATGCCGGTGCTGCATCCTGCCGAGGTATGGCAGCAGACGGGCCGCTGGGAAGCGATCGGCGACGAGATGTTCCGTTTGAAGGACCGCGGCGGCCGCGACATGTGCCTGGCCATGACGCACGAGGAGGTCATGACCTGGCTCGCGGCGCACGACCTGCGGTCCTACCGGGACCTTCCGCAGATCTGGTACCAGCTCCAGACCAAGCTCCGCGACGAGGCACGCCCCAAGAGCGGCATCTTGCGCACCCGCGAGTTCGTCATGAAGGATTCCTACAGCTTCGACCGAGACGAGGCAGGGCTCGACAAATCCTACGATATTCACCTGGAAGCCTACCGGAAGATCTATTCCCGCTGCGGCATCAAGTTCTATGTGGTGCAGAGCGACATGGGCATGATGGGCGGTACGGGGGCACATGAGTTCATGGCTCCGTCCGCAGCAGGCGAGGACGTCGTTGCCTTGTGCGATTCCTGCGGGTACGCGGCGAACGTGGAGCTTGCCGAGTCCGTGCCGCCTGCATCAAAATCCGCGGAAGCGGCCTTCGAGGAGATCGCTACTCCCGAACGCAGGACCATTGACGAGGTGACGCGCTTCCTGAAGGTGACGCCTGATGCTTTGCTCAAGTCGATCCTCGTGATGACCGACGCGGGGCCGGTGCTCGCGCTGGTGCGCGGCGACCAGGCCGTGCATGAAAAGAAGCTGGCAAAGCTCATCGGCGCTCATCGACCGGCGCTTAAGGACGAGGTTAAGGCCGCGCTCAGCGTGCCTGCCGGATTCATCGGACCCATGAGCCACAAGGTCAGGAAGATAGCCGATCCCACGCTCAAGCAGGGAGTGTTCATTGCCGGAGCGAACAAGGAGGGATTTCACGTAAAGGGGGTGACCGCCACACAGCACTTCAGCGATGCCGAGTTCGCCGACATTCACGAGGCAAAAGCGGGAGACGGGTGTGCGAAGTGCGGCAAGACGCTCCGCACCGAACGGGTGATAGAGATCGGCAACATCTTCAAGCTCGGGACGCGTTATTCGGTCCCGCTCAAGGCGAACTATCTGGATGAGAGCGGCGCAGAGAAACCGATCGTCATGGGCAGTTACGGCATCGGTCCCGCGCGCATTGCGGCCGCGGCCGTCGAGCAGGGGAACGACGAGAATGGCATCATCTGGCCGCTTGCGATAGCGCCCTACCAGATCCTGATCGTGCCGGTGAGCGTGAAGGACGCACGGTCCATGGAAGTTGCGGAAGAGCTCTACGCTGCCTTGGAGGAAAAAGGTTTTGAGGTCCTGATGGATGACCGTGATGAGCGCGCGGGAGTCAAGTTCAAGGACGCCGACCTTATCGGCATTCCCTACCGGATCGTCATCGGTGAGAAGAACCTCAAAGACGGCCTCGTTGAGCTCAAAGACCGAAAGACCGGCGTTGTCGAGAAAGTGGCGGTCGCAGAAGCGGTCGAGAAGACCATACAAAAGCTGGTAATGGAAGGATGAACAAATTGCGGAATGCGGATTTCGGATTGCGGAATGAACAGCTTGGATAGGCATCAGGACATAGACCGGATCAAAACGATCATTGCCGAGAAGAACAAGCAGTACGAGCATCGGGGCGGGGATGTTGCTCTTGCCGGCGTCGAAGGCGGCACGGTTAAGATCGCTCCTGCCGGGCTCTGCTGGCGGTGACACATCACCCGTGTGGCCCTGGTCCGGGGCCTGCAGGAACGGCTCGTGGCTGAATTTCCTTGGGTTAGACAGGTAATTGTGGTGGCTTCGAAGCCGTAAATAACAGCTTTTTAAAAAGAACTTGAATTCAAAAGAGCAAACGCCTATAATTCTCAACTATGGAGGGCGTGTTGAATGGAAGAAACCGTTGTTCTTGAATTGACACCTCAACAGTCTGCTGAGATCAAAAAGCAGATAGGCTTTGAGCTGCGTGAAATATACCTGACGAAACGCTCGCTGAACAAATTGAGAGTGTTCAGGCTCCGCCTCAGCGAGGAGCAGCAGTTGCTGCTCGACGAGAAGCTCGGCCAGAAGGTGAAAGAACTGACGGTCACCCGTTCGGTTGCTACGCGGATACTGTAAGCAGCAGGCGCGTTCGTTCGACTGGTTATGGGTACTTTGATCGTAATGATCTCATTCGCGGGAGGAGGTGAATCCCTCATGAAAAAAATATCCGTCATTATGCTGTCATTTGTTCTGGTATTGTCCGTAGCATTCTTTGGCTGTGAAAAGAAAGCGGAAGCCCCGAAACCGGCAGAGCAGCCTGCTGTTGCGCCGCCTCCGGCACCTGCGCCGGCTCCTGCACCGGCCCCGGTCGCTCCGGCCCCTGCACCCGCACCTGCAAAACCGGCCAAGAAGTAGGTTGAGTGCCCGCTGGTCCATTGTTTGAATACGGCCCCCCTCGAGGGGGCCTTTTATTTGTCAGGCCCGGCAGACATTGCACCAATTCGAACAGGTCACCAGGAATTATAATAAATGACCAGACTTACTACAGACCTCGTTTGCGAGATCCTGCTCAAGACCAATAAGATAACGCCCGATCAGGTGCGGGAGATCAAGGTCAAGCAGGATGTCCAGCGGATGAAGATCCTCAAAGCGCGGGGAGACACGTTGCAGCGCGGCCGAATGCACCTGGAGGACGAGGTCTCGGCGATCGAGGTCGTCGCTTCACTTAATTTTGAACTGCCCGGGGAACCAGGAAATTTTTTGACCGAGGACATCATCACCGCCGCGGTCGCCGACCATGCGGGCCTCCTCTTCAAAAAGATCGATCCGCTCAAGCTGAACCCCGATGTGACGACGCAGATCCTCTCTCGCGCGTTTGCACGGCGCACCGTTTCAGTCCCCATTGAACGCACGGATGACACGCTCACGCTCGCCGTGGCAGATCCCTACAATATCGAAGTGATCGAGAACATAGAGCGCATGGGCTACAAGGTGAACCGGGTCATCGCGACGAAGACGGACATCCTCAAGATCATCACCGAATTCTATGGCTTCCGTTCTTCCGTCACCGCTGCGGCCAAGGAAATGACCTCCGACGTCGACCTCGGCAACCTTGAACAGTTCGTCAGAATGAAATCAGTGTCGGAGATCGAGGCCACGGACAAGCATGTGGTGAACGCGGTGGAATTCCTGTTCCGCTCTGCCTTTGATCAGCGGGCCAGCGACATCCATATCGAACCGAAGCGCGAGGCAAGCGAGGTGCGGCTCAGGATCGACGGCATGCTGCATACGCTCCACAAGATCCCTAAGGCGGTCCACCCGGCCTTCATATCCCGCATCAAGATGCTCTCCCGTATGGACATCGCTGAAAAGCGGCGTCCCCAGGACGGGCGCATCAAGACCGAGTACAAGTGCCGCGAGGTAGAGCTTCGCGTCTCGACCATGCCGACGGCCTTCGGCGAGAAGGTCGTGCTCAGGATATTCGACCCGGACATCCTGCTCCAGGACCTGGAGGAGATCGGGTTCGAAGCAAGGGAATACGAACTGTTCCGGTCGTTCATCGCGCGGCCCTACGGCATCATCCTGGTGACGGGCCCCACGGGCAGCGGCAAGACGACGACGCTCTATTCGGCGCTTAAGACCGTGGCTACGCCCGAAGTGAATGTCGTGACCATCGAGGACCCGATCGAGATGGTCCATGACCGGTTCAACCAGGTCGCCGTGCAGCCGCATATCGGCGTTACCTTTGCCAGCACTCTCAGGACCAACCTGCGCCAGGACCCGGACATCAACATGGTAGGAGAGATCCGGGACCACGAGACGGCGGAGAATGC
>JBGQDI010000032.1:0-16398 GCA_041495765.1 Nitrospirota bacterium
CGAGGGTGCCGAGGTTCGCGTCGTCATGACGCGCAGTGCCTGTCGTTTTGTCTCCAAACTGACCTTTGAGGCACTAAGCGGATCCCCTGTGCTGACCGATGAATATGACCCGAATGAGCGAGAGCCGATCGGGCATATCGATGTGACCAGCGGTCTTCATCTTGCGCTTATTGCTCCGGCTACGGCTAATATCATCGGCAAGATCGCTGCAGGCATCGCTGACGATGCCCTGACCTCGGCCCTTATGGCTATCGATTGCCCGCTCATGATCGCACCGGCAATGAACGACCGGATGTATCGGAACGCAGTGCTGAAAAGGAATATGGCATCGTTACGAGATCTTGGCGTACGCTTCATCGATCCTGACAAAGGCAAACTTGCCTGCGGCACGGTAGGGCAGGGGCGTCTTGCGGAGACCGGCAGGATCATCGATGCGGTTGCCGCGTCTTTTTTACCCCGTGATCTCGCGGGTCTCACCGTTCTCGTTACCGCAGGACCGACCCGGGAACCGATCGATGCCGTGAGGTTCATCAGTAATCCCTCAACAGGGAAAATGGGGTATGCGCTGGCACGCGCAGCCCGCGACCGCGGGGCTAAGGTGGTCCTCATCTCCGGACCAACTGCATTGACGCCGCCGGAAGGTATCGCCTTCATTCCGGTCACCAGTGCAGCGGATCTGCACCGGGCGGTCATGGAACAGGTCGGCTCGGCACAGATCGTGATCATGGCGGCTGCGGTCTCTGATTTCAGACCCCTGGAGGCCTCGGACCGCAAGATAAAAAAAGAAACCGCATCTCCTACGCTGCTGCTGGAGCGAACTGTCGATATCCTGCAGCGACTGGGCGACCTTCCGCAGAAGCGCATGCTCGTTGGTTTTGCTGCGGAAACGGACCATGTTCTTGACAATGCGATCCAAAAGCTCCGTGCAAAGAATCTCGATCTGATCGTGGCCAATGACCTTTTAGCCACTGGTGCCGGCTTCGGCTCTGATACCAATGTCGTGACGCTTATTGATCGGACCGGCATGACAACGCATCTCCCTCTGATGGACAAAGCAGAGGTAGCGTCCCGCGTGCTGGACAAAGTCTTGGAACTTAAAGCAAAATCAGGGAATTTGCCTTGACTTTATACCCCTGGGTTTGGTACACTCTCGCCTATCAGTTTGATATGAAAAGATAATTCTGAAAAGATAAATTTATGGAAAAGGGAACCTCCGAAATAGCGAAGTTGACGGAGCGACTCTCGAAAGACCCCAAATCGAAGCTCTTTGTACCGCTTGCCGAAGAGTATAAGAAAACCGGGGATATCGAGACGGCGATAGCTGTGCTCGTTGAGGGGCTCAAGAACAACCCTGGCTATGTAACTGCGAAGTCCTTCCTGGGAAGGCTTTTGCTCGACAAAGGAAATCTGACGGAAGCACAGAAGGAGTTCGAGGAAGTAATCAAGGCTATCCCGGACAATGTACTGGCCCAGCGCAAATTAGGTGAGATCCATGCGTTGCAAGGCAGGGCGCAAGAGGCGTTACAGTTCTTCAAGACAGTGCTTTCAGTAAACCCCAAGGATCCGGAGCTTAACGCGCTTATTGCCGATATTGAGGCGGGGCGTGACGTTCGGGGAAAGATCGCTGGTCCGAAATTCCAGCCACCGGCCGGTCAGGCGTCAGCGGCTGTTCCACCGCCGAAACCGGCCCCGGCCCCGGCAACACCTGCTCCTGCAGTCAAACCGGCAGAGGCTCCCGCCGTGCCGCAGGGACAGAAGGCCGCCCCGGTCAGTATTCCGCCCTCCGCTGAGTCCGAAGAGCCGGAAGAAGTGCTCGTTTTTGAATCGCTGGATGAGGCGGCCCCCGTTGTTCCGCAGCAGCCCCAGGCGTCGCACGATATGTTCTCACATCTTGCGGCGGAAGAGACTGTTCAGCATGAAGCAGTCCGCATGGATGATGGTTTGGCAGGCCACGAAGGAAGCCTTCCGTTCGATACGAAGCCGGCAACTCCGGTGCCCGGTCGTTCAGCAGCGGTCACGGAGCAGCGGCCGAGTTCCCCGGATGCAGGTTCGATCAACAGTTTCTTCGATAGTGAACCTGTGGCACCGATGGAGATTCCCGCCGACAGCAGCGGTTTTGATGCGGCAGCAATGCCTGAATTATCGGTACCGGCCCAGGAAAAGGGACCATCATCACCGAATGCAAGCCCGGGCAACCGCTTCTTCGACAGTGAAGTTGCACCGCTCGATATTCCCGCTGCCGACAGCAGCGGTTTTGATATGGCCGCAAGTCCTGAATTATCGGTGCCGGCCGCCGAGCTGGGATCTGGTTCGCTGGATGCAGCCCCGGGCAACAGCTTCTTTGACAGCGAACCGCTGCCAAGCGAAACGACTGTTGCCGAACCCCATGAACCTGAAAAGAGCATCATTCCCGACCGTTCCACGGAGTGGGAGCAGGTCCCCGGCACCGATACTGCCGGGCTGTCAGGAGATGATATTTTTGGCAGCGAGCCGATGCCGGCCGAGGCGCAAAAAACCGAACCTGCGCTGGATTTTTCCCAGGAGCTTGTACACGAAATTTCCGTCGAAGAACCGAAGGAAGCAGTAGCTGCTGACGAAGCCCCTCCGGAAGCACTGTTCTTCGACGTAGAGCCGGTCGAGACAGAACCGGAACCGCAGGCAGGGAAGAACGCCGGCGACGAATCGGCATCGGCTGCATTTGATTTGGCTGAGGCCGGCAATGAGAGCGCCGTTCTTGATGAGGTTTCTTCGGACAGCCTTCTTTTTGACGTCGAGCCGGCTGAGATGGAGATGGAGTCGGTACCGGCTAGCAGCGGTCCGGAACTCGCCGGCAAGGACGAAACAGCAGTTTTTGGCGAAGTGCTTCCTGAGGCCGATGATTTTACGACCGATACGCTGGCCGAACTTTATATCGCGCAGGGTTTTTATGAAAAGGCCATTGAGATCTACGAGCGGATGCTCGCGGACAGGCCGAACAGCAAGCTCCTCAAGGACAAGCTTGCTCATGTGCGCGCCATGGGCAGCGCTTCCGGCGCGGACGAGGAACAGGGGACCCCGGTATTTTTTGAAGCGCCAGCGTCTCCGCCCTTAACGCCTCCTCCGCCAGCGTCTCCTGGCGGCACAAAACAACGTCCCATTCCCGGCGTAGAGGCGGAGGCAAGGGAATATGTTCCTCCTCCTGCAGATGATTTTGAGTCGAGGGCATTTGATTCAGGATTTGCGCCGGTGGAGTATGTTCTGCCCGAAACAGCGGAGATGGTGCCGCAACCTCCGCCTCCGGCAGCCCCCGTGTTGCCGGTCCAAGGTGAAGAAATGCCGCCAGCTGCACCGAAAACAGTCGTTTCGGGAAAAGAGCAGACCATTGTACGGCTCGATAACTGGCTGAAGAACATCATGAAGGAGAAATAAATGTCCTTTGGCGAGATTCTCAAGAACGTAGTGGACGGCACCGAAGGTGCCCTGGGCGCACTGGTCGTAGGGCTTGACGGCATCCCGGTGGACGAGTATTCCATTGAGAGCGAGCTGGATATACAGTCCATGACCGTGGAATATTCTTCGCTCATCAAAGAGATCGAAAAAGGGTCCCAGACCGTACAACTGGGGACGACCCGAGAAGTCACGGTCATGGCGGAAAAGGCCATGGTCATGCTGAGGCGGCTCAACGAGGAATATTTCATCGTTCTGATCATCAAGCCCGAAGGCAATTTCGGGAAAGGACGGTTCCTGCTGCGGATGGCCGTACCGAAACTGCTGAAAGAGTTCTGATAAACCGCGAGGGAATGCTACAATCGTCTCTTCCGGTGATGCTTAAACTGCCTCAGGCAGTTTTATTTTTTTATACGGGGGAAGCATGAAGATTCTGGTGATCAACGGTCCGAACCTGAACCTTCTGGGAAAACGCGAGCCGCAGATCTATGGCGCTGAAACGCTCGATGATATCAACCGCCGTATTGCCGCGCTTGCGGCCGAACTCGGCGTGGAGGTCGCGTTCTTCCAATCGAACCATGAGGGCGAACTGGTGCAAAAGATCCAGGACGCCATGGGAACCTGTCAGGCGATCGTCATCAACCCTGGCGCCTATACGCATACGAGCGTCGCATTGCGCGACGCCATTGCATCGACCGGCATCCCAACGATCGAGGCCCATATCTCGAACATCTATAAACGCGAGGAGTTCAGGCACCATTCCTACATCTCGGGTGTGGCGGTCGGGCAGATCGCCGGGTTCGGCCCGGAGAGTTATCTTCTTGCCCTTAGAGCCGCAGTGGGCATCGTCAAAAAATGAGCAAAAAACGACCTGAATTGAACCGGATCGCCGGCTTGAAGCGGCTCATGGCGGAAGCGGGCATTGATGCCCTGCTGATCTCGAAGCGGGAGAACGTCCGGTATCTCACCGGTTTCACTGGTTCGGCGGGATCGGTCCTGGTCGCATCAGGCAAGCCCTGCCTCATTACGGATTTCCGGTATGCGGTCCAGGCTGTCAGGCAGGTTGCCGGCGTTTCCGTTCTGATCCAGAAAAAGGACCATTATGCTGCTTTGCGAGAGGCAGCGGACCATGCGAACGTTACCTCCCTCTGGTTCGATGAGACGTCCTTCACCATCGAGAGCCTGAACAAGCTCCGAAAACAAGGGCTGGTGCTCAAAGGGTACCGGGACCTAGTGGGTGAGTTGCGGCAGAGGAAAGACCCTTCCGAACTTGCATCCATCCGGAAGGCTATCCGCCGGGCGGAAGAATCGTTCCAGGAATTGACCAAGTACATCAAACCGGGGGTCCGAGAGAGCGCTCTGGCGCTCATGCTTGAGTTTCTGATGCGGGAAAAAGGCGCGCGCAAGGCCGCTTTTGACACGATCGTTGCATCGGGCAGGAACGGGGCCATGCCGCACGCTTCCGTGTCCGAACGGCGCCTCAAGCAGGGAGACCTCGTGACGTTCGATTTCGGTGCCGAAGCAGATGGATACTTCTCCGATATCACCCGAACGGTCTGCATCGGCCGTCCTTCCGCGCGTCAGCGTGAGATACACGGACTGGTCCTGCAGGCACAGCAGACCGCAATTTCCGCGGTTCGCCCCGGAGTCGCGTGCACGGCCGTGGACGGAGCAGCGCGGGAGGTGATCGGGGGTGCTGGTCACGCAAAGCAATTCGGCCATGGCACCGGCCACGGCGTCGGCCTCATGGTCCATGAGGGGCCATCGGTCTCGCCGCTGTCCCGGGACCAGGTAGCGCCCCTGATGGTGTTCACGGTCGAACCCGGTATTTATATCCCTGGATGGGGCGGTGTCAGGATAGAAGACATGGTGCTGGTGACCGGGACAGGCTTTAAAGTGCTGACCACGCTGCCGAGGGGGCTCGAAGTTCCCGGGAAGCGGTAACAGAACAAACGAAAAAAAATTACGGCGTCAATGACGAAAGGGAGGGTGTAAGAAGTGCCGGTATCTACAACTGAGTTCAGGAATGGATTGAAAATCGAGATCGATGGCGAGCCCTATGTGATCGTGGAGTTTCAGCATGTGAAACCCGGCAAGGGCGGGGCGTTCGTGAGGACCAAATTCAAGAGCCTCAAATCGGGGAACGTTACCGATAAAACATTCAGAGCGGGAGAAAAAGTCGACGTTCCCAACCTCGAAGAAAAAACGATGCAGTATTTGTACGCCGCAGACAAGGACCGCATATTCATGGACACCAGCACCTACGAGCAGGTATCGATGAACGAGAAGCAGCTCGGCGACAGCATCAACTATCTTAAAGAAAATATGGAGATCAAGGTGCTCTATCACAAGGAGCAGCCCATCAACATTGAGGTGCCCATGTTCGTGGAGCTTGCGATCTCCAAGACCGACCCGGGGGTGCGCGGCGATACTGCGTCAGGCGGCTCCAAACCGGCGACGCTGGAGTCCGGTGCGGTGATCAAGGTCCCGTTATATCTCAATGAGGGAGATTTCGTCAAGGTCGACACGCGAACGGGCACCTTTATTGAGCGCGTTAAGAAGTAGTTCCGGCTGTAATTCATTCTGCGAATCCAAAAAGGAGTCATCATGAACCTTAAAGAATTGAAAGAACTGATCGAGATGCTGAAAGACACCGACATCTCGGAGGTGGAGATCGAGCGCGCAGGCGTGAAAGTAAAACTGCGTAAAGGCGGGGACGTGACCTACCATCACGCCATACCGCGCATGGACCATCCGCCTGCGGCGATCGTTGCGCCTGCATTGCCGCACGCTCCGGCAGCGGCAGCGGAAAAGCCCGCCGAGCCGGCCAAGACGAACCAGATCAAGGTGACCTCCCCGATCGTCGGCACGTTCTACCGGGCGAGTTCGCCTGACAAAGCGCCTTATGTGGAAACGGGCGATACCGTGAAGAACGGACAGGTGCTCTGCATCATCGAAGCGATGAAGCTCATGAACGAGATCGAGTCCGAGTCCGCAGGAAAGATCGTCCAGATCCTGGTCGAGAGCGGCCAGCCCGTGGAATACGGCCAGCCGCTGTTCGTCATCGAGCCTGCCTGAGGACCTGTTCCGACGCAGGGTGCAGCAATGCCACGAAAAATAACGATGTAGAGGTGAGTGCGTGTTTAAAAAAATTCTGATCGCCAACCGCGGCGAGATAGCGCTCCGTATCATCCGGGCCTGCAAGGAAATGGGGATCAAGACCGTGGCCGTTCATTCCACGGCAGATGCCAATTCCCTCCACGTCCGCTTTGCCGACGAGAGCGTCTGCATCGGCCCGCCCAAGAGCACGGACAGCTACCTGCATGTGCCGAGCATCATCAGTGCGGCCGAGATCACGGACGCCGAAGCCATTCATCCAGGGTACGGTTTCCTGGCAGAGAATTCCAGTTTTGCCGAGATCTGCAACTCCACGGGAATGCGGTTCATCGGCCCCAGTCCGGAAAGTATCAAGCAGATGGGCGACAAGGCCCGTGCCCGTGCAACCGCCATCAAGGCGGGCGTACCGGTGCTGCCGGGCAGCGACGGCGTCGTGACCGAAGAGAACAGCGCCATCGAGATCGCCCGCGAGCTCGGGTTCCCGGTGATCGTCAAGGCTGCGGCCGGCGGCGGCGGGAAGGGCATGCGGGTCGTGCTGGAGGAATCGGAATTCGCGAACGCCTTTGTCATGGCCCAGACCGAGGCCCTGGCGGCCTTCGGCAATGCCGATGTCTACATAGAAAAATATATTCTCCAGCCCCGCCACATCGAGATCCAGCTCATGGCCGATGAAAAAGGGAACGTGGTCTATCTGGGCGAGCGCGAATGCTCCATCCAGCGGCGACATCAAAAGCTCATTGAGGAGGCCCCGTCGGTCACGGTTGATGCGGCCCTTCGCAAGGAGATGGGCGAGATGGCAGTGAAGGTTGCCAAGAGCGTGAAATACCGCAATGCCGGCACGATCGAATTCCTTATGGACGAAGACCGCAAATATTATTTCATGGAAATGAACACGCGGATCCAGGTGGAACATCCGGTGACCGAGATGGTGACCGGCATCGACCTGGTAAAAGAGCAGATCCGGGTTGCGGCCGGCCTGCCGCTCTCGTTCACCCAGGAGCAGATAACGATCCGTGGGCACAGCATGGAATGCCGCATCAATGCCGAGGACCCGGTGAAGTTCACGCCCTCACCCGGCATGATCACCGCCTTCAATCCACCGGGCGGGCCGGGCGTCCGCGTGGAGACCGCCGCCTATACCCAGTATGTGATCCCGCAGTACTATGACTCCATGATCGCGAAACTGGTCGTGCACGCGGACACTCGAGACGATGCGATCATGCGGATGAAACGTGCCCTGAACGAATTCATCATCGAAGGGGTGAAGACCACGATCCCCATGCACAAGAAGATACTTGATGATCCGGATTTCCAGTCCGGCAATATCTCAACGAAATTCATGGAGCGGTACAATAACCCGCCAAAGTGATCTTGGAGGCCTGTGCCTGATCCTCGATCAGGACACGCTGCGCATCGACCCGGCCGAGGCCGCTGCCCTGGCGCAGAACGGGGGCGTGGCGTTCTTTCAGTACCGGAACAAGAACGGTACACGGCGTGCGATCTATGAAACAGCGCTTCGACTGGCGGGGGTGTTCCGCACAAGCGGAGCGCTGTTTATTTTGAACGACCATGCTGACATCGCAGTCGCTGTCGGTGCTGACGGAGTTCACCTGGGACAGGACGATCTTCCGATCGCCGCCGCCCGGAAAGTCCTCGGCCCCCAGGCCCTGATCGGCATCTCGACGCACAGCCTGGAACAGGCGAAGGATGCGGAAGCAGCGGGTGCCGATTATATCGGGTTCGGCCCCGTCTATCGGACCACAACGAAGGACGCAGGGGAAGTCCAGGGGCTGGAAAACCTGGCTGCAGTCGCAGCAGCGGTCTCGATCCCCGTTATTGCCATCGGCGGGGTCTCCTTGGACACTATCGGCGATGTCATGCATGCAGGTGCCGGCGGAGCGGCGGTTATCGGCGCTGTCTGTTCTGCAAGGGACATTTCTCAAGCGGCGAAGGACTTGATCAGGGCCATGAATGCGGCAGGATCGAAAAATCAGGGAGGCGGCAGATGAAGAAGATTCTCGGTGCGGTCGTTTTGATGATGATGGTCGTGGTCGGATGCGTCCGGCAGGATGAGAACGTCGTCAGGATCGGTGCAGCAGGCCCCATGACCGGCGACCAGAGCAAGATGGGAATCGACCTCAGGAACGGCGTGGAACTGGCCGTCGCTGAATGGAACGAAAAGGGCGGCGTCCTGGGGAAGAAGATCCAGCTGGTGCCGGGCGATGACCAGGCAGATCCCAAACAGGCCGTCTCGATCGCAAACAAGTTCATCAACCAGAAGGTCGCAGCCGTCGTAGGACACTGGAATTCCAACTGCTCCATCAATGCATCGACCTATTACCATACGGCGAACATCGTCGCCATAAGCCCTGCCTCCACGAATCCCCGGCTGACCCAGCAGGGGTATCAGAACATTTTTCGCGTATGCGGCACCGACGACCAGCAGGGCGGAGTAGCGGCAGAATTCGTGCTGAAGACCTTGAAACCGAAACGCGTAGCCGTCATCCATGACAATACGACCTATGGGAAAGGTCTTGCCGACTTTTTCAAACAGGTCATCGAAGGCAAGGTGCAGGTAGTCTATTACGACGGGATCCAGACCAAGGACCCCGACTATAAGGCGGTCCTGACCCTGATCAGGGAAAAGAAACCGGATGTCTATTTCTTCGGCGGCGTTTATCCTGAGGCCGGCAGACTGGTGCGCCAGGCCAAGGAGATCGGCATGAACATCCCCATGGTAACGGGAGACGGCGTGTACGACCCGACCTTTATCAGCATCGCCGGGAATGCGGCTGAAGGGACCTACATAACCTTCGGCAAAGACCCCTCGGGGCTGCCGACTTCCAAGGCGTTCAATGAGAAATATACGGCAAAGTATGGTGCACCGGGACCTTACTCTATCTATGCCTATGATGCGGCGAACATCATTCTGACGGCCATTCAGGAGACCGGAAAAACTGAAGGAACGGCCGTAGCAGAATTCATATCGAAGAACACTTTCCGGGGCGCCTTCGGCGACATCTCCTTTGATAAGAACGGCGATGTGGCCAAGGCTCCCTATGTGGTCTGGAAGGTCACGAACGGGAAGTTCGTTGAAATGAAGTAGAGAAAGAATCGTCTGATGTTCACTCAACAGCTCATAAACGGACTTGCCCTGGGCGCGGTGTACGCGCTCATCGCCCTCGGGTACACCATGGTGTACGGCATCCTCCAGCTCATCAACTTTGCCCACGGTGAAGTGTATATGCTCGGGGCTTACCTTGGCATCATCGTTCTCGGCGTGCTCACCTATTGGGGGCTTACCGCATACAGTCTGGGGCTGTCGCTGCTGCTCACGATCATCGTGTCCATGGCGTTCTGCGCGGCCTATGGTGCGGTCATCGAGCGCGTTGCCTACCGGCCGCTCCGTAACGCAGCCAAGCTCACCCCTCTGATCAGCGCCGTGGGCATGTCCATCATCCTCCAGAACTTCGTGATGCTTGCCCAGGGCAAAGAGTATAAGAACATGCCTCCCATGCTTCCCACCGAAGGCTTTAGTCTCTTTGGCGCAAACGTTTCTCCCGTACAGGTATTCATCCTGACGGCATCCATCCTTATCATGGTCGCCCTTCAGCTCTTTGTTTCGAAGACCAAACTGGGCAAGGCCATGCGCGCCACGTCCCAGGACCGGGTCATGGCGGGCCTGGTGGGGATCAATATCAATCAGGTCATTTCCATTACCTTCATGATCGGTTCGTCCCTTGCGGCGGTGGCAGGGGTCATGGTGACGCTCTACTACGGTGTGGTCCATTTCTTCATGGGCTATACTGCCGGGCTCAAGGCCTTCACCGCGGCCGTCCTGGGAGGGATCGGGAGCATCCCCGGCGCCATGTTCGGCGGTTTCCTGCTCGGGTTGATAGAGAATTTCGGGGCAAGCTACATTTCGAGCGCCTATAAGGACGCCTTTGCCTTTCTCGTGCTGATCATTACGCTTATCCTTCGTCCAGCTGGCCTGTTCGGACAGAAGTCTATGGATAAGGTTTAGGCAGTTACAAAGTAACTTCTATACAAAAGGCAGGAATTGTTCTCGCAAAGCTCGCAAAGAACGCAAAGGGAACCTTGAACCAAGATCTTTTCTGGTTTTAAAAACAAAAAGCAAGTCGTGCCTTAAGATTTTCTTGGCGTCCTTTGCGCGCTTTGCGAGAGACGCTTTTAGTCTGGGCTTGCCCCGGTCAGGATTTCCATCTTCCCAGGAGGTTTTCATGTCGGACATTAAAAAGATGTACAAGACCATCATGGCGGACAATTTCCCGCCCGAAATGACCATCAGCTTCGGCGATCAAAAGCTGGTGTACCGAAAACGCTCATGGAAACTTGAGGACGGGGGAGAGGTCATCGAAAAGGGACTTCGCTACGGCGAGAACCCGGACCAGCAGGCCGCCATGTACCAGCTGGTGAGCGGGAACCTTGCTCTTGCCGGTGTCAAATTCATCGAGCCGGGGAACGGTCTGGTGAGCTCCATTACCGAGGAGCAGATGCTCCAGGCAGGGAAACACCCGGGCAAGACGAACTTTACGGACCTGGACAATGCGCTTAATATCATGAAATATCTTATGGACCGCCCTGCGGCCATGATCATGAAGCATAACAACCCCTGCGGCGCTGCATACGGAAAGACCGTGTTCGACGCCTATGAACGCGCGAACATGGCTGACCGCATCGCCGCTTTCGGCGGCTGTCTCGTGGTGAACCGGGCACTGGACAAGCAGACCGCAGAGCTCGGGAACTCGAATTATCTCGAAGTGGTCGCTGCACCGGATTTCGAAGAAGGCGCGGTCGCTATCCTTGCGAAGCGTAAGAACCTCCGGATCATCAAACTGGAAAAGATCGCTGACCTGGCAAAGTATCGGGACATGAGCTTCGTGGAATTCAAAGCCTTGACCGACGGCGGCCTGATCGTGCAGCAGTCCCAGAAGAACGCCATCCGCACCAAGGCCGATTTCCAGGAAGCGAAGACCACGTATAAAGGGACCGAATACAAGATCGATCGTAAGCCGACGGACAAGGAATATGATGACATGCTCTTCGGCTGGAACGTTGAGCAGGGGATCACGTCCAATTCCGTTATCTATGTGAAGGACGGCGTCACCGTAGGCATCGGCACGGGCGAGCAGGACCGGGTCGGCGTTGCCGAGATCGCCATTTACAAGGCCTATACGAAGTATGCCGACGGGCTCTGCTTCAAAAAATACGGGATACCCTATAAGACCTATGAGCTTGAGGCACAGCAGGGGAAGCGCGATAAGGGAGCGCTCAAAGAGATCGACGATCAGACGAAGAAGGACAAGGGCGACCTCATCGGCTCCACCATGGTCTCGGACGCGTTCTTCCCGTTCCGCGACGGAGTGGATGCGGGGCTCAAAGAGGGGATCTCCGCGATCGTGCAGCCTGGCGGATCGGACAGGGATTTCGACTCGATCACGGCATGTAATGAAGCGAATCCGAAAGTGACCATGGTGTTCACGGGGCAGCGGGTGTTTAAGCATTAATTCACGCTCGGTGGATAGTAAATTTAAAAAAGCCCTCAGACGGTTCATCGGGCTGGGGGCTTTTGTTTTAACTGGGGGAAATTACACCAACAAGTCTACATTTACTATGATGTTGACGGGCAAATATCCCGGTTGTATTGTCCACTATACAGTGAGCCGAAGGCGGGGTTTCACCTTGACATTGTGCCTTTGGCCACCAACCGATCCGTGATTGAAGAAGGTCGAATACGACTTTCAATGTACCTATCGGCTCATTGGTTATTTCTTCATGGGAGTCCGGATAAAAGCCAGAAGGTCCGCCATCTCTCCTTTTTTAAATTGAGGCCAGGAAATACCTTTTTCTCTTGTTGCCTCACGCATTTTGATACTGTGATTCCAGATACTGGCTACGATTTCAGTCGGCGGACTGTCCCGGTATTTGGAGAGATCGATAAACATCAGCGTTCCGCTTTTTTTGTCCAATCCGTGACATTGCGCACATCCGATAGTTGAAAAGAGTTTCTTCCCTCTTGATGCATCGCCGGGCTCATCCGTATAATGGAGGAAATAAAGATAGGCGAGGAGGTCGGTCATTTCTTGCGAAGTGAACTGGGAGGCCTCTCCTTGCGGGGATATTTTGAACATCATCTCGGGGGCTTTGTTCCACATTCTCGAAACGATCTGGGTGAGGCTCGTATAATAGGACTCCGCTCTCTTCCCGAGATCGATGCCGTTCTTTGTGCCTTCGCCATTGACGTTGTGACACCTGGTACAGCCTTTGGCCATGAAGACTGCTCTGCCTTCCCTGGGATTGCCGGATTTGAAAAAAGAGGGTTCTTCCGCCCCTTTTGCCTTGGTTTGAATATAAGCCAGCGTGTCCATCATCTCCATTTCGTTAAAATTTGGCCACGTCTCTCCGTCCATGATCATGCGGACCATCATCTTCGGACTGTGATTCCACATTGTCTGGCTCAGGAAAACCGGCGAAGCGTTTCGGGGAAAACCATCGAGACCGGGTTCGCCGTCTTTACCTCTACCCGAGACAGGATGGCAGGAGCTGCAGCCCTTCTGGGCGAAGAGGTATTTCCCTGAGCCGGCATCTCCGGCCTGATCAAAGAATCTGAGGAAGTAGAGGTAGGCGGTGATCTCGGTATATTCTTGACCGGTCAGCGTGGGTTTGGCAATTCCCTCATGTTCCATGCTCGTGATCATTGAGGGGGTATGGTTCCAGAGCTCCGCTGCCAGCTCCAGCTGGGTGCTGTCAGGACCAATAATGCCTAGACTCGGCCCAGCCTTCCCCCCCTCGCCCTGGACGGGATGGCATTTAACGCAACCCTTGCTCACAAACAGCTTACCCCCACTTGATGGGTCTTCTGGAAGCATTTGGGCGACCGCAGAGGTAGAGGCCAGGAGAAGGAGAATGATGATCCCGCTTGATATTATTGTGCATATCTTCAAGATAATTTCTCCTTGAAAATTTTTAAAATAACTGCACCGCCTCTTTTAATAAAACTCTTGCTGTGACAATTGTGACATTCATAAAGAAGTATATGCTATGCAGATTTATTGTCAATTGAAAGAGAATTGGTAGGGGAAAATGTTCTTTATGTGAAATGGTCGGTATCGGTATTGGTATGTGGCCAAATTTATTTCACAGCAACGCCCTCATCTCCTCCAGCTTTTCCTCAGCCGCCTTCTTCCCGCGTTTCAAAAGCTCTTTCGCTTTGGAAAGATCATAGATCGGGATGCCCTTTGCATTTACGTGAATGGCCACGTCCGCCAGCTTTTCCTCTTCACGGGCGTTCTTCGACGCCCAGAGCGCGGACAGGTGCGTTGCGATGGAGATCATATTGTCGTAGTCGTCCGATTCCATGGCCTTGTAATTTACGTTCACGGAGATAACTTTCCTCATCCCCAGGTTTTCCCGGGCAGCACTGACCGGGATCTGGCTTGAAATGCCGCCGTCCACCAGGAGTTTGTTATTGATCTCGGTCGGGGTGAAGAGGATGGGCACGCTGCAGCTGGCCTGGACGGCTTTTGCTATGGAACCGCTCGTTATTACGACCTTCTCGGCTGTTTTCAGGTCAGTGGTTACGACTGCAAGGGGGAGGGGAAGTGAGGAGAATTTCTTGATCGGAAGCACGGACTCCATGAATTCATAGATGCCGATGCTCGATATTAGGCCTTGTTTCGGTATGGTGAACTTGATTACGTCATTCCATTTTGTATTGAGGATAAGGCGCTTGATCTGGGAAAGCGGCATGCCGGCGCAGTAAAGAGCGCCGATAATGCTGCCTGCGCTAGTGCCTGCGATTGCGTGGATGGGGATGCCTTCCTGCTCAAGAACGTCCAGGACCGCAATATGGGCGATGCCGCGGGCTGCGCCGCCGGAAAGTGCCAGTCCTATGGTCCGGGCAGGTGGTCGAGGCATTGAGGGTCTCCCGTAGGGGCGTATTGAATACGCCCTGGTTCAATGAAAACAGCGGCGTGGGCGCAAGCATTGCGCCCCTACAAAAGTCCGTAAATAAGAACCGCCATGACCAATGGCCATGGCGTAGGAAAATCTATTGAATTGGCAGCGCCTAAGCCGTTCGGGCTTCTATTTCATCGCCATCTTTGAAGTTGCACCCTTGACGTGGGCAGCCATGTCTTCAAAAGCATAGAGCAGACAGAGGTAGGTCGAAGATGACTTGGGGATGCACTCTCCCGAAGCAAGCCGGTCCTCATGGGCCGTGGCATATTCGCTGGTCATGCGTTCGATGGTGTTGCTGTCGGCAATGACCGTTTCGACGGATGCCTTGGCCCCGGTAACTGCCGCTTCGCCGGCCTTCTTCAGAACTTCCTTCGACTTCGTAAAGAGCTTTCCCGTCTCCATGATTGCCTTGTCGCTGAACAACTGCCCTTCCTTGATCCGGGTCCTGCTGTTGTCGATGATCCGTCTGATGGCCGTGGCGATCTTCTCGATCTGCGCGGGCACGCCGAGGATGGCCCGTGCCTCGGCATTCGTTGCAGCCATTTTTGCGAGCGTTGCGGTCAGCGCATCTTCTCTTACATGGATCTCATTGGCGAGATCTTCAGCCTGGTCCAGCGATGCCAGTTTGCTCTTTGCAAAGCCGTCCTCAGTAAGCTCCAGCATTTCCTGAGCCTTGTGCATGATCAGGAAGATTTCTTTTTTGACGTCTTTGATCGTCTGTTCCGGCATGAGGTGGATCTCCTTTCACTCGACCGTGGTCAATGCTGATCTGCATGGTGCACGGTGCGCTAAACCTCCGAAACTATATCAGAAATACAGCGCCATGACATGTTAATTTTTTTTATAACAATATTGCGATGTTTTATAGAATTACCACTTCTTCCGACCTTTTTGCCTTGGCAGGGGACGTTTGCCTTTTCATCGCTGTCTCTAAGTAAATTGTAGCATATCAATGGGTTTTGAGGGTTTTTTCTTGACTTACCGGGTGGGCTGGTATACTCTGCGTTCACCATTCATACCCATACTGCCGGGGTGCCCGATGCCTTTTTTTGCCGGAGAAATCTTTGTCAGCGATATCATCAACAAGCCGGTGCTTGACCAGACGGGCGAAGAACTCGGCAAACTCAAAGACATCGTTATCAGCGCCGGGGAACCTTTCCCGGCGGTCTCCGCGCTGGTCGTCGCTGCAGGCAGGACCATCCACGTCATCCCCTGGGACATCGTCAACCTCTTCAATCGCCGCGTCATATCGGTAAATCTTCTCATCAAGACCATCACTCCCTCGGCTCTCTCGCCGAACGACATCCTGATCAGCCGCGACATGCTGGACAAACAGATCGTGGACATCGACGGGGCCAAGCTGGTTCGCGTCAACGACCTCGAACTGGGAGATGTGAAGGGGAAGCTGAGCCTGGTCGCAGCGGACATCGGCCTGCGAGGACTGCTTCGCCGGCTCGGTTTCGAAGTGCGCGGCGAGAAACTGCTTTCTCTGTTCGGATATAAGCTCCAGCACAAGCTGATCGGCTGGCACTATCTTCAACCCATGGAACCGCGGTTGTCCAAACTTACCCTTACCGTGTCCGGCCAGAAAGTGGCGCAGATGCATCCGGCGGACCTTGCCGAGATCATCAGCGAAGTCTCCCAGAAAGAACGTACGGCGCTCTTCGGCAGCCTCGATGTCGAGACAGCGGCAGAAGCGCTGCATGAGCTGGAGCCCCAGGTGCAGGCCGACATCATCGACGATATGTCCAGTGAAAAGGCGTCGGACATCCTCGAACAGATGCCGCCCGACGAGGCCGCGGACGTTTTGGGAGACTTGCCCGAGGCCAAGGCGCAGGAACTGATCCAGATGATGGACAAGGACGAGGCCGAGGA
>JBGQDI010000033.1:0-16203 GCA_041495765.1 Nitrospirota bacterium
GATAAGCGGTATGCAGCTTTCCTGAGCGATAAGGGTGTTTGCTGAAGCTGTTAATGGACTTTGTGCTGAAATTCGTCGAACTTGACTTGTCACTTCTAATAATAAGCGCATAAACCAGTCACTACTCGCAGATAAACCATTATAACAACTATTATTCCGATTTTTTTGTTATTTTGAACGCTCTTTCGACCGAAGTTGCTAAGGTAGGGTTCACTTTATGGCCAGGATACTCTGATCTATGTTTTTTTGCTAACGCAATTGCATCAAATATTTTCTGATCAAGATACGTCGGCGCTAATTTGTCATACAAACACAAACATGCGAGGGTGTCATCAAGCAAATTCTCAAGTAAGTTCTGGGCCTTATCATATTTTTTAGCTTCAATTAAATCAATCAGCCTCATGTTGACATTCACATCGGTAGCCCAAGAGCCATAATTTATAAGTTCCAATTGCCTTTCAATTTTCCCCTGTCTCTTGTGACCGCCAAATACAAAGCCTACGTAGGCGGCAACGAGAACAAGGACGATAATTGGTAAATAAAATCTAACAATCTTCACCATGTGATCATTTCTCCTCTCGTTAACGCGACGATGACCCCATTTCATCGGCTCAATCTTCTGTTTGAAATATGTTGGCTTAGAGCCAATCCTCTTCCGCTCTGCTCGGCAACTCAGTGCTTCCTGAAAAGAATTAAGATTTCGGTTTGACCTGAGATTGTAAAAGCAAGTGCAGAGCTGTTGCAAATATCGGCATTAACTGACTCCTGACCTCTTCATTGCCCTGAACAAATCCGGGGATAACTGAATAGCACCTGCTGAAAAGTTCTTCCACTTCCCCTTTTGCAGTTTCGACGATCTGGCTCGGGATCTGCGTCGCTGCCCTGGAAATTTCCAGGATCTCCTTTTTTGCTGCCTGGTCCTTGTCCGCGGTCCTGATCTTTTGAGAAAGATGCTGTGTAATAAGCCCTTCAGTCAGTTCTTTTATGTCAAGCGTGATGCCTTCCTTGCTCACCGCATGCGTTATCCCAAGCATGAGGAACAAGCTGAATCCGATCACGACAGGTGCGTCTTCCGGCAGAGCGTTGCTCGAAGCGATACTGCTTCGTCCCAGAAGCAGAAGTGCTTTCTCCGAGATAGCACAGGCCGTACGCACCACTCCGGCCTTTAGCAACTCGTGGTGGGTTTTTGGTACAAACGCAGCATCCGGAACCGTATTGGGACCTACCGATCTTACGGCAGATAAAATAAGTGCTCTGGCTAAAGGTTTCTTCTCCAGATCAATCGTAGCATCCAAAGCTAATCTCCTTATTGAAAGTATCGTTTATCTGGCAGTACTCTATGGTAAGCTGTCTTTTCTGTTATCACGTTTTTTCACTTAAACCGTGCTTTGACCTTCGCTGAGCTCAGCCGCGAGATGAAGAATGCATACAGCAGGCATCCGACCCATCGCGACAGGGTATTTTGTTTCATCTCGGAAAAGCTCTCCTGCAGGTTCGTTTCGAGTTCGGCGATGGCGACATGCGTATAGATAAGCATGTACAAGCCTTCGGCGAGGCCGAGCACGAGCAGTAGTATCATCGATATCCGTGCCCATTTCTTTCTCATGAACAGGCCGAAAACCGTGATGAACATACACGCGGCCATGAATACATCATAGAGATACTTCGCCTTCTGCAGGTAAGACATTCCGTTTGGGTCCGTCAGTATCTGGGCGAGACCGGGCACCTTGCTGATAAACAACAATGATGATTCAACGAGGAACAGCAGTGCAATGACCGTGATGATGTTCAAGTAGCGCGGCTCGGACGTATCGCTCCTGTCCGCAGACAGCACGCCTCTCCGCAGTTCCGGATCTCTGCGTCTGACCGGTTCTCGCATATCACGACCTTTCGACACTTTTCCTCGGTTTGAAGGTCATTTCCGTAAAAGGCTGATCAGTATCAGGGGATCCGTATCAAGACCGGGTACATACTGTTATAGGACGTTTTATCGCCCAGCTGTCCGAATTCGTTGTCCCCCCAGGCCCAGAGCGTGCCGTCCCGCTTCAGCAGCAATCCGTGCTTCCCGCCGGCCGACACCTGGGCGGCGTCATCCGCCTCTTCAACCATTTCCACCTGGCGCACCATGGTCATGTTCCCATCCTTCCCAACAGTGCGGTATCCCCTCATTGCATAGACACTGCTTCTGCCGAGCGCAAGGGTATAGTAGGTTTCGGATGAGATCTCACGGATACCTTCGAGGCCCGCGATCGGGGCAGGACCGAAGGCTGCCGGATCTTCGCGCTGCCAGGTCCAGCAGGACCATAGCGTTCCGTCAGCCATAAGCGCCAGGGGCTCTCCAGCGGCCGCAATAGCAATTGCGCCGGGCAGGCCCGAGATGCGCATTGGCTTCGTTTCCGTGTGCGGGACCACGTCTCTCCCCGATTTTCTGTAGGAGGTCAGACCCCATCCCCAGACCGATCCGTCCGATGCGAGGGCGAGAGCATAATTAGGCCCTCCTACAACCGCGGTTATCCCGGACACCCCCGGTACCTGCTGCGGCGCCTTGCGCGACTGCGTTGTCCCGTCGCCCAATTGACCGTAATCGTTGAGACCCCAGGCCCAAACCGTTCCGTCGCGCCGCAATGCCAGGGAAAATCCGGCTCCAGCACTTACTGCGGTAACCTCGGTCAGTTGTTCCACGACCCCGCTTTGCATCGCCGTCATCGGATTGCCCCTCCCGCTGCTTATGCTGCGGTCGTGCTGGATGCGGGCGCTGAAACCGAGCGACTCGACCTGCTGTTCGTGAAGCAGGTTATCGGAATTCCTGCCCCACTGGACCACGGTCCCGTCGTTCCTTAAAGCCAGGGAGTGGAATAGACCCATATCGATCGCCTGAATGTTGCTCAGACCGGCAGCCGGACAGGGCTTTTCGAGGTCGAACATTGCTGAGAAATTCTTGCCGCCCGGAACGGCAACATCCGACCGGCGGCCGAGCTGCTGGTACGTATTGTCCCCCCAGAGCCAGACCGACCCGTCGTCCATCAAGAGCCCGGAGTGTGTTCCTCCTGCGGACAGAGCCTTAACAGTATGCTTTGCAGGGGGCGGGACCGTAGCAGTCGGCGCTGACCAAGCGACCGGCCCCGCCATCTTCGCGAGCATGCCCGTGTTGAACGACTTAGAACCCTCCTCCTGCACCCACTGGCTTCCGTCGCCCGTCTGGCCGTGTGAGTTGTCGCCCCATGCCATCAAGATGCCATCTTTCAACAGCGCGAGGTTATGGTCCCACCCCGCAGCGATCTTCGTCACGTTGGAAAGCCTGGCCACCTGCAAAACCTTATCACTCATTGCCGGCACATAGTTGCCCAGCTGCCGCTGCTCATTATTCCCCCATCCCCAGACCGTTCCGTCGCGCTTGAGCGCGATCGTATGGCTATTTCCCGCCGCGATCGCGGTGATATCCTGAAAACCCTCGATGACCGCAGGAACTGCATTGCATGCCGCAAGGGTGTCCTTGGTCGCGATCCTTCTCACCAGACCCCACGCCCAGACCGATCCGTCCTTTTTGAGCGCTGCGCTATGCTTCCCACCCGCAGCGATCGCCACGACATCGGTCAGGCCGGAAACCCTGACCGGTGTGCGCTGATTCACCGTAGTTCCGTCGCCGAGCTGTGCGAAGTGGTTTTCGCCCCAGCCCCATACGGTTCCGTCCTTGCCGAGCGCTAGCATATGAGTATGCCCTGCTGCAATGGCCGCGATCGGGCCGAGCCCCGTCATTTGCACAGGCGTCGCAGAAGGTGAAGTCACGATCGAACCGTGCACTCCTCCCCAGGTCCAGACCGTTCCGTCCGATCTCAGAGCCGACGAAATTGAGTTGCTGGCGGCGATCGCGGTTACGTCCGCGAGGCCAGGGACCTGCACGGGGACCGCGCGATTCTGGGCGTTCGACCCGTCGCCAAGCTGATTGCTCTCGTTGTTGCCCCAGGCCCAGACCGTGCCGTCCTGCCGAAGCGCCAAGGTGATATTGTTGCCCGCGGCAACGGATTTGACGAGGGTCATGTTCGGCACCTTCTGTGGACGGGGCCTGATGGTACGTCGTTCCCCATCGCCGAGCTGGCCGTGAAAATTGTCTCCCCAGGTCCAGACCGAGCCGTCTCCCTTGAGCGCCACGGAATGGGAGCGCGCTGCGGCAATTGCGACGATGATCGACTCAGCGCCTGGCGCCGAAGGAGCTACCTGTGCCGTCCCCGATGGAGCGCTGGCCAAGGCCTGAGCCAGCACGGGTACGATGCGGTAGTCCTTTGACGCATCACCGAGCTGGCCGTACCGGTTAAAACCCCATGACCGCAAGGTCCCATGACCATCAATTGCAAGAGCGTGGTATGCACCTGTAGCAATGGCTGTCACGGCACCGCCCAGGGAAACGATCGTATCCGGCAGGAGCCGCTGGTTCCCATACCTGCGCGAGAGCTGATAGTGGAAGTTCGATCCCCAGGCCTTGACGTCCCCATTGACGAGCAATGCCAGGGAATGCCGGTGACCGGCGGCGAGGGCCGCCACTCCTTCCAGGCCGGCTACCTGCACCGGCCGGGTGCGCATCTCCGTTGTCCCGTCGCCGAGCTGCCCTGCATCGTTCGCTCCCCATGCCCAGACCGTGCCGTCCGACCGGAGCGCAAAGGTATGGTCGTATCCGCAGGCCACGGCAATGACATTCACCAGGCCGCCGACCGGCGCCGGAACACTGCGGTCCGTCGTAGACCCATCTCCCAGCTGGCCCGAGTCGTTCGCCCCCCAGGTGCGGACCGTCCCGTCCTGGATGACCACGGCAACGTGGTTCCGTCCGCTCGCCAGGGACGAAACGCCTGTCAGCCCCGTCACCGGCAGAAAAGCGCTGTGTCCTGACTTTGTCCCATCGCCAAGCTGGCCGAACTCGTTGCTTCCCCAGGCGACCACCGTACCGTCGCTCCTGAGCGCAAGGGAATGGCCTTCACCCGCCGCGATCGCGCTGACCATCAGCAGACCGCTCACTTTGCCGGGCAGGGAGCGCTGGCTCACGCCGTCAATGCCGAGCTGTCCCTGTTCATTGCCGCCCCAGGTCAGGACAGAACCCTCGGCAGAGAGCGCCATGCTGTGTCCATCGCCAGCCGCTACGGCAACGATGCCGTCGATACCGGCGACCTGCTTGGCCGTAGTGCGGTCGACGGTCGTTCCGTCGCCGAGCTGGCCGAGATCGTTCCTGCCCCAGGTCCAGACGGTCCTGTCGCTTTTGACCGCCAGCGTGTGGCCGAAACCTGCTGCTGCGGACCTGACCTCTTTCAGTACGACCGTTCCCGTCCGGGAGCTGTCGCCCCTGAACGCTCGAGATAAAAAGATCCCTCCCAGAACGACGAAGACGATGAGGAAGATGATAAAGAGAAGTTTTTTCATCTCATGACACTCCTGTGATCGAGACCTGTTCCCTCGGGATCCTCTGGACCACGAGGTGGCCCTCATGACTTTTGTCACGCGGGATAAGCGAAGCGACTTCGCTGGTTCCCTTAAGCCGAGCAAAAGATACCCCGGGCCAGATAACTTGCTGTTCTTCGTTCGAGCTTAAAAAAGTATTTTTTTCGTGATGACTATAGCATAAAATACATGCCCTTTGCCGTACTTTTCAAGGGAATTGAACTCTCAGGAACGGGTTATGGGGAGAAGGTTTATTCAGGCCAGGTGTTCATGAGGCGGTTTTCTCTTCTCCCCTTCGAGACGACGATACCGTCCTTCTCGCTGGCCCGAGCTGTGAGGCTGATCATCACTTTTCTGGGCCGAGTTTATCGATCCGCGCCAGCTGCGGGAAGAACCGCATCCAGAGCGCTACGACGATGATCGTGCCGATGCCGCCGATCAGGACGGCGGAGACCGCGCCGAACCAGGCCGCGGTGATCCCCGACTCGAACTCACCGAGCTGGTTCGATGTACCGATGAAGAGGGAGTTAACGGCGCTTACCCGTCCCCGCATCTCGTCAGGTGTCTTCAGCTGGACCAGAGAATGTCTGATGACCACACTGACCACGTCAGCAGCGCCGAGCACAACCAGGGCTGCCAACGACAGGAGGAAGGATGTGGAAAGTGCGAAGACCATGGTCGCAACGCCGAAGACCGCAACGGCATAGAACATGGTCCGTCCCACACGCCGCTTGAGCGGATTACGCGCCAGGAAAAGGGACATTGCCAGCGCGCCGGCTGCAGGCGCCGAACGGAGAAGGCCAAGCCCCCAGGGACCGGTCAGAAGGATATCGCGGGCGTAAATCGGCAGGAGCGCCGTTGCACCGCCGAGAAGCACGGCAAAGAGATCGAGCGATATGGCGCCAAGGACCTCGGGCCGGCTGCGGATGAAGGCGATGCCGGCAAAGACCGACCTGAGGGTAGCAGGTTCCCGCACCACAGGAGCATTGCGGGTGCGGATGAGCCCGAGAAATACGCTTGCAGCCAGGAACAGGACCCCTGCCGAGGCATAGACCTCGGCAGGGCCCACGGTATACAGAACGCCGCCGAGCGCCGGTCCGACGATCGTGGCGGTCTGCATGGCCGACGCGGACCAGGCAAGCGCCTGCGGAAGCAGCGGGCCCGGGACCAGGCCGGGAAGGAGCGAGTGCATGGTCGGCCCTTCGAAAGCATGGACGGCACCGACAACGAACATGACGACAAGGATGGATTCCTTGCTTTGCCAGCCAGCAGCACTCCCCCAGGCCAGCAGAAAGGCTGCCATGCATTCAACGATCTGGGCGAGCTGCGCTATCCTGCGGCGGTCATATCGGTCGGCGACGTGGCCTACTGCGAGGGTCAAAAGGAACATGGGCAGGAACTGCACAAGCCCCACGAGGCCGAGATACAGGGCGCTCCCCGTCAGGGCGTAGATCTGCCATCCCACGGCAACAGCCTGCATCTGGAAGGCGATCATGGTCGCTACCCGGGCTGACCAGAACAGTGCGAAGGGACGGTGGTGCTGGAGCGCTTGCGGTTCTCTGAGAGGGGGAAAGCTTGACAAAATTGTCCTTCGCTATTTAATTTCGGATTTCGGATTGCGGATTTCGGATTTAAAATCGAAAATCAAAAGAATGCAAGATGAAGCAACTGTCGTCGCCACGAACAACAATGCACTATTTCTTTACGGGCTTCGCTTTCTCACGCTTCGCTGCAGCTTCTTCCTGGCGCTGCGTCGGGACCTCCCGGACCTCGATGAACTCCTCGACCCCAAGCGCCGTGAAAAGCTTTATCACATCATCTCCCGATGTTCTGGTCAGGATATTGTTCTTGTCGGGCAAGGGGGACCGCAGAACGAGTTTCCCGTATCTTCTGAAACTGTCCTCGGTCAGCGCCTCGGCCAGTTTGATGACGCCTGCCAGGGAAAAGGAATCTTCGTCGAACTCCACAACGGACATGTCCACGGCCTTTTTCAGAAAAGGGTCCAGCTTTAACCGATCGATAAGAGTGCCCGCCAGATAGACCTCGTACTTCTGGATGAACTCGTCGCTGATGTCGGCGCCTAATTCTCGCGTTTTCATGAACACATTTTTCCCGAGCTGCGAGAGCAGACCGCCGGTCTCCACCCTTCGAACGCACTCATCCTTCAGGTTCATCTGCTCGGCGATGATCCTTCCCAGGACGCCGATGCTCGCGCTTTTCGCCGCGCGCATCCTCGCTTCCGGGCCTTTCCCGAGCGAGAACAGCGTGAGTGAAAAGATCAGGACCTTCACCCGGTCGGCGCCCATCCGCATCACGGCATCGAAAAAATCGGGAACGTCCCCATGGGGACTCCGGTCGAAGTAAATGGAATGGGCGATCTCCAGTATGGTGGCGGCCAATTCCGTATTATTGACCGCGATCCTGGTCCCCAGTTCCTGGATCGTCCTTTTGCTCGCGTTGACATCGTCCAGGACATTCAGCTCCGACAGGTCGATGCCCAGTTTGATGCCCGAGAAGACCCTGTCTTCGATGGCACGAATGACCTTTGCATCATCCTCCGAGATCTCGGTTTCCATCGTTCTCCTCACGGCCGAATCGGCTGTATCGCGGCTCGTTTTTGACGATCGCCGGTCCTAGCTGCGCCATGCGTATCTCTTTTTTAAACTATAAGCCCGGCCTGGCAGGTTGTCAACGACCGTGAACGGGTTTGGGAGGATGTTGCGGGGAATGTCTCTTCGGGCGGCAATGCATCATGGAAGAGGAACCGGGGCGTCCGTTTTATGCAACCTTGACCCCCACCGGTGCGATATCGCGCACCAGCTGGTCCCTGATAAAACCCCGCAGAAAGTCACGGTCCCGATCGTGGATATCGATGAACTTAAGCCCCATACCAGGCTGCTGGAACGTCCTCCGTTCGAGCGTACTGCTGTAGACGACCTCGGCCGTTGTCCGTATCTCGCGGTCCGACAGAAATAATCTGACCGGGATCTTCGTTTTGGCCGGCGGGGGCGAGTAAGTCTGCAGGAACAGCCCGCCTTCGGAGATCGTCGAGGTGTAGGTCACTTCTCCGACTGCCCCGTCCCCGACCACCGCCTTGAGCGACAGGTTGAGCCGGATATGCGCGCGGGGCGTTACTTCCGTGGCTGCCTGGATGGCGCGGTAAAGCAGGTTGGGGTCCGCAGGTTTGGCAACACAAGCAACGTAGCCTTTTTTCAGGCAGGCCAGCCTGGCCTCCGGGTCCTCGGTCTCAGAAAGAGCGATAACGGGAACAGCCGCCAGACGATCACTGTTCCGCATGGCAACCAGCAGGTCCTTCCCTTTTGTTTCGTGAAGCGTCAATGACGCAAGAACAACGGATGGGGCTGACCGCTCCATATTGGCCAGTGCCTCAGCAGGACCATCAGCGGTCAGGACCACATAATGGAGGCGCATCAGCAGCAGTCCGTGGTAATAGCGCATGGATGCGTTCTCATCCACGATCATTATGGTTCTGAATAGTCGGTTCATGGTACCGTCCGCTCCGCTGATCAATAATGAAATAACGTAACAGGATAAAGGCCGCTGGAATGCCTCCAAAAACGCTCATGGTGGCAATGCCTGCCGTCAAGGCATCGACAGCACCACAAATATTTCGGCAAACCCAGATTTCTTATATATAAGATAGAGCATCGCAAGGGGAAAGACAATACCCGGACAAGGGTATTATTGGGGTATGCGAACGGCCTTGGTTAATGAAAGGAAAGGGGGTCGAGGTAGTGGTGGGGCGGCAGTTCAGCCGTTCAGCAGCTTGAGAACAGCCATGCCGTCCTCGAAATGTTCGATAATGTTGAGCGCACCGAAGGACTGGTCAAGGCGGAAAAGATTGTTCAGGTCGAGGCCAAGCACATGGGCGAGGATCACGCGGTTTACACCGCCGTGCAGCAGCATGGCGATCTCCCGGCCCCGGTGGGCCGCAACCAGACGGTCATATTCGGGGATGATCCGGTCGCGCACATCGGTCAGGCACTCGCCGCCGGAGGGACGATAGTTGAGAAGGTCTGCACGCCAGAGCCGGAACTCCTCAGGGAAACGCACGCGGATCTCTTCGGCGGTGAGCCCTTCCCAGACGCCGACGCTCCGCTCGCGCAGTTGACGGAGTGGAGTAGGGAGGATATTCAGCCTGGCTGCAATGATGTCTGCGCCTTTGACGGACCGGATGAGGTCGCTGGAATAGACCGCGACGATGGGTTTTTCCGCCAGCAACCCGGCAAGGCGGTGCATCTGTTCCACTCCGGCCGCGGTGATGTCCACATCGATATGGCCGTTGTAGCGTTTTTGCCCGTCATTCGCCACTTCACCATGGCGCATGAGATAGACCAGCGTCGACATCAGTTACTCCGCACTTGACCCGGACAGGACCACCAGGACGAGCAGGACCAGGACCTCGTTCAGTTCGCTTATGGCCCCGATCGCGTCGCCGGTGACGCCGCCCAGCTTCTTCACCAGATACCATCTTCCCAGCAGGGTGAACACCACGACCGCGGCAAAGAGGTACAGGGCGATCCACCCGTTCACCCAGACCGCAAGTACCAGGGTGGTCACGAATGCGGCGATCATGTTGTTCCCGCGCAAATGGCCGACGAACGCGCTTCCCATCCCCTCTTCCCTGCCGTAGCTCGCTTTGTAGACCATGAGCGTCTGGGACCAGCGGGCGAGCAGGGGTGCCGTCAGCAGCGCTTCCACCTTGCTGCCCGAGAAGAGGTTGTTCAGCGTAAGGTACTTGACGAGCAGCAGCATCACAATGCCGATCACGCCGGCCGTGCCGATCCTGCTGTCCTTCATGATATGGAGCCGGGACCTGCTGTCATAGCCGCCCATCAGGCCGTCCAGCGTGTCCGCCAGCCCGTCCACGTGCAAGGCCCGCGTAAGCAGCACCAGAATGATGATGAGCCCCGCGTTCACGATGGCATGCGGGAACATCCAGAGGAGCCCCTTGTCCGCATTCACCAGGATGAACCCCAGAAGAAAGCCCACGAACGGGAAATAGACCATGGATTTCGCAAGGTCGTTCTCCCCCACCTCGTGCTTCTTGTTCAGGGTGAAAATGGTCAGGAACTGGACCGCGGTCGTAAAATTCTTAAGCATTGCCTTCATGATTCACCAGGTACTGTGCGTTTCAGACTTTATTCTGCATTCTGAATTCCGGATTCCGCATTGCGCAGTTCCCATTCCGCAATCCGCAATCCGAAATCCGCAATAAAATTATTTTATCTTTATCGGTATCCCTGATGCCGTGAAATACACTTCGTCGGCGACCTGGGCCACTTTCTGGTTCAACAGCCCCGCATGATCGCGGAACTGTCGCGCCAGCGGGTTGTCGGGAACGATCCCGAGGCCCACCTCGTTCGAAACGATGAGCAGCGTGCCCTGAAAATCACGAATGGCCGCGATGAGCTCTTCGGAGCGGGTGCTGATGACATCACCGTCAGCCGTATGGGCGATGATATTGCTCAGCCAGAGCGTCAGGCAATCGAGCAGCGCCACGTCATACCGGGAGCTCAGCTTCCGAAGCAGTTCGGCGATGGCGAGCGGCTCCTCATAGGTGTCCCAGGCCTTGCTGCGGTCCATGCGGTGCTTCTCGATGCGCGCAGCCATCTCGGGGTCCAGCGCCTGTGCCGTGGCAAGGTAGGCGCGCTTTCCCTCAAGCCCATGGGCCAGGCGTTCGGCAAAACCTGATTTTCCCGACCGTGCTCCGCCGGTGATGAAGTAGATCTTATGAGCCATAGGATGACCGTGTCCCGTCCTTTGCGCCCAGGGCGGTTGCCCGGCCTGCGGTGATAAAAAACCCCTACCTGGTTGTCTCAGGCAGGGGTCCGGTCTTTTTCAGCAGGGGCAAAATGGAGCGGGCGACGGGATTCGAACCCGCGACACCAAGCTTGGGAAGCTTGTACTCTACCAACTGAGCTACGCCCGCTTTTCGAAACGGATTATATCGGCATGGCGAATTGATGTCAATGAAAAAACCGGTGTTCACAAGAGCAGCTTGACCGTCTTCTCGATCTCCTCGTCATTACCGGCGCCCAGAAAACGCTTTTGGATATTGCCGGCCTTGTCGACAACGATCATCATCGGGATCGTGCGGACATTGTACCGGGAAGCCACCTCCTCGGTCCCCATAAGCACCGTATAGGTCATGCCGTGCTGTTTCTGGAAGATCCTGACATCGTCGGAGGCGCCTTCGTCAAGCGATATGCCGAGAATGATCAGTCCCTTGTCGGCATAGTCCTTATGCAGCTTCGCCAGCCCGGGGATGGAGTCGCGGCAGGGCTGACACCAGGTCGCCCAGAAGTCGAGAACCACCGGCTTGCCCTTGAAATCGGAGAGCTGGACCGTCTTTCCATTCAGGTCCTTGAGCGTGAAGTTCGGCGCCACCCCCGATGCAGCCGACCGTTCATCGGAACGGGTACAGCCGGTAAGCACGGCAAGGACCAGGATCGCTACGGCGAAAGCTCTTTTGCACATCGGGGAGGTCTCCTTAAAAAAAGTCCGGCAAGACGGTCGCTTCAAGCGATGATCATCTTGCCGGAGGTTCATGATCGTTCCGTGGAGGGACGGAGGGACTATCCCAGCAGGGTGTCGACCTTCGACTTGAGCTGTGCCTTGGGCACGGCACCCACCACCTGGTCAACGGTCTGTCCGCCCTTGAAGAACATCAGGGTCGGGATCCCCATGATGCGGTACTTGCCGGCCACATCGGGGTTCTCGTCCGTGTTCAGCTTGAGGACCTTCAGTTTGCCTGCGTATTCCTTCGATATCTCATCGACGATCGGCGCGACCATCCGGCACGGTCCGCACCAGACAGCCCAGAAATCCACCAGGACGAGACCTTCTGCCTTCAATACTTCCTGCTCCCATGTTGCAGTCGTCACTGCCTCTGCCATTCCATCCTCCTATTAAGACCTATCGTGTATTTTGAATAGCTGCAGAAAGTTCCTGCCGGATCGCACCTTCGGGACAAACGCGGGGACAGGCGCCGCAGCCCATGCATTCTATGGTAATAACGGCTTTGCCGGCGACCATCTGTATAGCATCGGCCGGGCAGATATCCTGACAGGAGCCGCACCCCGTGCACGTTTTATCATTCACTCGATACGTCATATAACAACCGTTTGCAATAATAAACCATGACCCTACCATTGTCAATAATTTTTAGGGCGTCCCATGATGCGAATAAAAAACAAAAACAATTTTACCACGGAGACACGGAGACACAGAGAAGGACTTACCGTATAGATAATTGCCTTTCTCTGTGCCTTTGTGTCTCTGTGGTGGGTTCGACTTTTCGATTCCCTGCATATGCATTTGTCTATTTACCGGACTTATGGCATAATCTGCAGCGTGAAACACTCTTTACTGCCATACGGCAGCGCCGGCTGGACGCGGAAAAGACGGCTCTTCGAAGAGCTGGTGGCATCCTGTCCGGGCCCCCCGTTCCGCTTCGACCGGGTCCTGGTGCTGGTCCCCTCGTCCCGCATGACCCGGACCTACCGGAAACTCTTCCTCGACGCCCTGGAAACGGCACAGGGCGCCACGGCGCTCATCCCACCGGTCATCCTGCCGCTGCACCGTTTTTTGAACTCCTTCTCGGCGCTCGTGACCGGTCCGGCGCTCATCGATGAGAACACACGGCTGGTGCTCGTCGAGGGGATCGTCAAGAACTATCTCGCAGAGCGCACGCTGTTCAGCCAGAGCCCCGACGTGCTCGCCCCGTCGCTTTCGGCCGCCCTTGCCGCCATGATCGACCAGCTGGCCCATGCGGGCATCGGTCCGGCAGCGCTCCGCGCCGCTCTCGCCGGGACCGACGCGCTTGACCGGAAACAGGTCGTCCTGCTCGTGGACATCTATGACAGTTACGAACGCATCCTCAAAGAGCGGGACCTGGCCGATCCTGCGGGAATGCTGTCCCATCTTGCCGATCGATTCGACCCGGCCTGGCTCGACCCTTATGACCAGATCATCATTGACGGCATTGTGGATGCAGGCGATCTCGAAGCCGGACTCCTGGCAAGGATCGCCAGCCACCGGAACTGCCGTTATCTGGGTGAAGGGCCGGGCACCGGGCTCGTAGCGCAGGCCGGAGAGGCCCATCCGCTCAGGATCACGAAGGAGTTCCTCGCAAAGATAGGCGTCCTTCCCGAGGAGGACGACCCTTCCGCACATGGCGACGACGATTTTCTGGCACGCTCGCTCTTCTCTGACAGGACCTTTGCAGACGTGGAACAGCAGGCGCGGGCCCTTCCCGGATTTGATAAACAGATACGCCTGCTCTCCGCCGTCAATCCCCGTGAAGAGGTCTCGTTCATCGCCGGCGAAGTCAAAAAGGCGCTCCGCGAAGGGGCTGCAGCCGATTCCCTGCTCGTGGCGTTCCCGTCGCTCGACGACTATGGTCCGCTGGTGGAAGAGATCTTTACGGACTGCGGCATCCCCTACAACCGGGCGCTCGGCAGGCAGCTCAGCACATCGCCGGTCGCCACCGCGGCCGTTTCCCTCCTGCGCGCCTGCCACGAGGAGTTCGCCGGACCGGCCCTGCTCCGGGTCCTGGGTTCGCCCTTTCTGAAGTTCAGTGAGGACCGCTCCCTTGCGCCGGCACTTGACCGGTTCCTGCGCGACCGCAAGATCATGGGAGGCAAAGAGCGGCTGCTCACCGCGCTCCGCTATCACCGGCCCGACGAAAGCACGGCAGATACCCTTTCCCGCCCGCTCACGGACCTGTTCGCTGCTTTGGAGCCTTTTAGCGCCCCGGAGCCTGCGCCCCTCAACGTCTGGATGGAGCGCCTTGCCCGGCTCGTCGCCTGGTCGAGACTTGCGCCCCGCGTACTCCTCATCAAAGGCCCGCTGAACAGCAACCTTCAGGCCTTTAAGAAGCTGGAAGAGACCCTCGCTTCGCTTGCGGGGGCGGGCAGGCTCTTCCCGGAATACCGGTACACTTTCGGAGAATGGTTCTTCCTACTGCGCAAAACACTGATGCACGTCAGGTACCAGGTCCCTCCCGATGACGAGGGCGGCGTGCAGGTCCTGGGCATGGGCGAGACCATGGGTCATGCCTGGAGCGCGATCTACCTGGGCGGCCTGGTCGATACCAAATTCCCCCAGCGCCTGCCGCAGAACATCTTCCTGCCCGAATCGGCGCTGGAGACGCTCGGCATACGCACGCTCGAGAAAGCGCGGCTCACGGCGTCCCATCATTTCTACCGGCTGCTGCTTTCCGCGGACAGGGTCACGCTCACGTGGCCCGAGAACGAAGGAGACCGGGCGACCGTGGCATCGCCCTTCCTGGCCGAGCTCACTCCGCTTAAACGTGCCGGCCTCATCAACCGGGGCATCGTCCAGACGACGGGCATCCAGTTCAGCCTTCAGCCGGAAGAGAGCAGGAGCATCCCGGAGCTGACAAAGGCCATAGGAAGCAGAGGCAGGGTGCCCGGCATCGAGCAGGTCCTGAACACGGACCGGGCGGACCTTGCCGCGCTCAGGACCGCCTATGACTTCAACACGCTGCCAGGCACGCCCGTCATCCCCGTACCGCTCAAAAGGTCCTTCCGCGTCACCGAGCTGGACACCTACCTCCAGTGCCCCTACGACTATTATGTGCAGCAGGTGCTCCGGCTCAGGCCCCTTGAAGAGGTGTCCGAGGACATTTCCCCCCTGGACCGGGGGAGCGCGGTACACGGCATCCTGCATAGCTTCTACAAAGGATGGGACGGGCCGGTAACCCCGGTTAACAGGAAGGCCGCGGCCGCGCTTCTTCAAAAGCTTGCCGATACCGCTTACGATCGTGCCCTGGTAGCCGACACCTTCCGCAATCGCCGGGACCAGGAGCTCTTCCTGATGGTCATCGCGGAGCGTTTCCTCGATGCCGAAGAATCGTTCTGGAAACAGGGAATGCGGCCGGCCTATCTTGAACACAAGATAGAAGCGTACAAGCTGACCCTGTCGGACGGAAGCGAGGTCGAGCTCAACGCCAAGATCGACCGAATCGATGTGGACCGGAACAACGATTTCATTATCGTGGATTACAAGACCGGCAAGTACCCCACACCGAAAAAGACCGGCGACCAGAAGATCTTTCAGCTCCCGGTCTATGCCGTCATGGCGCGGCAAGGATTGTCCGGTTCAGTCGAAACGCCCCTGCGGAGGCCCATCGGCCTTGCCTACTATGACCTCATGGGAAAGAACAGGGGACCTGCCCGGGACGTGGTCCTGTATAACCGGGACCTGGGCATCGACCAGCCGGCCATAAAGCCGGAGGCAAGCCCGAAGAGCGCAGAGGATTTTGAGATGATCCTGCAGCAGAGCATGGACAAGGCGCGCAAGGCGATCGAAGGCATCCTGGCCGGCGATTTCGCCTCGGAGCCGCAGGACGAGAACAAATGCCGGTATTGTCCCAATGCGGTGATGTGCGAGACGGAAGAGGCTTAGGAGAAGGGTTTATTCGTAGGGGCGGGTTTCAAACCCGCCCTGCCCGGCCTCCATGTAATAATTATGGCATTCGATCCTGAAATCCATCATCGGCGATCCATACGTTTGCAGCATTACGATTATACGCAGGCAGGCGCATATTTCATTACCATTTGCGCACAGAACCGTGCATGCCTGTTTGGCACGATTTCGGAAAGACAGATGTGGGCAAATGATCATGGCAAGATTGTGAACGAATGCTGGAATGATCTGCCAAATCATTATGGCAATGTCATTCTTGATGAATTTATAGCAATGCCGAATCACGTGCATGGGATAATAATC
>JBGQDI010000034.1:0-16147 GCA_041495765.1 Nitrospirota bacterium
AGGGATCGCAACGCTGGTTGAGGCATTGCAAACCTGTATGAAACAGGGCCTGCATCTGCGTCTTGCGGATCTGAGCCCGCCGGTTAAGGATGTCTTTGAGCTTGCGCGACTTGCTGCGGTTTTTGATATATATACTTCCCTGAATGATGCTGTTGCTGAGCGGTGACGGTATCTTACCGTGCGGCAGTGTAAAAAGTCATAGGAACCCTCATCGTGAGATCGAAGTGTGAAAAATTTATTTGGATATATCGGCAGGACCTTTATTACTTTTCTCCTGGACCTTTCGAGCCTTTTTTACCTGTTCATCGAAACGACCGGAGAGGCTTGGAAGCTTCTTGTTGATCGTAAAAAACGGAATCATGAGCATTTGCTCGAACAGGTTGACGAAGTAGGTGTGCAGTCGCTGCCGCTCGTTCTTGCCGTCGCAGCCCTCCTTGGCATTGCCCTTACCGTACTTATTTCTTTTCAGCTGAAAGAGATTGGTGGCCTGAACTACATGCCTGGTTTTGTTACGGTCGCTGTGTTTCGTGAAATAGGGCCACTGATCACCGCGGTGATAGTCGCCGGGCGTGTGGGAGCTGCGTACACTGCCAGGATAGGGACCATGAAGGTCTCCGAAGAAATCCTGGCATTGGAGACCATGGCGATCAATCCGGTCCGCTACCTTGTGGTGCACCGGTTTATTGGAATGATACTTGCCCTGCCGGCTCTCACGCTACTTGCGAATTTTACGGCCGTTGTTGGCGGGTTTCTGTTCGGCTCCCTGAGGCTTGGCATCAGGCCCGATACCTATGTGCGTGAAACGCTCGAGGTACTTGTGTTTCGGGACATCTATTCGGGTATGGTAAAGGCAGTGGTTTTCGGCGTTCTGATCGTGATGATCGGTTGTTATCGCGGTCTGATCATCGAAGGCGGGGCCGAAGAGGTGGGAAAGGCAACCATGATCTCGGTGGTCTCGTCCACGCTCGCGATCATCGTGTTCGACACGCTTATGACAACGGCATTTTATGGTTAAATAGACGGAGAGGTATGGATGCCCATAAGAAGAAGGTCCGTTTACCTTGAACAGTTCCTGGCGATCCTTCTCTGTACCACTGCGGCCTTTGCTCAACAGAAGGAGAGTGCAAAGACAACAGCTCCTGTTCTCCTGTCGTCGTACCTTGAACAGGTGATCGGTATGGAGTTCGTGCTGGTGAAGGGCGGCTGTTTTGAGATGGGAGATATTTTTGGCGATGGCATTCCTGACGAGGAACTGCCGGTTCACGAAGTGTGTGTGGACGACTTTTACTTGTCAAAATTTCAAGTGACGAACGAACAGTTCAAGAAGTTCATAGACGCCACGGGCTACCGTACAACAGCAGAAGAGCAAGGCACCGGTTTTGGTTTAGGGCAGTACGGGCCGGGCAAGGCAGAATACCGAGCAGGCTTGGACTGGCGGCATCCATTATGGCCAGGGGACACCATCGAAAAAAAAATGGACCATCCGGTCCTTCAGGTAAGCTGGGATGATGCACAGGTCTTTGTGCGATGGCTCGGAAACCGCGTCGGGAAGGCGTATCGCCTGCCCTATGAAGCAGAATACGAGTATGCAGCACGAAGCGGTGGAAAAAAATACAAGTTCAGCTGGGGGAACGGAGAGCCTTCCGGCAATGTTGCGGATAGATCATTCAAGAAAGTATTCAAGTATGTAAAACCTGAACAGATGTTCGAGAATTACAAGGATGGGTATGCTTTTACTGCACCGGTCGGCAGCTTTAAGCCGAATGAACTGGGCCTGTATGATATGACCGGCAATGCTTTCTCGTGGTGCGAGGACTGGTTTAACAGTGAATATTACAAGGACTCCCCGAAAATGAACCCCCATGGTCCCGACCATGGGCTTGAACGGGTGGCACGCGGCGGTTCCTGGTACAATCGACCCCGGTTCTCCCGGGATTCCTATCGCGGATATGCACCTGCCGATGCCAGGAATGATAATATCGGTTTTCGTCTCGCGCTGCCGGTGCAGCAATGATGGCTAGAGGTCGCCATGATACAGGCGCATAATATCACCAAAATATTCAACGGGCGTTCCGTGCTGAAGGGGATCGATTTTTCCGCTGAGCGGAAGAAGATCACCTGCGTTTTTGGTACGAGCGGCTGCGGGAAAAGCACCTTGCTCAAGGTCCTTATCGGGGCTTTCAAACCGGATGCCGGAGAGGTGCTTTATGATAAGAGCGACATAGTCAAATTGCAGGGTAGAGAGCTGGCGCCGTATCGAAAAAAGATCGGGATGCTGTTCCAGCATGGTGCGCTCCTGAGCTCACTGACGGTCAGCGAGAATATCGCGTTGCCGATCAGAGAGCACACGGCACTGGACGATAATATCATCAAGATCATGGTAAAGATGAAACTTGAGCTGGTGGGTCTTCGCGATTTTGAGGACCTTTACCCCGGACAGCTTTCCGGCGGGATGCAGAAACGCGTGGCGCTGGCACGTGCGCTCGCACTGGATCCCGAGATCGTGTTCTTTGACGAGCCCACGTCAGGCCTTGACCCGATCATGGCGTCGGTCATCACCAAGCTTATTGCGGACCTGAACCGGCTTCTGGGGATAACCTGCATCGTGGTGACCCATTCAGTGGACGAGGCCATGCGGATCGCTGACAGGATCGTGATCCTGTACCGGGGCAAGGTTCTGGCAGCGGGGACGTCGCAGGAGATCAGGCAAAGCACTGATCCCCTGGTCCAGCAGTTCATCAGCGGCAATCCCGATGGCCCGATCTCGTTCCGTGCTTCGAGCAAGGATTACCGCGACGATCTCCTGGTCAGATAACGTGATTACGGGATAGGGATTGCGGATCGCGCGATAGAATCGTCGTAAACAATTGTTCTGGTGAGGGGTAATGTATGGAATACCGTCGTACTGAGGTCCGAGCTGGTATTTTCCTTCTTTTTTCATTCGCGATGTTCGTGGCCATGGTATTTGCCGTGAGCGACATCCAGAGCCTTTTTAAAAAGAAGAAGGAAGTCCGGGTGCTGTTCTCATTCAGTGATGGCGTCGAAAAGAACGCACCCGTGCGCTATGCCGGGATGAAGATCGGAAAAGTAACGCAGGTCCGCGTGGCGCCGGAAGCTCCTGATCATATCGAGCTTACCCTGAGCATCTACCAGGACATGGTCATCAAAAAGGATACGAAGGCCGCGATCAAGAGCCTTGGCCTCGTGGGCGGCAAGTATGTGGAACTGAGCGGCGGAATGCCTCAGACGCCGGTGCTCGGTCGCGATGAAGCACTGCACGGTGAGGAATCTCTGAAGCTTGAGGATCTGACCAAAATGGCGGTCGATGTCGTTACCAAGTTCAAGAACATCGCTGCTAATCTTGACCGTGTGCTCGGCGACCCGGCCATGGCGAAATCGCTCAAGGCAACGGTGCAGGATCTCCAGACGGCCGTAGCAAACATCAAGGTAATGACCTCGAGCAAGGATGAGGTGGCCCAGAGCCTGAAAAACCTGCCTGAACTTCTGAAGAAGATCGACGAAAGCGTGAATAATCTTAAAGCGCTGACCGAAAAGAGCGATAAACTGGTCGGAGAGAACAGAAAGAACATCGATACGATGATCGAGGGTTTCCGTGACATGGGCAAGAACCTTAAGGACGCCTCTGCGGAGATCAAAGAGGCTCCCTGGAAGCTGCTCAGGAAACCGTGATCCAATATCCATAATTTACGAGAGCAACGAGAAAAGGAGTTGTAATGAGCATTCAGGCGATCAAGGGAGTAAAGGATATTTTGCCGGAGGACATTCCCGCATGGCGGCACCTTGAAGCCACGGCACGAAAAATATTCGAGGACTACGGCTTTGCAGAGATTCGGGTCCCCGTATTCGAATACACCGAGCTTTTTGCCCGAAGCATCGGGGCCACGACCGATATCGTTGAAAAGGAAATGTATACCTTCGAGGACCGTGACGGTAGGAAAATAACGCTTCGTCCCGAGGGGACGGCAGGCGTGGTGCGGTCATTTATCGAACACAAAATGTACACAGATGCCCAGCTGACAAGGCTGTACTATCTGGGGCCCATGTTCCGGCACGAGCGTCCGCAAAAGGGCCGGTATCGCCAGTTCCACCAGATCGGCGTAGAGACTCTGGGTATCGACCACCCGCACGTTGACATCGAGGTCCTGGCAATGCTGCACCTCCTCTATGAATCGCTTGGCATCAAGGGGTTGACCCTTCAGGTCAATTCGCTTGGCGACAACGCCTGCCGCGGCGCCTATCGGGACAAACTGAAGCAATATCTCAAGGACAAGTTGCCGACACTCTGCGGCGATTGCCAGCGGCGCTACGAGACCAATCCACTTCGGGTGCTCGACTGCAAAGTGGATGCTGATAAGTTCGGCGATTCGCCGGTCATGCTCGACCATCTCTGTGATCCCTGCAAAGTACATTTCGAGACGGTCGAAGCGGGTTTGAAAAAGCTCGGCATACCCTTTGTGGTCAATCCCCGCCTCGTGAGGGGCCTGGATTATTACACCCGTACGACCTTTGAGCTCGTCATGGGCCATATGGGCGCACAGAACACCGTGGCCGCCGGAGGCCGTTATGATGGACTGGTGCATGAGATCGGCGGCCCTGCAACAGCCGGGATCGGCTTTGCCCTCGGTGTCGAACGAACGATCTCGCTTATGGACACGTCCAGTTTGAAACTGCCGCAGCCGACACTGTATCTTGCCGCGCTCGGTGCGGAGGCTGTTGCTCTTGCGCTGCCCGTTGTGCATGCGTTGAAATCGCTGGGCATTCGGGTCGAGACGGATTACCAGGGGGCGAGCCTTAAAAGCCAGATGAAGAAGGCGGACAAGTGCGGTGCGGGCCACACCCTGATCATCGGCGAACAGGAGATTGCGGCCGGCATCGCGGTCCTTCGCAACATGCAGACCAAGGAGCAAACTACTTTGACTTTCTCCGGCATCATCGAAGAATTGAAGGTAAAATTGCATTAACCTATGAGTTCATACGCTGATTCACGAACTACTAAGGCGGTTTGCAAGAAAAGAAACACGATTACTGCAGCGCGAGACCTTCTTACGTCGTGCGCCCGGCAGAACAACAGAGGAGTCCCTTTGAAGGTAGGAGTCATTTCTGACACCCATGTACCGGCCATTGTGCCGTCTCTTCCGCCGGCGGTTTTTGAGATCTTCAAGAACGTCGACCTGATCCTTCATGCCGGCGACATTGTCGATCTTTCCGTGCTGGATGAGCTCCGGGCCATAGCACCGGTCGAAGCGGTCGCAGGGAATATGGACGATATGAGCGTACATCAGGCTTTGCCGTTCAAAAAAGTGTTGGCGCTCGGTACGTTCCGGATCGGGCTGATCCATGGCAAGTGGAAGATCGATATCCAGAAGGAAATGATCCGCAAGGAGTTCGGGAACGTTGACCTGATCGTTTATGGACATTCGCATACCCCGTTCTGGGGCCGGGTGGATGGCATGCTGTTCCTCAATCCCGGCAGCCCCACGGACAAGCGCTACGCGCCGTACAACTCGGTCGCGGTCCTGGATATCGGCAACGAGCTTCAGGCAGAGATCGTGAAACTTTGATCGATCCATCATCGATCTTGTGGTGTAGCAGAATAGGTGAAGGTCCTATTTCAGCAGTAAAATGTGCTTACAATACGTCCATTGTTTGGTTTTAAGTTGCAAAGCAAAATCATTTATGTTATTTTTTAAAAACTATGGCAAACGATAAAATAAAGTTTGGAACATCCGGATGGCGCGGCGTGATCGCTGATGATTTTACCTTTGCCCGGGTACGGATCGTGGTCCAGGCGATCGCTGACCACCTTGTTGCCCAGGGTCTGAAGGACAAAGGCGTGGTTATCGGTTATGATACGCGTTTTTTGTCCGAGCGTTTTGCCGCAGAATCGGTAAAGGTCTTTGCTGCGAACGGCATCCGCTCCTACCTTTCGAACCGCGATGTGCCGACACCGGCAGTTGCTTTCGAGATCATTCGCAGGAAAGCAGCGGGAGGCATCAATTTTACGGCCAGCCATAATCCGCCGGAATACAACGGGCTTAAGTTCTCTCCTGCCTGGGGTGGACCGGCCCTGCCGGAGACAACGAAGGATATTGAAACACGGGCAAATGCGCTGCTTGATAAGAATTCGGTCATTGCTCTGACGTTGGCTGATGTAAAACAGAAAGGCCTGGTCGAAGATGCCGATCTTCGCAAAATCTACCTGGATGATATCAGGAAAAAGATCGATCTGGATGCCATAAAAAAAGCAAAGCTGAAGGTCGCTGTCGACCTGCTGTACGGGACCGGGAGGGACTACCTTGATACCGTATTGAAGGACGCCGGATGCGCCGTAACGGTCATCCACGGCCATCGGGACGCGCTGTTCGGCGGACGATCTCCGGAGCCCTCCGAGGAGAACCTTTTCGAGCTGTCGGCGACGATGAAAAAAGGAAGATTCGACATCGGTCTCGCGGTCGATGGGGACGCCGACCGCTTTGGTGTCATGGATACTGACGGGACCTATATCAATCCCAACCAGGTGCTTGCATTGGTGCTTGATTACCTGTGCCGCAGCCGCGGGTGGAAAGGCGGCGCAGCACGGTCCATCGCAACGTCGCACCTGGTGGATGCGGTGGCAAAAAAACACGGCATCGAGGTCTACGAGACCGGCGTGGGGTTCAAATACATCGGCGACCTGCTTGTCCAGGGCAAGATCATTTTCGGCGGAGAAGAGAGCGCGGGGCTTACGATCAAGGACCATGTTCCGGAAAAGGACGGAATCATCGCCTGCATGCTGGTCGCAGAGATGGTGTCACAGGAGAAGCGATCCATCAAGGAACTGCTGAAGCGCCTGTACAAGGAAGTTGGCACGATCCTCAACGACCGGGTGAACATCCGGTTGACCGACGTGAACCAGAAACTGGTCGCAGAGCGGCTGGCACAACCATTGACCGAACTCGGCGGACTACGGGTCAAGGGAAAGAAAACAACGGCCGATGGGACCAAGTATATGCTTGAGGACGACAGTTGGGTGCTTATGCGCGCTTCCGGTACCGAACCGGTCGTGCGCATCTACGTTGAAGCCGAGTCCGACGCGAAGATCCAGAACCTCATTGAGGCAGGGAAGAAGTTCATTCTGGGACAGTAAGAACATTGCGGATTTCGGATTGCGGATTCCCGAATTAGAACCATAAACAATCCGCAATCCGAAATCCGCAATCCGAAATTAACAAGGGGGCTACATGAGCGAGATCATTGATGTGTTTGCACGCGAGGTGCTGGACTCGAGAGGAAATCCGACGGTCGAGGCCGACGTTATCCTCGAGAGCGGGGTCATGGGACGGGCTATTGTGCCGAGCGGTGCTTCAACGGGCGAACGGGAGGCTTTAGAGCTCCGTGACGGCGGAAAACGCTACCTTGGCAAGGGCGTTCAGAAGGCGGTATACAACGTCATCGAGATCATCGGACCGGTGATCTCCGGAATGGACGCCACGGAACAGGCTGTTATCGACCGCACCATGATCGAGCTTGATGGGACGGAGACCAAAAAGAAGCTGGGCGCCAACGCGATGCTTGCGGTCTCAATGGCCGTTGCCAAGGCTGCTGCCGAGGACGCCGGCCTTCCTTTGTACCATTATCTTGGCGGGCCAAACGCGAAGGAACTCCCGGTACCCATGATGAACGTTCTGAACGGGGGTGCCCACGCTGACAATAACGTGGATTTCCAGGAATTCATGATCATCCCGGCCGGTGCCGAGACCTGCACGGACGCCATACGGATCGGCGCCGAGGTCTTTCACAGCCTGAAGTCGGTACTTAAGAAGAAAGGCTATAATACCTCGGTCGGCGACGAGGGCGGCTTTGCTCCGAACCTCCGGTCCAACGAAGAGGCCTGCCAGGTCATTCTCGAGGCCATTCAGAAGGCAGGGTACAAAGCAGGCAAGGATGTCTTCCTCGGCCTTGACGTTGCTTCCAGCGAGTTCTACGAAAAGGGAGTTTACAACATGAAGGGCGAGGGGAAGAAGATGACCTCGGACAAGATGATCAAGTTCTACGAGAGCTGGGTCAAACAATATCCGATCATATCGATCGAAGACGGCATGTCCGAGAAGGACTGGAAGGGGTGGAAGCTTCTGACTGACCATATGGGCAGCAAGGTACAGCTCGTGGGTGACGACATCTTTGTGACCAATACGAAGATCTTCAAGCAGGGGATCGAGCAGGGTATCGCAAACTCGATCCTGATCAAGCTGAACCAGATCGGGACGCTTACGGAGACGCTTGATGCCATCGAGATGGCGAAACGGGCTAAATATACGGCAGTCGTGTCGCACCGCTCGGGAGAAAGCGAGGACTCGACCATCGCGGACCTGGCCGTGGCAACGAATGCAGGACAGATCAAGACCGGCTCGCTTTCCCGCACCGACCGCATCGCAAAGTATAACCAGCTTATACGCATTGAGGAAGAGTTGGGGGATGCAGCCGTGTTCAGGGGCAGGGACGTGTTCTACAGCATAACGAAATAAACATTGTTAACAAAAAAGCCGGAGGTCGATTGATCTCCGGCTTTTCTTATGGCGATAGATGCCGATGCGATATTCTTTTTTATCACGAATGATCGAATTAAGGATGCTTGCTCTTAAGCCTACAAACACGTTTTTTCAATAACTTTTTTGGCTTCTTCCTTGGTAATGCCATATTGATAGTAAATATATAGTGACACCATGTCAGCGAGTTGGTCTGTAGCGATATCGGGCATGATCTCAAGGATCTCTTCCTTAAAATAGTTTGCTGCTTCGCAAAGCGGCATGTTCTCTTTGTTGATTATTTTGTTAGCCATGCTGTTTTCCCTTTCATCTTACCTGTTTTGGATAGACCTGGGTCAAAAAATGTCTGGCCGACAGAGGAACTTTCTTGTTGCGAACACCTCAACTGAGTCCAAGTATAGACAATAACTTGTGGAGAGTCAAGGTTGCACCGTGAAGAAATGGCTAAGAAAGACCGAATGAAACAGCTGTTTTCTCGTTCAAGAAAGTCAACGTTCGAGGTCTTGTAGCTGCAATCAAACCTTCCACAAAAGCTCCGCGGAGAAAATTGAGCGCTCATGGATAGACTCTCTTTTGAACACATAGTAGCGAAAGCCCTCCGGCGTCTTCCTCGGCGGTTCAAGGACAGAATAAAGAATGTTTCCATAGAGGTCGAGGACCGCCCATCGCAAGCTACCCTTGAGGATATGGGCATTGAGCGGGGAACGCTGCTCGGCCTTTACCAGGGCGTACCTCTTACCCAGCGCGAGTGGAACTATGGGAACATGCTGCCGGACCGCATCGTCATCTATCAACAGCCCGTCGAAGGGTCCGCTCGAACTCCGGAGGAGATCGAAGAGGTCGTGCTTGATACGGTGGTGCATGAGATAGGACATTATTTCGGGTTTGATGATGAAGCGCTGAATGCTATCGAGGACGATAAGGCGAAAAAGAAGAAAAGATGATATTTACGACTGAGGCACGGAGGCACAGAAAAATCTATAGTCAGGACCTGAGAAGGCCGAAAGCCAGCACAGCAACGCCTGTCCGCCCGATAAACGACAGGCTTGAAAATCCGCTGTCCATCCTGTTTGAGGCGCTCGGCGGCAGTCTTTCCCGCCACGGCAAGATATGCTCTCAAGCCCCAGCTTGTCCGGTCAGGGATTTCATTATTGGTAGGTTTTCAGGATCTTTTCGATGATTCCCGTGGTCGATGCACCATCCACATAGGGAACGTTCACGACCTTTCCACCCCGACCCTCCACAATATCACGGCCGATGATCTTGTCGATCGGCCAGTCTCCCCCCTTGACCAGCACATCGGGCTGTAGCGCCGAAATGACCTTGTAGGGGTCTGGTTCATCGAAGATGGTGACGAAGTCGACCGACCCGAGCGCTGCAAGCGTTTCCGCGCGATCGTCCTGCATCGTGATCGGCCGCTTGTCCCCTTTAATGAGGCGTACGGATGCATCGCTGTTGATGGCAACGACAAGGGTGTCGCCGAGTGAGCGTGCCGTAGCAAGATAGCGGGTGTGACCCGTATGGATGAGGTCAAAACAACCGTTCGTAAAAACGATCTTCTGGCCTGTTGCCCGGAGCAGCGAGAGGAGAGGGGCAAGTTCTGCGATTGTTTTTATTTTGGCGAGCATGCAGAAATATACTACAACATATCGGGGAAAGCAAGCTGAGACCACCTGGCTGGCCCAAAGGAAGCTCGAAGTGGTCCGGACCGGTGTCTGCATGGGTACAGCGAAAGTCTGGCTATTCGTCCTGGCAGGTGGTGAAGATCTCATCGAACTCGGACGCGATCCTGGTGAAAGCGTCGAGCACCTGAGGGTCGAAATGCTCGGGCATCGTACGCTGATCGCCCTTGGTGATGACATCGCAGGTTTTTTGATGGTCGAAGGATGGTTTGTAAGGGCGTGCACTGCGAAGCGCATCATATTGATCGACCAGCATGACGATCCGTCCCTCAACGGGGATCTCTTCACCCTTCAGACCGCGCGGGTAGCCTTTTCCATCCCAACGCTCGTGGTGATTGAGCGCGATAGCGGCTGCCATCTGGATAGTGGGATAGTCCGAACCGTCAAGGATCTTCTCGCCCATGGAAGTGTGGGTCTTCATGATATCGAACTCTTCGCGCGTAAGCGGACCGGGTTTAAGCAGGATATGGTCCGGGATGCCGATCTTTCCGATGTCATGCATGGAACTGGCAAAGGTCACGGTATCGATGAAGTCCGGAGGAAGGCCGAGGGCACCGGCCAGTTTATGCGTATACAAGCTGATCCGCGAGATGTGTGCTCCCGTATCGGTATCGCGGTATTCAGCCACGGTCGTAAGACGTGTCGTGATCTCCCGGGCGATGTTTTGGACCTGCTCAAGCGCGTTGGCCAGTTCCTGCGTCCTTTTCCGGACCGTGTCCTCCAGCATTTCCTTGTAGTTCTTTTCCATCTGGACCAGCCGCGTATATTTGACGGCCTTTTCAACAGCGTAAAGGAGATATTCCGGGTTGTAGGGTTTGGTAATGAAATCGAAAGCACCGCGTTTCAGGGCATCAACCGCGACATCAAGCTCGGCGAAGGCGGTCATCAGGATGACCGGGACCAGGCCGTTGTTGGTATGAATGCGTTGCAGCAGCTCGATGCCCGTGATCTCGGGCATCTTGATGTCGGTCAGGATGACATCGAACTGAGTTTTTTTCAGTTTTTCCAGAGCGTCAAATCCGCTTCGGCAGGTCGTTACGTGATACCCGTACTCCTGCAGCAACGAGGCTATCGACTCGAGCACGTAGGGATCGTCGTCTACAACAAGCAGGGACTCCTGGTTGTTCTGGTTCATGTTTCTGCATCCTCCACCGTCTCGCGGGAGTGCTGTTGCATCGTGACTGCTCGTTTGGTCTCCAAGGGCGTATTCAGCGTAATTCCGCTACGCGGCAACATGCTTTTAGTATAACAGTTTCTCCGGCAAACCGGCTAAATAAAAACCTTTCACGCAACTCTGCAAGTGGATTGCTGACGAGGTGAACAGGCGGGGAGGCCTATCGGATATAGGCTTCGGTCACATAACGCCGCATCATGCGGTGGCTGTTGAAATAATACGCGTTCTTGCTGATGGCGTTCTTCATCATGCGGCTCCAGTTGCTTTTGTTCGGATTATAGTATTTCGGAATGATCAGGTTCTCCAGTTTGTCATAGAGGTCGGCCACGTCCTCTGCATCCGAAGCACCGGGTTCCGATGTTTCCGTAGGCTTGGCGCCGATGGACCAGCCGGTGAAGCCCTCGATATGTCCCTCGATCCACCAGCCATCGAGCACGCTGAAGTTGACGACACCGTTATGCGCCGCTTTCATTCCGCTGGTGCCCGAGGCCTCAAGAGGCCGAAGCGGAGTGTTAAGCCAGATATCGACACCGGACACGAGTTTGAGGGCAATGTCCATGTTGTAGCCTGGAAGGAAGGCAATGGCGATCTTCCCTTTGAGCTTGTCGCGGAACCCGTAGATCCCCTGGATGAGGCGTTTTCCGTTATCATCGTGCGGGTGTGCTTTGCCGGCGTAGACGATCTGGATCATGCCTTTTTCGTTGATCTTCAGCAGCCGTTCGATATCGGAAAAGAGCAGGTGCGGTCGTTTATACGCTGTAGCTCGCCGCGCGAATCCCAGCGTAAGGACATTAGGGTCCATCTCGACGCCGGTCGTGTTGCTGACGTAAGCCAACAGTTTTCGTTTCGCTTCGCGGTGCGCTTCCCACAGCTCGAGCTCCGGAATGTTCCCCGATCGAACGAAGAGCTCCGGCTCGTTCGCCCAGCCGGGGATGTACTTATCGAACAGCTTGGCCATTTCCGAGCAGGTCCAGGTGAAGGTATGGACGCCGTTCGTGATGGCATGGATGTGATAACCGGGGAACATATGCTGAGAAACCTCGCCGTGTTTCTTCGCAACGCCGTTGATGTATTTGCTGAGATTGAGCGCGAGCAACGTCATGTTCAGGCTGTCCTTGCCTGCCAGGTCCTTGAGCACATCGAAGGGAATGATCTCGCCAAGCACCTTGCTTACCAGGGCATAGGAGAACTTGTCATGCCCGGCCTCGACGGGTGTGTGGGTCGTGAACACGCACAGGTCCCGGACGCGGCCCACGTCCCAGACCGAACGTTCGTCCCACACGGTCTCGATGTCCCGTTTGAACCGGAGCAGCAGTTCCAATGCCAAAAAGCTCGCATGCCCCTCGTTCATGTGATATTTTTTTATGTGGAATTCAAGGGCATTGAGCATGCGTACGCCACCCATGCCCAGAACGACCTCCTGTTTGATACGGTAGGTGCTGTCGCCGCCGTAGAGATAGTCGGTGATGCAGCGGTCCTCGGGCGTGTTCTCCGGAACGTCCGTGTCCAGGAACAGCATGGGCACCCGGCCGCCGGTGGGACTGATGACCTGATAGAGCCAGGCCTGGATATGGACGTCGCGCCCCTCGATCTGCACTTTGACTGTTTCTTTCAGGAGCGTCATGTACGTGGCCGGGTCCCAGACCACGGGTTTTTCGTGCTGCCAGCCGAAACTATCGAGTTCCTGGGTAAAATACCCTTTCCTCGTGATGAGCGTTACCGCAACCATCGGCAGGTTGAGGTCTGCAGCCGATTTGATCGTATCGCCGGCCAGAATGCCGAGACCTCCGCTATAGGTCGGAATATCGTTCTTCACGCCGATCTCCATGGAGAAATAGGCGATCATCGGTTCTGCGGTGAATTCGTGCAGGGAATGGTTCATAATGCTCCTTTAGTGCGGGCTGTGCGGTAAACCGCTACGGTTAAACATAACAGAAACGACCGTACATTTCAACCGGGGATAAACCGGGGTATCGTGTCTGGTCGTCGTTCTGGCCCCTGTTGAGGCTCATGCTATTTGGTTTTCTGGTGGGTTAAAAAGGGTATTTGAGAGGTGGGGGACCGGACCGGCGTAAGGCAGGACAGCCTGCTGATGCGTCATGGTAAACGCATGAGAGATGGGAAGGATATACTGGAGGCTTAGTCTTCTCAAGCGTTCTTGTTCAATCTGGCCTTCGCCAGTTCGATCAGGCCAAAGACCTTCAGGTCGATAAGCGTTCCCGTTCGTTGCATGGTCAACAAATAGTCCTGCACTTCCTGCAGCGGAACCTCGAGCACCTCGATGATCTCATTATCGTCGCCGCCGCTTTTCCCTACCCGTTCGAGACCAGTGCAGAGATAGGCTTTGAGCATTTCCGTTGATGCACCCGTGGAGATGGGGCCTTCCGTAAGGAAGGCAATGCTGCCAGCTTCCCAGCCGGTTTCTTCGATCAATTCCCTTTTTGCAGCTGTCTCCATGGACTCTCCCGGATCCACGAGACCTGCCGGAAGCTCGATGACGTCACGGCCAAGGGGGGGCCGGAACTGCTTTTCCAGCAGGACCGATCCCTCGGGCGTGATCGCCACCATGACCACAATGCCGCTAATGCCTACGCGTTCAAGTGCTTCCCAGGTGCGTACCTTGCCATGTGCGTCGCGGTAGGTGATCTCCACGGCGCTCATGAAGCTGCCTTTCCACATCACTTTTTTACTGAGAATCTCCATGCCAGGGGGTTATTCCGAATTCCGCATTCCGCAATGCAGCTCACAGCCACTTTTTCAAATCCAGGGTGAGCGCCGCCGGGATGATGGTGTCTACCTCACGGATGCGTTTTCTTCCGGCTTTGACGAACATGGCCTTCTGGAGCTTCTTTTCCTCGGTGTAGTGATCGAAGATCGGGTAATCGGTCGCAGGGACATCCTTTTTGAAATACCCGCAGCCTTCGAGCTGGACCGAGCGGCGCGGCCCACGGATCGTGGGGCCGAAAATACGGCAGATGTGCGGCCTGATCTCGTAAACCATGCATTTGCCGTTCTCAAGGGCAGGACAGGACATCTTGGCCGACCGGCGTGAAATAGCATCGATGGATGGCAGGGTCTTGAGCAGCGGGTCCTTGCGGGAAAAAGCTTTTTTCTTCTCCAGGATGTCCAGTTGTTCGTTCGCTTTCGCGATCACGCGTTTGCGGACCTCGGCCGGGACCTTTTTCAGTGACGACCGCAGGTGGATGGCGTCGAGCAGCGTGATATCGAAGAACCCAACGGTACAGCATTCGTTGCAACCGCGCTTGCACTTGACGCCGTTCTTCTTGGTCGCCGCCCCGAAGGTACGGCTGGACTTCTCAAGGAACGTTGCATACTTTTTAACGATACGGTTCATTCACAGATCCCTTTCCTGTAAGACGGTAGGGGATTATACGGGCTCGAAGGGTTGTTTGTCAATAAGCGATATGACAAATGAGATATCTGGTGGCGGATAAGGAGAGATACACGGCCGTGTATGGGAAGAGCTCGAAAAAAGAACGAGACTTTGACACGGATTTTCACTGATAACGGCTATGATAGGGCAGGAAAGACAAAGTTCAAGGTTGAATAAAGATCCGCAGTTATCATAGCTCTTGGCCGCCTCGATCCGTGTCAAAGAATTGTTCATGTACTATACTGTTCTCGAGCGGTTCTTCCGCTTGTTAATGCATTTCGTACACGTGCACGTCGGCGTTTCCCGTTCCTAGGCTCATGCTGGTGTCCTGGCCGGAGTAGATCCTGTTGCCGTAGAGCTCAAGGGATGGCCGGATCTCTCCGCCTGACCCCCATACAACGCTCCTTACGATCTCCTTGTGGAGCAGGTTGAAATCCTTATCAAAGACCTTGATGACCGCCCGCTGCTCTCCGGTAGGCGGGGCGGCGATCGCCTGTTTGTAGGTCAGATAGAAATAGGTCCCGTCCGTCTTCAATCCCGTAATATAGTTCTCCCGGTCATCGGGCTCCGCAGACAACGTCCGGACGTCGGCCACGGGATCGAAGGTCCAGTCCGGATTCATCCTGACCAGAATGATATCGCACTGGGCCCCGTCGTCGGAAAATTTAGTTGTATCACTTGCGCCCTGGTCCGACACGGTTGTTGCCAAAGCCATGTAGATGGAACCATTCGCATAGAGAAGGCTCGTCACGCGCCCGCGGCCGTTGGCGATCCCGGACAGATCCAGATCGAACTGGTCCTGCTGGGTCATGGTGTCTTTGCTGAACTCCCTGACACGGTATATCGTATTGCCGGTCGTCGTAATGGAGGACCAGAGCCTGGTGACCACATACACGGAATCGGGTCCCACGAGGGGAGCTGGATCGTTCAGGACCTCTTCTCCCTCGGTCATCTGGAACACGGGTTTGCCGCTGGCGATGGGTTCTGCGGCCCGGGCGACCAGGTCGAAATGATCATTCAAGGCGTACTTGGCGCCATGGAGATAGGTGGTGGATGTGGTGGACGTTTCAAAGAACGTGAAAACATACTGGCTGTCCCGGGCTATCCTGATGTCCGTGGCAGATCCATATGATGCTGATGGCGGCACGATCGTCGTAGCGGTCACCAGTGACGCGAGATCGGCGTCGTAAACCTTGACGTCGAATGATTTTGTGTTCATGCCGCCGGAGATGTGCCCCAGGTAGAGGGTAAAGACGCGGCTGTCCGTCGCGGCCACCTCGGGTCGGGCCGAGCCGCCTTCGGTATCGGTTGTCAGCGTGACCGTTTTAACCGGCGAAAGGCTCATTGTTTC
>JBGQDI010000035.1:0-16091 GCA_041495765.1 Nitrospirota bacterium
ATGAAGTTTGCTGTTTTGGGAGACATTCACGGGAACATCGAGGCTTTGCAGGCAGCTTACAAGGCAGCGCAGTCCGCGGGCGCAGAAAAGATCTACCATGTCGGAGATTTGGGCGGATACTCGCCTTTTGTGAACGAGGTTGTTGATTTTATCAGGGAACATACCATAGAAGGCGTGCAGGGGAACTACGACGAAGCGGTGGCGAATGACCGGGAGCATTGCGGCTGCAAAGCCGAAGAACCGTTGCAGGAGGAGATGGCTCACCGCTCTTTTGCCTGGACCAAGGCGCGCGTATTGCCCATGAGCAAGGCATACCTGAAGAACCTGCCGGTAGAGATCAAATTTACCACTTGCGGCAAAAAGATATGGCTCTTCCATGCCACGCCGAAAAAGAACAACCTCTACTGGTTCGAGGACCGGCCGGAGAAGTTCTATCGGGAAATGGCCGAAAAAGGCGACGCAGACCTCATGGTCTACGGCCATACACACAAGCCGTACCGGAAAGACCTTGAGAACAAGATATTCATCAACGCCGGGAGCGTCGGCAAGCCCAAGGACGGCGACCCACGGGCTTGTGTAACCTTCATCGACATTTCACCGGACGACGTGAAGGTGGAGTTCCTGCGGGTTTCGTATGATGTGGAAAAAGCGGCACAGGCGATCGTGACGAGCGGACTGCCACCGTACTTTGCGGAGCGATTGAAGGAGGCGAAATGACACTGAGGATCCTGCTGTTGTCCCTTCTGGTGGTGACGCTGCTCTCTTCCTGCAGCAATGCAAGCGGCCTGGATGATTCGCTGAACAAGGCAAAAGCGGAAGGCAGGATCGTCATGCTTGAGCTGGGTTCGGTCGGCTGCTTACCCTGCGAGCAGATGAAACCGGTGATGGCAAGGCTGTCCGAGACCTATGCAGGGAAGCTCGACGTCATCTTTATTGATGTGAAGAAGGACCATGATACCGCGCAACGGTTCGGCGTCTACGCGATCCCGGTGCAGGTTTTCCTGGGCAAAGACGGAAAAGAGTTCCATCGGCATGTCGGGTTCTACGCCTACGAAGAGATCGCCGCTCTGCTGAAGAAGACGGGGATATAGTTGCCATGGAAGATCAGATTTGCTACTGCTTCGGGTATTCGGAAGAGGACATAACGCGGGATGTGCTGGCAAACAAGGGCCGCTCCCTGATCATGGAACGGATACTTACGGCGAAGAAGGGCGGAGGCTGCTCCTGCGGCACGAACAACCCGCTCGGCAGGTGATGTCTTGCTGATGTCCGCCGGGTCGTGGACAAAACAAAGGCAGGTCTCTAATACAGCGTACACAGGTGTTCACTATGCATCATTTGTTGGAAAACATCCAATCGATCATCCAGAACGATCACCGCCTGGCATTTCTGGCCGTGTTTACCGGCGGCCTCATCTCCGCCGCAAGCCCTTGCGTGCTCGCGGCCATTCCGCTGATCATCGGGTATGTGGGCGGTTATTCCGAAGGAAGCAAGAAGAAAGCGGCCCTCTATTCGCTCGTCTTCATCCTCGGTTTGTCCATTACCTTCACGGTCCTCGGCGCTGCGGCGTCGGTTCTTGGCGCCTTCCTTTCCTTTGCCGGACGGTGGCTCTCTATCGGTCTTGCGGCGATCGCGGTTGTCATGGGGCTCCAGCTCATGAGCCTCATCGAGATCCCGCTTCCCTTTCAAAAGACGCGACAGGTCAGATCGCGCGGTCTCCGTGGCGCGTTCCTTCTCGGGCTTCTGACAGGCACGGTATCGTCTCCCTGCGCAACGCCGGTGCTGGCGGTGATCCTGGCCTATGTTTCGACACAGAGCGATGTACTCTACGGTGGATCGCTTCTGTTCGCTTATGCCGTGGGCCATTGCGCTCTCATCTTTGTCGCGGGACTTTCCATTGGGCTTACCGAAAGCATCGTCAGCTCGAAGGGCGTCAAGAACTTTTCCCTGTACGCGAAGCGGTTCAGCGGAAGCTTGCTTGTGGGATCAGGGCTTTATCTTGGTGTGCTGAACTGGTAGGTGGATAGAGGGCAGGGACCGGATCCAGGGCGGCTCGATCGTCGTGCCGCGGGATAGGTAGGCTGGTGTCCATCGTATGGCATTTTGCATCTCTGTTAGGTAAATAAGGCAAGAACGGACGCCGGATACGATCCGGGGGTCCGATATAAATCATAATAAAGGAGAAGAAGCAGATGAAAAGAACATGGCTCACGGTTACCCTGGTAGTTGGATTGTGTGCAAGCCCCGCGATAGCGGATGATCTTGCGAAATTTCAGGATGACAGCCGCATGGTCGTCAAAGACATGGTCGCCAAACTGGGCGGCGCCCTGCAGAAAGAGATGGCGGCAAATGGTCCTGCTGCGACGATCAAAGTGTGCAAGGAGCTTGCTCCGGCAATTACTTCGGAGCTTTCGCGCAAGACCGGGCAGCGGGTCACGCGGGTTTCCCTGAAGACGCGGAACCCCCTGCTTGGCTCGCCGGACGCCTGGGAACAGAAGGTGCTGGCTGATTTTGCCGTTCGCCTGGAAAAAAAGGAAGATCCTGCAACCATAGAATATGCCGAGATCGTTACGGAACCACAGGGCAAGTTCATGCGATATATGAAGGCGATCCCGACCCCGGATGTCTGCCTGAAATGCCATGGCGCGCCGGAAATGACCGCGCCGCAGGTCAGGGAACAGCTCGCCACCGAATATCCTTTTGACAGGGCCACCGGTTACTCGAGTAACCAGCTGCGGGGGGCCTTCTCAATAAAAAAGGCACTCTAATACCTGCTCGGACCTGTGCCGATCTTGCCGGTTTTCAGCGGGATAGAACTGGGTTTTAGTCGTCGCTGGCTGAAAAAAACAGTTGCACTACAACGAATATATTGGTACTATGCACACCTCGTATTTTTGAGGCAGTACGACATCTATCATGACTGAGCACACAGGGCTCAGCATGCAGCCAGGAGGACCTATGGTAAGTTTGACGGACGGTGCAGTGAACAAGTTTAAAGAGGTTGTGGAAAAACAAGGAAAAGCAGGGGATGGGGTGCGGATATTCGTCGTCCCCGGCGGTTGAAGCCCTTCATTGGCTATGGACATAGCCAAAGCGGCAGCACAGGGCGACATCACCCTTGAGAAGGACGGGCTCAAGCTTTTTCTTGAACAGAAAGCGAACGACATGCTGAACACCACGACCATCGATTTTGTGGAAGCTCAGGGGTTCGTGCTCACCGGCATGCAGCAGAGTTCCTGCGGCTCATCCTGCAGCACCTGCTAGTTCGACCTCATCTCGACAACGATCTACCGATACCACCGATGTCCTCTCTTGAGGACATCGGTTTTTTTGTGCTCTCACCTCCCTGCATTGCAATAGGCAGCCTTGTTCTCTTTCCCGTAATTTCTCATAAAATGGTAAAATAAGGACAAACCCTGCTTGGAGAATTGAGGTATGTACAAATGAGTTTCCGGTCCCTGTTCCTTTCTTTCCTCCTTATCATTTCCCTCATCTACGGAAAAGACGCCTATGCAGCTGAAACTGTTGGAGTTCAGGAGGGCAGCTGTGAGGAGGATACCGTCCCGTCCCTACCTTCTTTGACACAGCAAGGCATCTGCCCTCCAGGTTTCGAGTCGGATTCCTGCGCGGAAAAGCCGGCGGGAATCCAGAATATCCTGAGCTTTCCGGTGCCGCAGGAAGGGGGAGCGGTCCCGTTCCCGCTGGAGCAGAGGGCCCCTTCCCCGGGCCGCGGAAAAAGCATAGCTAAGGCGGCAGACGCTGCAAGCTCCCGCTCCCCGAAGAGGTTCACGGTATACTTCTTCTGGGGCGAAGGCTGTCCCCATTGCGCTGACGAGAAGCCGTTCCTTCAAGAGCTGCAGCAGCGCTTCCCCTGCATGGATATCAGGTCCTACGAAGTGTGGCATGATAAGGGGAATGCTGCCTTGCTGGCGGACATGTCCCGTGCTTATCAGAACAAGATCAGCGGCGTGCCCATGACCTTTCTGGACCGGAAGGTCTTTGTCGGCTTTACTGAGCGGACCGGCAGGCAGATCGCATCAGTTATAGAGCGATGTGCAACAGAGCCCTGCGCAGATCCGCTGGATATCCTGAACAACAAGGTGACGCAGAGAGCCCCGGCACAGACCGGTCCTGCAGGCTCCTTGCCGGCATCGCGGGGCACGGTCAGCCTTTCCCCGGGAGAGGAGCCAAAGCAGCAGGCCCCGGCAGGCGATGACGCGGTCATCGATCTTCCCCTCTTCGGAAGCATCGATACAACGGCTACCTCGCTGCCGCTGCTTACAGTCATGATAGCCGGCATGGACAGCTTCAATCCCTGCGCGTTCTTCGTGCTCCTGTCCCTCCTGGGCCTCATGGTCCATGCCCGGTCGCGCGGCAGGATGCTCTTCGTCGGGGGCGTCTTTGTCTTCTTCTCGGGGTTCATCTATTTCCTCTTTATGGCCGCCTGGCTCAATCTTTTCCTGGTCATGGGGCAGGTCGCCCTTATCACCAAGGTCGCCGGCGGGCTCTCCCTGGTCATTGCTGCAATCAATATCAAGGATTTCTTCCTGTTCAAGCAGGGTCTGTCCCTCACCATCCCCGACAGCGCCAAACCGAAACTGTTCGACCGTATGCGCCGTCTTATCCGTACGTCGTCCTTGCTGTCCCTTCTCCTGGGTACTTCGGTCCTGGCCATTGCGGCGAACTCCTATGAGCTCCTTTGTACTGCCGGGTTCCCCATGGTCTATACGCGCATTTTGACGCTGAACAGCCTGTCAAAGACCTCCTATTACCTGTATCTGGTGTTTTACAATGTCATTTACGTTGTTCCGCTTTTGCTCATAGTCGTGGCTTTCGGCGTAACGCTCGGGAAACGGCAGTTGACGGAATGGCAGGGAAGGCTCCTGAAGCTGGTGTCGGGGGCCATGATGCTCGGACTGGCGCTCGTGCTTTTGATCAACCCGGCGCTCCTGAACAACGTGCTGGTCTCGTTCCTGCTTCTGGCAGGCGCGTTGGCGGGATCGCTGGTGGTGGCCTATGCGATGAAACGATTGGAGAATAAGCTGTCTTAGCCGGAGCTTTATCCTGCAATTCTTTAACCCGGAAAAGACCGCAACACATTTGCCACGAAGACACGAAGGCACGAAGAAAGGCCTGAGTGTCTTCAAGATAATATTAAGCTGCTAAATTTTCAAGATGTTCTTCGTGCCTTAGCGCCTTCGTGGCAGAATTGTTGTTTGTATTGTGCCTGATATATTCTTCAATAAGGTGTCACCATGCCGCTGCTTGAGATAAATAATGTGGTTTACGGTACGGGACCTGACGGCAGATCGCCGATCCTGGAGAGGCTGTCCTTTGCCATCGAACCCGGCGAGGTGCATGCCCTGCTCGGAACGAACGGAACCGGCAAGAGCACGCTGGCCTACCTGGTCATGGGATGCCAGGGCTACCGGCCGGCAGCCGGAGAGATCCGCTTCGACGACCAGGTCATTAACGACCTGCCGATCCACGAACGGGCGCGCCTCGGGATCACCATGGCCTGGCAGGAACCGGTCAGGTTCGAGGGGATCACGGTGAGGGACTACCTTGGCATCAGGGACCCTTCGCTCGACGCTGCGCCTTTTCTCGACCGCGTAGGCCTTTCGCCGGAACTCTATTTGGGAAGAATGGTCGACAAATGCCTCAGCGGGGGAGAGCGGAAGCGGATCGAGCTCGCATCGGTGCTGGCGCTTGCGCCGAGGCTCGCGATCCTGGACGAGCCGGATTCGGGCATCGACATGCTGTCCATCCATGACGTGATCAACGTCATCAGCGCGTTCAAGAACAGCGGTGCTGCCGTGCTTCTGGTCACGCACCGGGAGGAGATCGCGCTGATCGCAGACCGGGCGTCGCAGCTCTGCCATGGCAGGATCATCTGCTCGGGGACGCCCGAAAAAGTATCGGAGCACTATAAACTTCAGAAGTGCATCACTTGCGGTCAGGTGGAGTGCCATTATGTCTGAACTGAATGAACTCATGCAGGCGCTGGGCGAGGCAGGCGGGGACAGGAGCGTGCTCGCCGACGCAGAGACCGCCCACCTGAGCGTCAGCAGCAACAGCATCCTGAGCTCCCGGCTGGTACCGGGGATCGAGGTAGCGGCGAAGGAGCTGTGGAACGGCATCTCGGCGAAGGTCACGGTGCGTGAAGGTGTTAAGCTTGCGAAACCCGTACATCTCTGTTTTGGCGTGCTGCATAAGAAAGGAACGCAGCGGATCTTGATGGACGTGAAGCTCGAAAAGAATTCTTCAGCCACGTTCATTGCCCACTGCATCTTCCCGAAGGCCGAGAAGGTGCGCCATATCATGGATGCGACCGTGGATATCGCTGAAGGCGCCGAGATGCATTACTCGGAGACGCATTATCACGGTCTTTTCGGCGGCATCGAGGTCGTTCCGAAGCTCCGCGTGCAGGTCGGGAAGAACGGCAGGTATATCACGGATTTCACGCTCACCACCGGCAGGGTCGGCCGGCTCGGCATCGATTATGAGGTCAACGCCGGAGAAGGGGCGGTGGTTGAACTGACGGCGCGGGTCTTCGGGCATGGGACCGACGATATCAAAATAAGGGAAAAGGTCGTCCTGGCAGGGGAGAGCGCCCGCGGGATGATCAAGGCCCGCGTCGCGATCGAGGACGATGCCACGGCCGAGATCACCGGCATTACCGAGGGGAACGCCGCGAACTGCCGGGGCCATGTGGACTGCATGGAGATCGTGAAGGACCGCGCCGTGGCAAAGGCCATTCCTCTGGTTTCGGTGACCCACCCGTTGGCAAAGGTGACCCATGAAGCGGCGATCGGCAGCGTGGATAAGCGACAGATGGAGACGCTCATGGCGCACGGCCTGTCGCCGGAAGAGGCGGTGGATGTTATCGTGAAGGGGGTATTGCGGTAAGAATGCGTTAACGAAGAGTTCCACGACCTGACCGCTGGAACGACTGGCTTCACGTTACGCTACCGATCTACGGACCTGGAAGGCTGATACAAACGGTGACGAGAGGAACAGAATGTGTGGAACCACTCCCGGCAGGAGCCGGGGGATCCCACGTCGCAGGATCAAAAGACGCATTTGTTAACATGGGTCTGCGTCGGCCGGGAAACCGGTTCCCCTGATCTGGCGAAATCACGCTCTGCTTCGGCGGTTCTTCCCTGTTTTAAATAAGCGATTCCCCGGTTATTGTATGCCTTGGAATAATCGGGATTGAGCTGGATGGCTTTTGTATAGTCATGGATGGCCTCGTCAATTTTCCCCTGCTCGAAAAAGGCGATGCCGCGAATGTTATAGGCGGCCTGGTTCTTGGGATAGAGACGAATGACCTCGGTGAAGTCCTGAACAGCTTCGTCCATCTTCTTTAAATGATACAACGCCACCCCTCGATTAAAGTGGGCCATGTAGTCGCTTGACGAGAGATCGATCGCCTTGGTAAATTCCATAACTGCTTCGTCGTATCTCACCTGCTGCATCAAAACCTTTCCCCGGTGGTCATAGGCCTCAACATATTTGGGATCCAGGGCGATCGCGTCACTAAATGCCTTTTTGGCTTCTTCATACTTGCCGCTTTCAAGCAGGTTGTCTCCCTGCTCCAAAAGCACCTGGGCCTGGTTTTGCGCATCGAGCGTTTGAACGCCCCCAGCTGAGGACAGGGTTGCTGCAAATGTCAGTGATGCAAATGCGGTTGCAATAAGCGCCTTTTTCATAGTACCTCCTGCCGGGTAACCGGTTTCGACGTGGTTTCATCTTACCCCTTTTCCCGCATTTACTCAAATAAATCGCTCAGATTATAAGTCGAAAAAAAGGAAACACACGCCTGACGCGCCGTATTTGGCGCGTCGTTGCCGAAGTGCAGGTTGGTTTCGTATTTTCTGCAGTTTTATTATTTAAACAAGTTCTCGCGCTTTCCATCTTTCGAAACGTGGACTATATACATAAGTGATTCATTTAAGTTAGCTGCTCCTATATGAACTTCAGTTCCATCTTCCAATTTATATACAAGAATGTAAATGCCAGAACCCGCCTCGTCATCAGGATTACCAACGAGCTTAATCATATCCATGACAGAAGAATCTCTCTTCAGTTTTTTAAAAGGTTCTAATTGTCTTACCGTGGCAGGAGCATCTACGAGAAATACTAAGTTACCGCCCTTTCTCCGAGCGGCATTATCATTATTCTGTGTAGTTAGCTTTTCTTGTTTTCTGAGACGGTTTAGAAAATCGGCATCCAAGCTGTCAACTTCAGTGAAAAGGACCTCTTCCTTCCACTTCGATCCGATCAATGGGGCTCTCTTTCTGAATAAATACACCTTGCCGTCTTTTTCTCCCAGATAATCAGCCCAGAAAATTGATTGCATATGTCGATTATCGTATTGCCATTTAAATTCCTCTGCTGACACATGTACTAGTTCGTTGCACCCATATAGGAAAAGAAGTAAAGAGGTAATGATCAGAATCTTTCTCATTTATTTCTCCGACTAGCCATGTGTTGACTATAAGTAGCAGGCTTATGATAACAAAAACAAGTTTATGATAGCCTAAACCGGTTATTGCTATCATAAACTTTTGAGGTTAATGATACGATAAACTTTCCTGATTCAGTGATTTTATTTTTCTCGAACTGGAGATACCGTTCAGCCTTGGTGTTTTTCGCTGAGACGGTTTCGAGGTTCTCTTGCGACAACTTTAATACTGCTTCCAATGCATGGGGACCGAGTTCTGCCGTGCATAGCCGTTCAGCTTATCGAAAAGCTTGTCAGCCTCCCGGTACTGGTCATCGGCGAATTGTTTGATCCTCCTTATGTCATCGTTCCCGGTGGTCACCAGTGAGTCGCTGATCCGCTTGTCGACGGCCTCGCCGTAAGCCTTCCAGCCAGCCCTCGAGGAAGCAAATTCCTTGAACAGCGTGCTCCACCATTCCTGGTCGTGGCCCCCGGGAAGCGCCGGGTCGATGGGAAGTTCTTCGAAAATGACCACTTTCCGCTTCGTATCGATGGTCACGGAGTAGTTCGAGAAAAAGTCCATTCCCAGAAGTCCGTCGAATGAGGTGGCGATCGGTTTAATAATGGTGATCGGGACAAAGTTGTTTATTGCGCCGCCGACCTCGACCGTATCGATGATCGACCGTATGGCCGGAGCGGAACCGCCGATCCCGCCTGTGGAGATGAGCAATCTTCCGTGCTCTTCATTGAACAGTCCGAGCTTTTTTGCCAGGGAGACGGAGATGATCGTTCCCGGTGCACCGGTGTCGATCGCAATGGGCGCCGTTACCCTGCCGTTGAACTTCACGGTGACAATGACCCGTTTCGACGATCCATCGCTGGGTATATAGGGCACCTCATATTTCTTCAACGGACCTTCTTCTGCAGCATCGGGGGCTTTCTGCACCGCAGGGGCCGCGGCCGGCGGTGTTTCCGCCGCAGGCCTGCTGGTCTCGAAGGATTTGCTTTCGATGCCGCGGCGATACTTCTCGGGGACATTGGCGAGCGAATCCGAGATATGCAGCTCGCCCCGGTCGTCGGTCCATTTGAAATATTCGGCGGCATACCCCTGGGCGCTGAGAGAAAGCAGCAGGGCCGTCGCGAAAAGAGCGTGAGAGATGCGGGAAAGTGGGTTCATCGTTGCTCCTTTATTGCATGGTGCATGATCGGATCTATATCTGATGGAGCTGTTTTCCGATGTTTCTTTGTTTGGAAGCTGGGTTAATACTCCTTGCGGTCTGTCGACGGTTCCTGCGGAGCAGTTTCGTTTCTGCTCTTCATGCGGGTTCCATAGAGGTATTTTGTCGTATCCGCGGGCTGCCCTGCTGCTGCGGATTCGTTATTGCCTCTGACAGCGCCGAAAATGTCGGTCTTACGAACGCTTTCTTCGACAGCGATGGCCGAAGGTTCCTGGACAACCGCGATCCTGTCGTAGAGATCATCGGTGGCGTACTTTTTTTCAACGGGATCCTTTTGTACTGAGAGGTTGCCGCCGTCCCGCTGTGGTTCGTAAAGGTCAATGGACCTTTCAGGGAGCAGGGCCTGTCCTGCGGCAGCAGTTTCGTTCGGAGTACCTCTCATGGCACCGAAGAGGTCGGTATCTCTTAAGATCTCAGCAGCAAGGAGGACGACCGGCATTTCTCCCGGATGTGGTTTTCTTGCATAGAGGTCGTTATAAGCGGCGTGCGTTGCGGCTTGCGGTTCTTCGTTGAAGGCGTTCTCGCCGGCCATCGATCTTCCATAGAGATCAAGAACGATATCTCCGGTTCCGGCAAAGGCGGACCGAGGTGATACGGTTGACGCGCCGAGGAGCAACGATATCGAGCAGAAGAGGAACGTGGACGTTCTGGACATCCTTCAAAGCCTCATTTTTCCCAGTATCCTTCAGGTCCCGGGGAGCTGCGGCATTCATGCGCATGTTCCCTGGGGAACAATGGCTTCAATAATTATCACTACTCTAGCAGAAAAGAGGACATCTTGTAAACGCTATTCTCAGGGTAAGACGATCGGGAAAATATGTTATACTTACGTCCGGTGCATTCTATCTCTCGGGAGGAACCTGGAATGAAGAGAAGATACGTTGTGGCTCTGCTGATCGCAGTACTGATGGCGTCCGGATGCGTTATGAAGTCGGACTATAGGGCAAGGCTTGCCGACATCGAGGGGCTGAAAAAGACCGGCGCAGACCTGGAGGAGAAGAACCGCTCCCTGGAAACGGCGCTGGCGGAGCAGCAGAAGAAGAACGAAGAACTGACAAAGCAGAAGGAAGAGCTGGAAAAACAGAAGGCCGAGCTCGAAAAGCAGAAGGCGCTGCTTCAGCAGGAGTACGCGAATATCAAGGGAACGCTTGAGACGAAGCGCGACCAGCTGTCGCACGAGATGGTGGACCTGAAGAATAAACTGACGGAGACCGCCGGGAAGATCCGGTCCCTGGAGGACGAGCTCAGCTCCCGGAACAAGCAGATCGCCGACCTCAAGGCACAGATGGAGCTCTTGACGCAGGAAAAGGAAAAGGCGATCGCGGAAAAGGAACTGGCCATCGCCGGTGTAAAGAACACCTACGACAGCCTGGTCTCCGAACTGAAACAGGAGATCAAACAGGGCGAGGTCCAGATCACCCAACTGAAGGACAAGCTGACCGTGAACATGGTCGAGAAGATCCTTTTCGACTCCGGCAGCGCGGTGATCAAGAAGAACGGTACCCGGGTCCTTGACCGGGTGGCGGAGATCCTGAAAGGCTTGAACAAAGAGCAGATCAAAGTGGAAGGCCATACGGACAACGTGCCGATCGGCCCTGGTCTGGCTGATAGGTTCCCTACCAACTGGGAGCTGTCCACTGCCCGTGCAACGACAGTGGTGCGTTATCTGCAGGGGCGGGGAGTGAGCCCCACGGTCCTGAGCGCCGAGGGGTATGCGGACTACCGGCCCGTATCGCCGAACGACAGCGAAGAGGGCAGAGCGAAGAACCGGCGTATCGAGATCGTGCTGATACCGCTTGACGCGGCAAAATAGCCGGCTGATCATCGGTCTGAGAGGAATAAGAAAGCGCCGGAGGATGTTCCTCCGGCGCTTTCATTAGGTACTCGGTTCCGACAGGTCGTTGCGTAGGGGCGGGTTTTAAACCCGCCCGCCAAGATCAGGGCAAAGAATGCAAAGAAAGAAAACCGTCAAGGCAACTTCCTGACGGTTCACTATGATGCCCATCGAACTGGCTTGATGCAGTTACCGCGGTCGTTCAGGCGAGCCCTTTTTTTATGGAACGTCTTGCGTTTTTCAGGCTGAATTGCGTGGTAAGATTATGTAGGGCAGCGGATGCCTGGACCGCAGCGCTCCGATATGACTGGCGCATTGAGGCAATGGCAGGCGGAACAGGCGATGGTGCAGAGGCGGGCTTGCGGGCGATCTCTTTCATGGCATGACCTCCAGAAAAGTTTGATATCACCAGGTGAAAAGCAACTGCCGCGAAGATGAAATGTAAGATTAGTGCTAATCTTGAAGATTGTCAACGAAAAAATCAGGTCAATAGTTTCGCAGTAGATTGACCATGCATATGTGCATCTGCTTGATGGCCGGTCCTTTTTTTAGGAGCGGGGGCTGAACCGGCGCTGTACGGACTGGTGGCAAGGGCGCTCCGAAAAGGCCCTTTCCGAAGCGGATAAGCGGCGGCTTCGTTCACTGATCTATTGCATTGTACTTGACTACATTCGCGATATCGGCAATAATGTGCAGGTCCCGTTGCAAAAGATACTTTTTATCACGGCGGAGCAGAATGTCGGACCAGGGCCGAAGGCCCTGCCCGATGTTCATTCATGAGATCGTTAACTTAAGAGAAAGAGATCACTGAACGATGGCCAAAAAACAGACGGTGCTTAAAAAAAAGAACCGCACCCCCGCACCTGTGCAGCAACAGGTCCTGGAGCCTGCGAGGCCTGTGGGGCTTTTTTCGCTGTTCCTGATCGGGGCGGTCCTCATCAGCCTGATGACCGCATCCTTTGCCCGGAACAAAGTGTATCTGACGACCATATCCTTATGGAAGAACATCACCGAAACCTCTCCCAAGAAAAGGCGTGCTCATGAGAATCTGGGGCAGGCGCTTTCCACGGAGGGGCACCTGCAGGAGGCCCTGGCGCAGTTCAACACGGTCCTGGCGCTGCCGGACGACGGAAGCGTTCCGCTACGTGATCTGTATCGCGAGATCGGGGTGGTCCAGTTCAGGCTGGGATCGATGGATGGGGCCATTGAAGCCTGGCAAAAAGGACTGCAGTTCGCAGACGGGGACCCCGGGCTTTTGAACAATCTTTCCGTAGCCTTTATGCAGCAGCAGCGCTACGATGAGGCCGCGGCAAGCGCCGAGGCAGCGTTAAAGAACAATCCCCAGATGCCTCAGCTTTTGAACACGCTGGGGCAGGTCGCCATGATAAAGAGAGAGTATGACAAGGCGGTAAAATGTTTTCTTCAGGCCGTCAATTCGGACCCCGACTCTCCGACCTATTACTCCAATGCAGCCATGGCCTTGGCGCAGACCGGCAGGTATGAACAGGCATTGCAGAACATGAACATGGCCGCAGCAAGAATGCCTGATCTGGCACAGCGGCAGAAGGCCGAGCTTTTTATCGAGCAGATGAAAAAGCAGCTGGCAATCGGTGGAAAGAACAAGTAGTTGTGTAACTGATCAGGTTGATAGACTGAAGGTTGAAGAGGGTTCAGAATGGAACCACGGACATCACGAAGATCAGCTACATGATCCGGGCGATGCAACATCGCAGTTGATGTTCCTGAAGGACTTCAGTCTTCAGCTTACTACCGGAAGCGTTAAAATGATCACGCAGATCGATGAGGGCCTTCGGGCCCCTTTTTTGCGGGCACTGTCGTCCTGTTCCGGTGAGGACATGGCCGATGGACAGATCCAGACTGCAAACCTGAACCTGCGACATAAGGCCTATCATCCGCTAATGCACGCGAATGGACGCTAATATTTCAATGAATTCGCGTTCATTCGCGTGCATTAGCGGTTTCCCGCCTTCGCTTCACCTTTTAATCCTTTTCTCAGCAACTCCATACCACCCGATCGATCTCCGCCTCTGTCGTCTCCCTTTGCTGGACCCCGCTCGTGTCCCGTGCCGTGAATGAGCGGTTCTAGCTTTCGTTCGGACCGGAGGTAAAGCGTGCCGATGCCTTTGTGCGCATAGAACTTGTAGCTTGCCACGGTCCGGAAGTCCACACCGAGATCGTCCACGTGCACACGTACTTTTCCAACGTTCTGCGCGGCGTCGGTATGGAACGGAATTTTTTTGACGATGCGATCCGGCTGAGTTCTTTGGTAGAGGTGTTCAAGGCTGGAGCGGGCTAGGCATCGGTGCTACGTTTCAAAACGAGGGCGGCGTTGATCCCGCCGAAGCCGAGGGAGTTTGAAAGGGCCGCATTCAGCTCCTTCTTTCTGGAGAGCTCGGGCACAAAGTCCAGGTCGCAATCAGGGTCCCGGTGCTCAAGATTAAGGGTCGGAGGAATGATGCTATTCTGCAGGGCGAGGCAGGTGATCGCAGCCTCGACCGCTCCTGCCGCACCGAGCATATGCCCCAGCATGGACTTCGACGAGCTCACGGCCAGCTGATAGGCATGTTTTCCGAAGGCCTTTTTGATGGCGCTCGTTTCGATGGCGTCGTTCGGGACCGTGGAGGTCCCGTGGGCATTGATATAATCGATATCGCGAGGTTCCATGCCGGCATCGGCAAGGGCGAGCTGCATGGCACGGGCTGGCCCTGCCGCATCGGGCGCAGGCCGGGTGTAGTGGTACCCATCGGACGTCAGGCCATATCCAACGAGTTCCGCATAGATCCGCGCGCCGCGCTTCAGCGCATGGCCCCGTTCCTCGAGCACGAGCACGCCTGCACCTTCGGCAAGCACGAACCCGTCGCGGTCCCGATCGAAGGGGCGGCTTGCCCTTGTCGGTTCACTGTTACGCATTGACAATGCCCGGGCCTGACAAAAACCCGCCAGGACGAGCGGCGTCAGCGCTGCCTCGGCGCCGCCGGCCACCATGACATCCGCAGCACCCCGTTGGATGATCTTCATGGCCTCGCCCAGGGAGTGCGTGCCCGTAGCGCAGGCAGTCGAAACATCGAGACAAGGCCCTTGCGCGCCGAGCTTCATGGCAACATAGCCGGAAGCCATGTTCACGAGCGACATGGGCGTATAGAATGGGGATACGGCTTTCGGGCCCCGCGAAAGAAGGAGCGCCATGTTCCTTTCAGCCGTGGTGACGCCGCCGCGTCCTGACCCGATCAGCACACCGGCGCGAAGTGCGAGGGAAGGGGTCAAAGAAAGGCCCGCATCCTCCTGCGCCATCAATGCTGCGGCCAAAGCGTACTGGATGACCGGGTCGGTCTTCCGCACGTCCTTCGGGCCGAGATATTGACCTGGATCGAACCCTTTTACTTCTCCGGCAATGCGACAGGGGAATGCCGAGGACTCGAACCTGGTTATCGGCCCGATGCCGGACCTGGCCGTGGTGACCCCGTCCCAGGTCGTTCTCATGTCGTTCCCCAGGGGCGTTACTGCCCCCAGGCCGGTAATAACAACGCGGATACTCATGGCGCGCAGTATACGGTTTTTGCAACCCTTTGTCAAAAATCCGCCGAACTGTGGCAACTGCGGTGGTCTCCCTGTTTTACCTGCGGCACCTTCATTTACTGGTCAATTCCTTTACGTTTGACATCAGGTCTAATTATGTTATAGTTAACCAGTGTTTTATCAAAAATCTTTATGGAAGGGAGCTTGAGATGACCAGAAAAGACCTGACCGCATTGACGGTGACCGGACTCAAAGCCCTCGCCAGGAAGAACAAGATCGCCATGACCGCAACCGCCAACAAGGCCGACCTGATCGCAGCACTCCTCAAGGGAGCTGCTGCAGGAACCAGCGTGAAAAAGCCTGGTCCTGCCCGACTGAAAAAGGCCGCAGCAAAGATGAAGAGCACAAAAAAGGCTGCAATAAAAAAATCGGTCTCTTCCGAAAAGAAGACCATAGCCAAAAAGACCACAACAGCTAAGACGGCAAAGAAGAAGGTCGTGGCAAAAAAGACGGTAGCAAAGAAGTCAGCAACAAAGAAGACCGCACCCAAAAAGGCAGATGCGAAAAAAGCCGCTGCGAAGTCCGCACCGGTCAAAGCATCGCGCCGGACCTGGGTCATCCCGAAAGGCGTTAAGGAGCCATTGCTCACGCAGGAGAGGGTTTCCGTTGCAAAGTATTATACGGGCCCCGCGGACGATCATGCTGCGCTGCGCTCCTCGGACACGCTTCCGGTGGGATATGGCGAGGACCGGATCACGCTCATGGCGCGCGACCCTTCCCTGACCTATGCGTACTGGGAGGCCACGCCCGAGCGCCTCGTGAAGGAACGGTCATGGTTCGGCATGGAAGCTGCGCTGGTCGTCCGGATCTACGACATCACCGGAGTGCAGTTCGACGGCAGGAACGCCATCGGTTATTTTGACCAGGATGTCGCCGAACCAGTGGGCAGCTGGTACTTCGAGACGGGGAGGCCGGGACATTCGTTCTGCGCAGACCTGGGCATGCGCTCGTCTGAAGGGCGGTTCCTGACGCTGGC
>JBGQDI010000036.1:0-16008 GCA_041495765.1 Nitrospirota bacterium
AGATCACGCAGGACCTGAAAGGGTTCTGGGACACGGGCTATCCGCTGGTTAAAAAGGACCTGAAAGGCCGCTACCCGAAACATCCCTGGCCCGACGATCCCTGGAACGCCGTGCCCACGCGCCGGGCAAAGCCGCGGGGGCAGTGAGTCCGGCAAGAGGATCGGACAGGTCAAGATCGGATCAAGGCGTGATAACGTCTGATGAAAACCCCTCACCCTATCGTTCCCCCTCGGGGGAGAGCACCCCGATTTTTTGTTACCTTTCTTGACGCCCAAGAAAGGTAACCGAAAGAAGGGCGCCCGGCGGAACTTCTTAACGCCATGCTCGGTCGTCCTCACTACGACGCTAGAGCACCATCTTCCTTATTCCCTCTCCCCTCTCGGGAGAGGGGCAGGGGTGAGGGTGGCCTCGGAAACTCGGCCTGCGGCCTCAGACAGTCCGAAATGCTTAACGTTCAGACTCGGTCGCATGGCTAAATTTCCGCATGGGGAACCGTGAAAGCTACGGGTCCAAATCTTTTAACCAACCCCGCACGTCCAAGGAGCGGACCTACGACATTTTGGGGCACCCGTCTTGACCTAAGAGATCTTCTCAGAAGGTGACCTTTGCAGCACCGTATCATCTTGCAACGGCACAAAAAGCGGGTTACCCTGAAATTACCCCATTAATTTACTTGCTTCCACAGCGGGTTTTGAGGTACTGTGCCTCAATGGATATACGAGCTGATCCGTCCGCAACAACACACTTGGGACCGCCGGTCTCTTGACTATTTTCTCTCATTTGGTAGAATTTAAGGGTATCCCGCGCTTGAGATCCTGTAAAAACGACAATTCCGAAGGTTAAATACTACCATGCCAGAAACATCCGTCATCGTCCGCTGCAAGAACTGCCTGATGTTGAACCGCGTGCTGCAGGGCCGGTTGGGAAGCAAGCCTGTCTGCGGCAATTGCAAGGCCGTCATCGAGGTCCCGCAGGAACCGGTCTGGGCAAAGGCCGAAAACTTCGACCGCGAGATCGCCTACTGGCCGGAAACCCTCCTGATCGTGTTCACCGCCCCCATGTGCATTCACAGCAAGATCATCGAACCCCTGGTGCGGGACCTGGCGCAAAAGCGGACGGGCAAGCTCAAGGTCATGAAGGTCGATGTGGAGACCGACGAATACCTGGCGCAGCGTTTTGCCATCACGAAGACGCCCACGTTCATCGTGTATCGGAATGCCGTCGAGGTCATTCGCGTGGACGGCGCCCCCAAGGACAAGACCGACCTCGTCACCTGGATCGATAACCTGATGGGGTTCACGAGCTATTGATCCGGCAGAGCCCGCACGGGGGCCGGCAGAACGGGCTTTCGGGCCGGAAAGGCAGCAGTTCGCAAACAGTTCATGACAAGAGGCAGGACCCGCAGAAGGTCGCGGCGTCATGGATGCAGGTGATAGTCCCGTATGTTCAATCGAATACTCCCCCTTCTCTCGCTCCTTGCTTTATTCCTGCAGGGGTGCGCTTTTTCCCAGGTCATCAGCGAACATACTCAACGGGGAACACTGGTCAAGGAAGAAGGCACCGGCGTCGTTGTCGAGCGTTCCAGAAGAAAAATGATCGAACTGGTCTCGCCGCTCTCGGTCCGCGTCTACGAAGAGGTTGAGCGGCAGGAGACCACGAAACGCTATTATCAGAACGTGCGGATCAGGAGCGAGGCCACGCCCAAGGAATTCCCCTACTGGGATGTCTGGACCAAATTGCTCCTGTCGACCACGGTAATTCCCCTGTTCACGCCCGATTACTGGACAGAGGCAAGCTACATCGGGCCGAACTGCCGGCTGCTGCCGGAAGCGTGTATCGTTCAGGATGTGCCGAAGGTGCTGGCCCGGGATCCACTTGTGGAGGCCGGGGCGCGGTCGACCATACAGCGTCAGCAGAATGTGCCGCAGCCTGACACGGTGAGCCTGTTCATCAATGGTTTTCATAAGGGCGACCTGCGGATCGGCAGCGATGATGTGGTGGCGGTGGACCTGCATGACTACCCCGATCTGGCCGCCTGGCACAAGCCCCTGAAGCTCACCTTCAAGTATCATGACGCCTACGCCTATTCACTGCTGCCTCTGGCGGAGGTTGAAAGGATCTTCGGGCAGGGCGGAGCGGCAGTGCCCGCCGGGGCTCCGTAACAAAGCAGGTCACCGTTCCCGAGAGAAAATGCCGTTACTGGAGAAACGATCATGTCCGAGATCAGTGCGGTCAGCTCAGCATTACAGAACGTTCAGCAACAGGTGCAGACCGAATTGGGAATGAAGGCGCTCAAGCAGGCAGCCCGGGCGGAACAGGCGCTGGCCGACATGCTGGCGCAGCAGGCACAGGCGCTTGCCGAGACCGCAGGTCGCCAGCAAAATGGCGGCATCAGCATCTACATTTGAGCTCCTCCTGCCCCTGCCTCCAAGGAGTCCCTGCCATAGACCACAAAATTTCGTCAATGGAGCGCGATGATTCTCTCTTCTTGTGCCTGCCGGGAATTATGTTAAAATAGTCTCATGGAAAAACACGACGATAAAAAACAGCATGCCGGTACCGACCTGGTGCCGTATGTGGCACCCGAGGAAGCGAAGCCCCGCGATTATCTGCGCCAGGTAAAGATCCACCTTTCGAAGAGCAAGCTGAAGGAAGCCTTCGGCCTGCTGCAAAAGGCGAGCATCCATTTCCCGGACGACCCCTTTATCCTCTCCTATTACGGCTGTCTCCAGGCCCTGGTTGACAAAAAGTACCGGACCGGTATCGAGACCTGCAAGAAGGCACTGGCGCTGATACAGGAAAGCTCCTCCTTTGGAGAAGAGATGCTCTATCCCGTGTTCTATCTCAACCTCGGGAGGGCCTACCTTGCAGCCGGGAAGAAGAAGGACGCGCTCGAGACCTTTTACAAGGGACTGAAGTTCGACAACTCCAACCGCGAGCTTGTAAAGGAAGTGCGGGCGCTGGGAAAGAGAAAAGCGGCACTGGTGCCTTTCCTTGACCGCTCGAACGTGATCAATAAATACATCGGCCTGATCCTGCGCAAATCGACCAAGACCGCGGCTAAGAAATGACGAAAGGGCTGCGGTACCTTTTTTGATCCCTTCGCCCCATCAGACGCTCATCCGGACCTTCTTGGTATAACCGGTTTTCAGACCTTGCCCCACTGCACTAAAATCCATTGTATTCCGAGGAGCGTTCCATGATCGTTACCGATCTCAATCACATCAGCCGCCAGGCGGCACCATCACCCAATCTGCAAAAAGCGATCGACTTCCTGCTGTCCCCCGATATCCAGCTGCTGCCCGATGGCAGGGTCGAGATCGACGGCGAAAGGGTCTTCGCCCTGGTCCAGCGGTTCGAGACGAAGTGGACGGCCGCGCCGAAATTCGAATGGCATAAGAAGTATATCGACATCCAGTTCATCGTGTCCGGCGACGAGATCATCGGCTGGGCGCCTGCGGAACGGATGGAGATCACCGACGCCTATGATGCCGCTAAGGACATCGGCTTCGGCACCGTGCCAAAAGGGGAGTGGACCCCCGTGCATCTCCAGGCGGGGCAGATGGCGGTGCTCTATCCCGAGGACGGCCATGCGCCGAAGATGGCGCTTCGCAATCAGTCGAAGGTGATGAAGATCGTGGTGAAGGTGGGGGTTTAGTCCGAAGTTAGGAATTAGATTCTACTGAAAGGGCAAGAAGGTTTCTCGCAAAGCTCGCAAAGGGCGCAAAGGGAACATTGGATCAAAGTCTATTTTGGGTAAAATCCAAGAACCAGGCAGTGGTTTAAGATCTTCTTGGCGTCCTTTGCGAGCTTTGCGAGAGACGCCTTACGGTTCTAATGTTACAGCCACCGCCGGGGATTGTACCCGCCGGTCACCTGCCGTGTGATCGCCTGCCAGAGCATCTGCCGTCCCCAGTTGTATTTCCCCCAGGGAGCTAAAAATTTTGCCACATCCTTCAGTACGATGAGCTTCTCGCGATTGCTGCGTTTGGCGAGCGTGCCCATGAAGTCGGCCTCGTGCGGCCTCCCGAAAATGATCTTCAGGATGTTCCACTGGTCCGAACAGCGGCGCACTTCGCTCTGGATCATGGTACGGTAAATATCTTGAATGGGCCGGTTCAGGCGGAAGGCGTCCACCGTCGCCTCGCCGGCGATGGCTCCCGAGTGGAGCGCTGCCGACATCCCTTCGGCGATCATGTTCAGAAACCCCGCTGCCTGGCCGGTCACGATGATGTTGCCCTTGCCGAAGACGTAGCGGTTGATGAGCGAAAGCCCGAAGTTGTTCACGCTCGTCTCCCGTGTGATGCAGGGGCCGAGCTTCACGCGGTGACGGTCTTCCAGATACAGGAGCGCCTTTGCATGGCGCAAAGAGAAGTCGTCGTTCGCTTCATGCCCCACGCCTACGATCTGGCGGCCGTTCCGCTGGTGGCTCCAGGTGTAGTAGCCGAGCTCGGGATGGAACCAGTAGTGGAAATAGGCCGGGTCCAGAGGGCAGTCGATGATCTCGTGCAGGTGCTGCTTCACGGTGAACCAGGTGATGGCGTCGCGGTATTCGGGATAGAGCGTACGGACGACCTTGGAGTTGGGGCCGTCTGCGCCGATCAGGAACCGCGCGCGGTACAACCGTTCTTCCTGGCCGTTGCCCGCCACGATATCGACATGGTTGCCCTGGTCCGCTGCCGACAAAAAGCGCATGTTGTCGTGGACCTCGGCTCCGCTCCGCTGCATGGCCCAGTGGTCTGAATAGGTGCGGTCCAGGTGCGGGGTTGAACCGTGGTCGAACTCCATGGGAAGCTCGACGCCGCCGGGGAAGTAAAAGGTCACGCCTTTGCACGACGTCGGTTCATGGAGCACTTCTTTCGGCAAAGGCCCGAAGTTCTCGATCAGGAAGCGGTGGCCCCGGGGAGAGATGATGCCGCTGCACGGTTTCGGTCTCGGCAGGCTGAACCGCTCGAGCGCTATGGTCTCATACCCAGCGTCCACGAGCCGCTTGGCCGTGGCTGCCGCGGAAAGGCTTGCGCCGACGATGATGACGTCCACGGTCCGGGCTTTCGTCATGGCTTCGCCACCTCGGCAAGATGCACGACCGGCAGTTTTGTATGCGCCTTAAATGCCTCGTAGTCATCCATGCTCTCGACCACGACCCTTTCCACCTTCCTGCCTTCAAGTATCCATTTCACCTGTTCCGCCACGGAGATGATCGTGGCCAGCCCCTCGCGGTGCTGCATGCTTGTCGCGCCGGACGGCGTTGCCACGCGCTGGAGGTCGAGATTCATCATGCAGCCGGTCTCCTGACGGAGCGCGTCGTAGATCGCTACGAAGGAGCGACGGTTGGCGTTGTAGGCGCGCGTCTCGATCATATACAGGTCGGTCGGTTTGATGCCTGCGCGGATTGATGGGTTCGCGAGCAGAGTCTGGCCCAACGTGCGGACCTTGATCGCCGATGGCAAAAGCGACCGCAGCACATTGAACAGCAGCCCATCGGCAACGATCACCTCTGCCGTCCTGGTCAGGGGTGCGATGAATTCCGCCAAACGGTCGTCGTTCATCTCCTGCCCTGATTCAAGGGTCAGCAGGATGTCATAGCCGTCATCGGCATGGAGCGCAGCTTTTTGTCCCAGTAGGGCAAGAACGGAGTCTGCAAGCGACGCGTTCATCCCGAGCCGCCAGTCCGGGACCACGATGCGCGACGAGACCGTTCTGGCCTTCTGCGCGCGATGTTGTACGGCCGGTTTTGCAAGGAAGCCGCGCGCCGAGAGGTTCTTGCGCAGCCTGATCGTGGACTGCTGCGTGCGGATGCCCATGGGACAGAGTGGTTCGCAGGAACCGCAGAGGATGCAGCCGCGCGCCGCGGGAGCAAGTTCTTCTTCGTCGGCGCCGCCGATCAACGCCCGGGTCCTGCCGCAGTAGGTCAGCGCCTTGGTATGGTGCTGGTGCCAGACCGGGCAGGAGAGCATACAGACGCCGCAGCCGTTGCATTGCAACGGGTCGGTGGCGCCGGGATGCGGTTGATGATAGGGATGCTTCTTTTTCATGAACAACCTTTAACGAGAATCATCTTGAATTTGAATCAACGAAAATTCTCAATGATCAATTTGACACATACGGCACAAAAGGTTCAAAGAGAATTACTTCTGTGAATTTTGTGCCTTTTGTGGCTTAACCGGTTCTTGATGTGCCTTACTACCCAGGCCCTTTAGACTTAAAAAAAAGCCAGAAGTACTGTTCGCTTTAAAAGATCACGTCCCGGTTCAACACCATGGCCGGGTCCACTTCCCGCTTCATGGCCAGGTGCTTGTCCACGACCTCGTTGCCAAGCGCGCGCCGGATGTAGCCTTTCATCATGCCGCCGAAGCGATAGTAGCTCGTGCCCATGTCCACGCCGATGTCGTAGATCTCGTTCTTGAAGGCCTGCAGATGGTCGCGGCTGTAGGTCTTGCCTTCGAGCATGGGCTCGAACTCGCAGCCGTAGGCAATGCCTTCGGCGTCGGGCGGGATGCAGGAGAGCTCATAGCGCTCGCGCGGGCCGATGAGCTTGATGCCGACGCAGTAGAGGGTGTAGTGCGGGAAGTATTTTTTGCAGACCTCGTTGCCGCGGATGACCGCTTCGAAAAACTTCTCCCTGCTTGTTGCCAGGTCGGGAATCACCATTTGCCTGCCGCCCCAGAACTTCCAGACCGCCTGCGAGAAGACGACGGTACGGTCAATGATCTTGCCATTGAGCATGTGATGGGAAGGCTGGAGCTCGGGCAACAGCGTGCGCTTGCGGTCGAGCAGATAAAGCGCTTCCTTATACTTCCAGGGATGAAGTGCGTAGTACGCACCGGTGCGGAGCGCAAAGCCCAGCTCGCCGAAGCCCCTGAGGCGCGACCGCCACTTGGCAAAGAACGCCTTTTCCCGTTCGTCGGAATCGAACGCCACGAGCAGGTTCACCGCCCGGTCGAGCATGGTCAGGATTCCGGTGTAGTCCGCGGCGTCCTCGTCGCAGAGCATCACCAGGTCTTCCATGGCCGTGCGGAGGTCGCCGTAATAGAAGTAATGCATGGTGAGCGGTGTAAAAGGGCGGATGCGGAGCGTTGCTTCGGTGATGATGCCGAACTGGCCGTACCCGAGCAAAACGCGGTTGAACCACCAGGCGTTCTCGGTCTCGGAGCATTCCAGAATATCGCCTTTAGGCGTCACGATCTTGATCGCCAGAGCCTGGTCGGCACTGCAGCCTAACCGCGGTGAGTTGATGTCGATGCCGCCGACACCGAGCGTGCCGCCGACAGATGAGGTCAGGTTGAGCGGAGCCGAGAGGTAATCGAGCTTATGCCGCCGGAGCGATTCGGCCAGAGAGTGCCAGTAGATCCCGGCCTCGCAGCGTACGGTCAGTTTGTCCTTGTCGATCGCCAGCACCCGGCTCATGCCGCGCATATCCATCTGCAACCCGCCGAAGGAAACCGTCTCGCCCTCGGTCGTGAGCCCGCCGCCGCGCACGGTGACCGGCACGGAATGCTTCTGCGCAGCCTTCATGACCTCGGAGACCATCTCGGTCGTGCGCGCGATCAGCACTCCTCGCGGCAAACCGTACGCCATGCCGCCAGCGTCCGTGATGTAAAGCGAGCGCGCAGACTTGAACTCGTCAATGGTTATGTCCTTGGCAGCCAGGTCGGCAACGAAAGCCTGCCAGCCGTCGCCTTCCCAGCGGGAAGGGTTCGTCTGCTGGCGCGGAATACCTTTAAGCGCGTCGGTAGCCACGGGGCAAGGGGGGATGACGCCTGGTTTTGCAGGCTTGATGTCGAGTGGCTTATGATTGATGTTGATAGGCATGTTTAGGGGCTTTTTCGCGCTCGTAAATATACCCCGTTGGAGCGATTTAATCAAGACACTATAATCCCGAAAGTGATCGCTTGATTTGTATTTCAAATTGGCCTATATTTAGACCATCAAATATACCTAAATAAGGAGCTGTCTTATGAAAACCATTTCGATTAAAAACGATATCGTTCCCATTGCCGAATTTAAGACCAGCCTCTCCAAGTGGTTCAAAAGTCTCCAGAGCACGGGCCATCCCTTGATCATTACGCAGAATGGCAAACCGGCCGGGGTACTTCTGTCTCCCGAGGACTACGACGAATTGGTATACAGAAAATCTTTTTTTGATTCCGTTGGCAGGGGAATAGCGGATGCCGATAGTGGGAGAACGTACCAAACGAAGGAACTCAGGGCGGCATTATCTTCCAGAAGAGCCAAGAGTTAGATCCTTATGAAAATATTATGGACCCGTGAAGCCCTCCAGCGATTGATCGAGATCGAGGATTTCATTGCAAAAGACAATGCGGAGAGGGCAGCAAAGTTCGTCGATGATATCGTAGAGCATGCAGAGTCAGTACTGCCTGGCGAACCTCGCATCGGAAGAATGGTATCCGAGATCTCCAACCCTGACATCCGGGAATTAATTTATAAAAAACATCGGATCGTCTACAGGGTCAATAAGAACAATCTGGAAATATTGACCGTGTTCGAAGGGCATAGGTTGTTGCGGGTTGATGAAATTGGTTTCTAAATTATGTATCGGGCTTCGATCCAATCTAACCGACCAGCCAACTTGCTAACCGTAGATTTTAAGTCGGTTCAGACAGATTGACGTCCGATCAACGGAAGATTGCATTGTCAATGGTGGAGGTAAAATTGATTGGTAAAAGGGTCTGCATCGATCTCTCGCAAGATGAAGCGGTTGTGTTACACTATTGGCTGTTTCGGTTTAATAAATCTAAAGATCATATATTGGAAGACCAAGCTGAGCAGAGAGTGCTTTGGGATATTGAAGCTGTATTAGAGTCAAAAGTCGATATTCTTTTTGATCCGCAGTATGGCGAGCTTTTGAAAATAGCACGTTCAAAGGTTCGCGATGCCGATGCTGGATAACGACGTCATTGAAAGTTAGAAAGTAAATTCAAAAAAAGAAAAGCCCCCGATGAAGGGGGCTTTTGTATTCATCGTCGATGCTGCGACCAGGGTGCGTAGTCTTATATCTGATCCAGTGCCTGCTTCAGGTCGAAGATCAGGTCGTCCACATCCTCAAGTCCCAGCGCGAGCCGCACAAGGTTGTCCACCATGCCGATGTTCTTCCGGTACTCCTCGGAATAATCAAAGAATGACATGGCCCACATCTGGGTGACCAGGCTTTCGCTGCCGCCGAGGCTCGGGGTGATTAGGAAAAGCTCCAAGGCGTCGATGAACTGCCGCGTCTCCTTGTTGCCGCCCTTTACCAGGAAGCTGATGACGCTGCCGAAGCCTTTCATCTGTTCCATGGCTAGCTTGTGGTCCGGGTGCGACTTGAGCGCCGGGTACCAGACCTTTTCGATCTTGGGATGGGCTTCCAGCATCTGGGCGATGGCAAGGCCGGCCTTGTTGTGGTGCTCCATGCGCATGCCGAAGGTCTTGAGTCCCCGTTCGAGCAGGAAGCAGGTGAGCGGGCCCGGAGTGGCTCCCATCATGCGCTGCATCTTGTAGAGGTCGGTCATCAAGGCATTGGAGCCGAGACAGACGCCTGCCATGAGGTCGTTGTGTCCGCCCAAGTACTTGGTTGCCGAGTGGATGACCACGTCCACACCCATCTCGATGGGCTTGATGTTGTAGGGTGTTGCCAGCGTGGCGTCGATGATGGTCAGGACCTTCTTCGCCTTGGCGACCTTTACGATCGCCGGGATATCGAGCACCCGCAAATAAGGATTGGTCGGCGACTCGGTGAAGATAATGTTCGTGTTCGGCTTGATGGCCTTCTCAATGGCCTCGGCTGTGGGGTCCACGATGGAGTTGTCCATGCCGAACTTGCCGAGGAAGTTGATGGCGAAGTCGCGAGTCTGGCGGTAGCAGTCGCTGGTGAAGATGATGTGGCCGCCGGGCTTCATAAAGGTCATGATCGAGAGCAGCACCGCTGCCATGCCGGAGGAGTAGAGCACGGCGCGCTCGGCGCCTTCGATGGCAGCAAGCTTGCGCTCCGTCTCGATCTGCGTGGGGTTGCCGTAGCGGGCGTACTCATGCTCGCGGATGACCTTGCCCTGGCCCTTGGCGCGCATGAAATCCTCGACCTCGTCGGCGGTGTCGAAGTAATAGTTAGAGGTATGCATGATCGGCGTCGAGACCGCATGATGCGCCTTGGGAAGGCGGCCGTTGCCGTGGATCGCGAGCGTAGAAGCTTTCCAGTTCTTTGCGTTCGATTTCTTTTCAGACATTCTGTTCTCTCCTCTTCTTCAGGGCGTTCGTGAGCGCTTCCTTGACAGCATCCACGTTTGCGGCCACTTCGATCGGTTTATTGGCATACTGGCTCGGGAAGCCCAGCTTCTCTTCGTGATAGTTGACCTTGAAGTCCGTGAACTTGAGCCCGTGGGCCGTGGAAATGACGACCACATGCTCGGACCGGTCGATCTTGCCGGCCTTGATCAGCTTGATCATGGCTGCCAGGGCTACTCCCGTATGCGGGCAGTTGAACATGCCGGTCCGGTCGCCCAAAGCGGCTGCATCGGACAGCTCCTGCTCCGTGGCGTCCATGACCATGCCGTCGAACTGTTTGATCGTGCGGATCGCCTTCTCGTAGCTTACGGGGTCGCCGATCTGGATGGCGCTGGCAAGGGTCTTCTTGGCCACCATGGGCTCGAAGGAAGCGAAGTTCTTGAGATAGGAACGATAGAGCGGGTTGGCGTTCTCCGCCTGGGCCACAACGATGCGCGGCAGCTTGGTGATGATGCCCAGGTCGCGCATCATGAGGAGTCCCGAACCGAGCGCCGAAACATTCCCCAAGTTGCCGCCCGGGATGACGATGACGTCGGGCACCTGCCAGTCGAACTGCTGCACGATCTCGATGCCCACGGTCTTCTGACCTTCGATGCGGAGCGAGTTCATGGAATTGGCAAGATAAATGGTCTCGTCCTTGGTGATCTCGCGCACCACGCGCATACAGCCGTCGAAGTCCGTGTCGAGAGAAAGGACCAAAGCCCCGTTGGCGATGGGCTGGACGAGTTGGGCCATGGAGATCTTGCCTTTCGGCAAGAGCACGATGGATTGGATGCCGGCTGCTGCACAGTAGACCGCAAGCGCGGCCGAAGTATCGCCCGTTGAAGCGCAGGCGACCGCCTGGATGGGCGCACCTTCGCTGATCATCTGCTTGACCTGCGAAACGAGCACGGTCATGCCGAGATCTTTAAAAGACCCGCTGTGGGAATTGCCGCAGAGCTTGACCCAGAGATTGTCCACGCCCACGAGCTTGCCGAAGCGTTCCGCCCAGAAAAGGTTGCTGCCGCCCTCGTAGAGCGAGACGATATTGTTATCGTCGATCTGCGGCAGGACCCATTCCTTCTTGCCCCAGATTCCGGAGCCGTAGGGCCACTGGGTGGACTTGTAACGGTCCTCGAAGAGCTTCATCCAGCCCAGGGCGCTGCGCTGCGACAGGGCCTTCATGTCGTGTTTTACTTCCAGGAGGGAGTCGCAGGATTTGCAGCGGTAGACGATCTTGTTCAGCGGATAGGTCTCGTTGCACTTTTCATTGATACATTGGAACCAGGCTTTGTATGCCATGTGCGATATCCTCGGTTATCCGTATTCGCCGGCTGGCCTCACGCGGCCGGTACTGCTCCACCACAGAAACAGCGTGAAATATAGCATACTGGGAAGCTAATAATCAATGCAAAAAAGGCAGCTAAAATCAGGATTTGAGGGTGAAGAACCATGCCGATCGCCCAATGCGGGAGAGCATCCCGGGGGCCCAAACGGCTCAAGGCAAAATCATTTGACAGGCAATGTGGTGCGTGTTATACATTCCTCTGGCAGTGAACGTGAAATAGGGAAGATAGCTATAGGTCGTCATGAGAACCGAGAACCTCGCCATTGTATTCATCGACATCGCCGGTTTTACCCCGCGCATGTCGAGCCAGACCCGTGAAGAGAACCTGCGCATGCTACAGCGCTTCGAAGGGATCGTGCGCCCCCTGGTGCGCGCCTATAGTGGCCGCGTGGTCAAGACCATTGGCGATGCCTTTCTCCTGACCTTCCGGTCGCCCACCGATGCCCTGCTCTGCTCCATGGCCATTCATGACCGGCTTGCCGAGTCCAATGCCGGCATCGATACTGCTGATCGATTTACCGTCCGCGCGGCAGTGAACGTGGGCGATGTCCGCATTGAGTCCGGCGATGTCTTCGGCGAAGCGGTCAATATCGCGGCGCGCATCGAGAGCCTGGCCGGCGCCGGTGAGATCTATTTTTCCGAATCAGCCTTCCTGTCCATGACGCGCACCGAGGTGCCCTGCGAGGAGATCGGCTATACAGAGCTCAAAGGGATCGCCCAGAAGGTCCGGCTCTACCGCGTGCCGCGCGCCGAGGAAGGCCTTGGCTATACGGTCACGCAGCGCGGCAGTGCTGACGCGACTACCCTGACCGAATCCCCGGGGCGGCTTAATCCGGTGGACCTGCCTTTTGGCGGTGTCGGGCTGAACCGCATGCGCAGCAGGCTCGGAGGCAGAATCCCCGCTGACGCATTCGGACCAATGATGGACAGCGCGCGGGGTCTGGTTTCCCGGATGCCCAATGTTCTGCATCAGGGGGTCGCGATGACGATGCAGGGTACGGATTGGTGGCGGACCGAGGTCAAGCGATCCCGCACGGTACAGTATGCCACGGTGATCGCGGTCATTGTGCTTGTCATCCTGATTACCTGGTTCTTCCAGCACAGGCCATCGACACCCTGGCAGAAATTTCTTCACAAACTGGGACAGTAACCGCGTTGGAATGCTCCGACGCATCGTTTTTTTAATCTAATGAATGAGAAGAGGAACTAACTATGGATCTCTGTCCCTGCGGTTCAAACGTTGCATACGATACCTGCTGCGGCCCCGTGATCAAGGGCGAACAGCCCGCAAAGACCGCGGAGCAGCTCATGCGTTCCCGGTACTCTGCCTATGTGAAGAAGGAGATGGAATATCTCGTCACTTCTCTCCATCCGGACAACCGTGCCGATTATGATGAGAAGAGCAGCCGCGAGTGGGCGGAGCGGGCCCAGTGGCACGGGTTCGAGATCGTAAAAACAGCCCAGGGCGGCCCCGATGACCGCGAAGGCCAGGTGGAATTCGTCGCGTCTTACACGGAAGGCGGCGTCAGAACGGACCACCACGAACTGTCGTTCTTCAAAAAGGAAGGCGACCGGTGGTACTTTACCGTGGGAAAGAACCTGCCGCCGAAACAGATCGTGAACACCGCCCCCAGGGTCGGCCGGAACGACCCCTGCACCTGCGGCAGCGGCAAGAAGTACAAGAAGTGCTGCGGAAAGTGATCGAATTGTGGATTTCGGATTGCGGATTGCGGAATGAACATCGGATCCAAAACAGGAAAAAGGAAATCGTGAAGATGCAAAAAGTGAAGATGCAGAAAAAAGATCATGACAAGATTAAGCAGGAGTTCACTCAGCTCCAGACCCGTCAGATAATCGGCATCGCCATCACCATGTTCGCCGTGATGCTCTGTGCTGTTCTGTACAAACGCCCGGGGGTGCTGGGAGAATATTCAACGTCCTCGCTCGTCGCAGTGCAGATCGTGAGCATCGCGTCGTTCATCGTGTTCACCTCCTACAACTGGAGATGTCCTGCCTGCGGGAAATTCCTGGGTACCGATATCAACAAGCGCGGCTGCAAAAAGTGCATGACCCGCTTGCGCTGATCGAAACCGTAAAAAATACGAATTCACCGCAAAGGCGCTGAGCCAGAAGCAGGCGTTTTTAAGCGACGCTGAGAAAAGTCATGATTTTAAATTACAGTCCTATCTCAGCGCCTCCGCGTCTCCGCGGTAAAATGCTTTTTCGACGATGATCAGTTCAAAGGTATGGTGGTTATGAGCAATCAAATGAACTCAACCATGGTCTACTCCACCGAACACGGCAGGATGTGCCCCGGCTGCGGCAAGCCGTCATCGGGCTGTACCTGCAGCAAAAAGAAGGCAGCTCCCCGCGGTGACGGGACCGTCCGGGTCGGCAGGGAGACCAAAGGACGCAAGGGCAAGGGCGTGACCGTGGTGACCGGCGTTCCGCTCGACAGCGACGGCCTCCTCGAACTGGCCAAACAGCTGAAGCAGAAATGCGGCACGGGCGGGACGGTCAAGGACGGCGTGATCGAGATCCAGGGAGACCAGCGGGAGCAGCTGGTGGAGATGCTGAAAAAGCAGGGCTATAAGGTGAAAACGATCGGCGGGTAAAATCTGACGACGGATGGGCAGGAGTAACCACTTCTTTATATTCTCTTCAGTTGAATTCCTAGTCAGAGCAAACCGAAAAACAAATTTGCCACGAAGTCACGAAGGCTCAAAGAAAATCTGAAGGGGTACTTTCTTTTGTAGTTTCATTAACCGGCATTTATAGATATTCTTTGTGTCTTAGTGTCTTAGTGGCAGGATCATGTTTTGCTACGGGCTCTTCAACACCGTTAACTCGATATGCACCGTGCCGTTCTGGTCCGCCATCCAGACCTGTCCGTCCTGGATCGTGAACTGGAGCTTCATGGAGCGCTGGGCCATCTTCTCCATGGCCTGGGCCGCTGCTGCGGGAAGGTTGACCACGGTAAGGTTCTTCAGCCGTTCGACCTTGGGGCCGGCCTGGTCCCACCAGACCTTGGCGCTGTGTCCGCTGTAGGTATAGACGAACACCTGCCGGGCCCGGCCGCAGGCCTTGAGTATGCGTTTCTCGTCGGGTTGGCCGATGTCGATCCAGACCTCGATGGTGCCGGTCAGGTCGTTCTGCCAGAGGTCGGGTTCGTCGTCGGTGGTGAGGCGGTTGGCAAAGGCGAGCGAGTCGCTGGCGTGGAGGGCAAAGGCCAGCAGCCGCATCATCATCCGTTCGTCGTTCTCCGAAGGATGGCGGGCGATGGTGACCGAGTGGTCCTGGTAGTAGCTGCGGCCCATGTCGGAGACCTGCAGGTCGGCTTTAAAGATCGTTGCTTTCAGGGCCATAGGAACATCGTACTTTCACCAGGTGCTTAGGTCCTGGAAGGCAGGGCCGCTTCATGCGGCCCCTGCCTGCTACATCTTCGATGCGACCAGTTTTGCGATCGCAATGAGCTGGTCCATTTTCAGTACGGTCCTGGTCTTGTCCTTCTCGTCAACGTGGGTGGTCACGATCGCATAATATTTTCCCTTGAGGAAGTTGACCGAGAACTGCGGATCGAAGGCAGGGCTGGTGAAGGCCTCTTCACCGATGCCAGGCACGGAGGCCTTGACGTAGCCGCTGTCGGCTTTCATGGCGGCGAACACATAGGAGGGGCGGAACTGGATCATAAGGAGCGGTTTGTCGTCGCTCATGACGAAGTTCAGATCGCCGTTCCTGAATTTGTTCAGTTTCTCCCGGGGGACCTGTTTTACACCTTTCAGTCCGGTGATCTTTTCCACGTCAGCGGCATTGATGACATGGTCGAATTGTCCTTCTGCATACACTGTGGCGGCCAGGCCAGCCATGATCGCTAAAGCCATGATCGCGAGAAAGAGCTTTTTCATCATCTAAAACCTCCTTAAAGTAGGTATTCCGCGCGTATTTTCCGGCTGCATAAAAATTGTGGCAAATATAGCAAATATAGCGGTGGGGGTCAATATAAATGAGGGCGCTCGGGGCATAATTCGCTGATCAGGGAGGGGTGCAGAAAGGTTTTTCGGGCGCTCCTCCGGGCAATTTCGCCTTGACTAACATCCGGCCATGCGTGATAATCAACACCCGACGAGCATAATTCCTGAGGCAAAAATATTTTCTCGCAAAGACGCAAAGCTCGCAAAGAAAGGCCAGGCCTCTGGGTTAAGGAGCCAGGTTTAACGATTTCCTTTGCGCCCTTTTGCGGCTTTGCGAGAGACACCTTTTACTTTAGACTTTTAGTTCCCTAGGAGCAGGGCACGGTATGAAGACCAGCGATAAGAAAAAAGAGACAAATGAGTGGCAGAACGAGGTAAAGCGCGTGGCATCCGGCATCCGGCGGCGCGTGCTCGACCACACTATCAGGAACA
>JBGQDI010000037.1:0-15867 GCA_041495765.1 Nitrospirota bacterium
CATCGATTTGGTAAAGGCATCCGCCGTCGCTGCGCTGCATTTCCCGGCTTTGATCCCGGTCGAGATAACGCCCGTGCCGATAGGCTTCGTAAGGATCAGCGCGTCACCGGGCAGTGCTTTTGCGTTATCGAGGATCTTGTCCGGGTGGACATTCCCCATGATGGCATACCCGAATTTCGGCTCCTTGTCCTTCACCGTGTGCCCCCCGATGATGAACACGCCGGCCTCGGTCATCTTGTCGATGCCGCCCTGCATGATCTTCCGGTTGATCTCGGCAAAATCCTCTCCCGCCGGCAGCGCCGCGATGTTCAGGGCGACCAGGGGTTTGCCGCCCATGGCATAGACGTCGGAGAGCGAGTTGGCGGCCGCGATCGCACCGAACCAGTAGGGATCGTCCACGATCGGCGTAAAGAAATCAGCGGTCAGGACCATGGCGATCTCGTCGGTAATGCGGTATACGCCGGCATCGTCGGCATTGGAGGCGCCCACCAGCACGTTCGGATCGGTTATCTTCGGCAATTGTCCCAGGACCTGGGACAGTTCAGCAGGGCTGAATTTTGCCGCTCAACCGGCGCAGCTGGAAAGTTGCGTAAGTTTTATTTCCATGGTTCCCTCCTTTTTTTGACCATAGGTGTCTTGCTTTTTAATGTTCCTCTGTGTCCCCGTGGTGAAGCCCTGTCTTTACCGTCTTCGCTCTCCGGGATAGGTCCCTTTCTTTGTCACGGGACAACAGGCCGGCGCAGGGATATCCTCGTCGTATTCTTTTTTCAGAAGTTCAAGCAGGTCGGGAATAAGCGGCTCTTTGAGGAAATAGCATTTAAGCCTGCCGTCGATGAAGAAATCGATGATGTTGTTCGTCCGCAGGAGCGTTAAATGCTGCGATACATTGGGCTGGCTGATGTCGAGAGATTCTTCGAAGTCGCTCACACACTTTACCCCGAGGGTCAGTTCTTCGAGGATCTTTATCCGAACAGGGTGGGCAATGACCTTGAGGATTTCAAAGCGTTTTTCTCTGGAAACCATGGGCGACCTCGTGACTTAAACAATATTAGAAAAAAGAAAACTCACGTGATATTATTGCTTTTTTGACGGATGTCAATCAATACTTTAGTGTGACGGGAACTGGGTTTACCCTCTGGGAACACAGGATATTTTTCTTCATGGCAAATTACTCAGACCGTTCTTCAGCTTCCACAGGAAGTATTTTTCAAACCCGACCTTCATCCACTTTGCCCAGATAGCCTTCTTGGTAAAGGAACTCTGCCTCGGTGGGAGCACCGGATACGCCTTCATTAAAGCTGCAGTGTTACCCATGTCCATAAGACAAATGACGCCGAGTTCGTCAGCGAGCGGCGGTATCTTACCGGTAATATCGGAAGCAATGGTCGCAGCGGCTGTCTTCGCCATCTTGACGGTCATGAACCCTGTTTTCGGCACCCCCGTAGGCACCGGCGTAACCTCCGGTGGTGCGATCGCTATCGCAACACCAATGGCAAATATGTTTTTGTGTTTTGTATGACGGTAATTCTTGTCAACAGGGATGAATCCCCGAGGATTTCCGAGCGGCATGACGGCGGGAACGCCCTTGAACGGCGGAGCGATCATGGCGAGCTTGAACGGAAGCTTCGTACCGTCCTTTAATTTTATCTCTCCCGGCGTGACCTCCTCTATGGCCTGGCTGACGATCGGCTTGATGTCCCGCTCTGCGAACTCGTACTCCATGAAGGTCTTCGAGGCGCCGAGCCCGCCTACGCCCATGTGGCCGAGGTAAGGCTCAGAGGTGAGATAGATGATAGGAACCTTATGGCGCATTTTCCTGCGCCGAAGCTCTGCATCCATCTCGAAGGCAAGCTCATAGGACGGGCCGAAGCAACTAACCATCTGAGATGATCCGAGAACTATAGGACCGGGATTTTCCAGAACGCTCTTCCACGTTTCCCCGGTCTTTATCGCATGCTTAAGGGTGAAGGTGCAGGCCGTATATCCCTTGTCAGGACCGAGGCCGGGGATCTCGTCAAAAGCAAGGTGCGGACCAGTTGATATGACGAGATGGTCATAGCGAAGCTCTTTCCCGCTGCCCGTGATGACCTTCGATGAATCGGCATCGATCTGTTTTGCAGAGTCATGAACAAACTCTATCCCTTTCGGTTTAAGAATATCACTAACCTTAAGGGTGATGTCTTCGGGCTTCCGCCAGCCCATGATGAGCCATGGCAGTGACGGCAGGAACACGAATCGGTCATCGTCGCTCACCACGGTTACATCCGCTTTTTTACCGAGCAGCCGCTTGAGTTCAAATGCCGCCGTCAACCCCCCGAACGATCCGCCTAACACAACGATCCTTGGCATGACACCCCCCCTTATGATCCTTTCCGCTTCAACGTCTTCAACTTTTCGTTATTAATTTCAGGTGGTGGCTGTTTGTTCATTTCTTCTGCTCCAGGGATATACGCTTCATCTGCCCTTTACAAACAAATCCGGATAGGGCCAGCCGCTTATCCCGCCTTCCAAAATTAACAGCCTGTTTTCCGGCACACCTTTAGACTGCAGGTAGTCATAGGAATTGAGGGCGCCGCCTTTGCCCTTCGGACAGATGATGACCACGTCGCTTTTTGAAGATTGAATTATGGAAAGCGTTTTATCGAGTTGCTTTTTTTCTTCATCACCTTTCGCGGGGAAGGCGTTCGTCTCTATCGATCCCTTGAAATGGTGATCCCCAAAGTCCTCGGCTGGTTGAATGTCGACGATGACGAGCGGCTTATTGCTTGCAAGCCATTGTTTAAAGATGTCAGGTTTCACATAATTTGCCGCCGATGCAATAGGGGGAACAAGAAGCAGAGCAACAAACGCCAAACACAAGGTAATGACCTTTCGTTTCATGAACGACCTCCTCTGTTTTTTTATTATCGGCCCACTACCCGCCGCATCAGTGCACACACGTGATTGCCTTCAAATTAGCCGGGAGCTTTGATGTCGTGCCCTTTGCCGAATAAAACCAGCCTGCTAGAGCAACAGTGATAAGCAATACTACGACAAACGCCAGGGCACTCGCCTTGGTTCTCCTGTTTTTCCAGTCGGCCGACGCTTTTAAACGGTCTTTATTTTGTACAATGGGAATCAATGTCGGCATAATGACGTTCCTGACATCGTGGAAGGCAAGGCTTTTTGTCGGGCACTCCGTAACGCAACGCCCGCACCCCATGCAATCCGCAACGTTCACGCTTCCGTGTTTCTTGCCAAGGCCGACAACGGGGATGCCCATGTCGCATACCTTCGTGCAGAGCCCGCAATCGGTGCAGGTGTGCGCATCGTAGTCTATGCGGAAAAAACCGATCCTGTTCAGCAGGCCGAACGTGGCGCCGTAGGCGCACAGATAACGGCAGTAAAACCGATTGCCGACCAGCGGTGCAAGAAAGAACGATCCGAAATAGGTTATCCCGACGATCCCGTAAAAAACCGTCAGATACGTCGTTTTCCACCCGCCCGGAGCGGACACGATGACGATAAAGCTCGCGATGACATACAGCCCGAAAAAAAACCATTTGGATTGGCGAAACTTCCATGCAACTTCGCCTTTGACGGTGTCTTTTCTGAAAGCGAATCCTACGGTCTCTCGTATACCCACGCAGGGGCAGTTCCACCCGCAAATTACGCGGCGGCCGAAAAGCAGGACAGCGATAAGCGTCACGAAAAACGTGACGGTGCCCGGTGTATGCAAGGAAGGGAAAACCGGCGGGACTGGCAAACTGCCGACATAGGGTTCGTAAAAGGGCAACGCCCACGGAATAAGCCACCAGAATACCGTTACGCAGGCAACCAGGACGATCAGCCGCTTTCTCGTATAGGAATTGCGTTCAGCGGCAATTCTCCATATTCCGAAGCCGAGGATGATCAGGGCTTCCGTATAATGGCTCAACCAGACCGGGTTGTTGAACCAATGGAGTTGTCTTTCGTTCAACCATCCGAAGAATGCCAACCCGAGCGCCAGGAGGCAAACAGTCTGCACAAGCCGCGAATATTGTCCGGCAACGGATGACTGTAGATTTGCAGAGGTCGGCTTCATCAGTTAAATATCATTTCCTTTTCCCATAAAACAAAACGGAGCGCATCGTACCCATCCGGCGGGAACTTCCTGAAAAGACGATCCCTTGCCCCTCACAACCCGCATACTTTCACGATAGCGGCTTTGAGCGCATCGAACTTCATATTTTCTTTCTTCGCGACAAATTTTCCGTTCACCATGACCGAGGGACACGGAGGGGGATCCTTCTCCATCCGGTACTCGTCCGATGTTTTTTTGATCACCCTGATCTCCGCGCCCAGTTCCTTTTCCGCCCGACCGGCGGCATCCGTGATGTCCAATCACCATTTCCCCATTGGGTCATTCATGTACAAGGTTACAACCGGCTTTTCCATGTAAGCCTCCTTTTCTCAATGTGTTCTTAACGAGGAGCTTGATCTGAACGGGATGGGCAATGACCTTGAGGAGGTCGATCCTTTTATAAAGGGGATCATGGTAGCGGCCTCTGCTTATACAGCGGAAAACATGGATTGCAAATCATATGCAAACATTATTATGTTTTTATGTACTTGTCAACGTAAAATTATAATTTGAGCATGGGCGGAGCTCTCCTAGTTCGGAGAGACCCGGGGGGAAAGAACGTGGAAGGAAATAGCGAGGCGATGGATTAAAACAAGAAAAAAACGCGACCAGGCCCAGTTGCACGGGCACTAGATTGCAGCGGGAAAAACAAGAGCTTTGTTAGTTCTTGCTTTCACCGGCCGGTCCGAAGGTATTGACGAGATAATCCAACAGGTCCGACATCTTCTTCTTCGGCACTTCCGCACCCTGATCGATCATCCGGTCGACCTCTGCCTTCCACTGATCCCTCGTCAGGTGCATTTTGTCAAGCGGCCGCACTTTCTGCGTGTGGCAGGGAGTACAAGATTCCGAAAAGACCCTGGCCCCATCGTCGGCAGCCTGCGTGGTACGGGGAACGGAAAACGCGAGCGTCATCGATAACCCGAGCAGCAACATTCCATATGATCGCATAACCTTACCTCATTTCATACAACGTGCCGGGTGGAGCGATCTCCACCCGGCACTCATTATTTACTCAGAGAAAGTTCGTACTCTGCCTCTCCTGATCTCATCTCAGAACCCGAACATTGCGCGGAAAGTGTATCCGTCGTCGGTTATCTTCGTGTTGGGCGTGGTTGCTTCGTCCTTGAAGACATCATGACGATACTCGGCGATCAGTTTTACATTCTGATCGATAAGGTACTGCACTCCGGCCACGACGTCCATCTCCTTCGGTTTTGAGGTCGTACTGCCGCCCATTACGGTGTCGTCAAAGCTGTCGCCTTTGATCCAGTCATACCGGGCATAGGTAATGGCCTTTTTCGAGATCTGCCAGTTGAGCTGATGGAACCCACCCTTCCACTTGAACTCAACGCCGGTCTCCGTGGGATTGCTTTCCTTGTTCGCCATGTACTGGTTCTCAAGCCACACAGGGATTCCGATCGCGGTGAGGGAGAGCGTCGAATCGACGCCGAGCCGGGAGGCGCTGTTCTTGGCCCCGATCGTTCCCATAAAACCTCCTACGCCACGGATCGTATCGCTGTACTGATCGGGGCTGTGCAGGGCAAAGAAGCCGAGCGACTGCCGGAACCACCGCATGACAAAACGGCCATACACGTCCTTCTTGGTATTATTGTCTGCCTGGTCCTGGGTGCCGTTCGTGATGCCCGCATGGTATTCCATCCAGAACGTCTCTTTCTTCGAGACATCGGTGACCGATCCGCCCGGTACGACCATGCCGTTCACTTCGAAAATGCCCTGCGGCTCGCTCAATCTGAAGAGGCCCTGGTCACCCAGATCGGTGCCGCCGGGGCCGGCGGTTGCAACAGCCTTGCTGCCTTTCAGCAGGTCCAGCGCCCGCCGCTCGTAGATCGGGTACTGATTGACCGAGAGCCTTACCTTCCCGGACGCATAACCCAGGGGAAGATGGGTGATGCCGACAAGCAGGTTGACGCTGTCGCTGGGAGCGCTGTCCCCGAGCAGGTTGTTCCACCAGAACTTTGCGACCTCAAAGACCGGTTTCTCGGTCTGGAACTGCAGCGCGCCCTTGGGGTAATTGGCGGGATCTGCGTCGGAAGCACCAACGGGCGTGAACTCTCCCTCTTTGGTCTCGAACATCGGGAACTCGATGAAAGCGGACAGGTGGGGGCCGATCGGACCGGTGAGGAAGAGACTTGCATCCTCGAGGTCGACGCTTGCTCCTCGCAGCGTTGTCTTGCCTGCAGGTCCTTCGAGCTTCAGCGAACGGGAATCATAACCCACGCCGGTAATGATGGACAAGGGGAATAGCGACGGGATGATGCTGCCGGGCGAAAGCTCGACGTCCTTCTCGGACGGAGCGAGGTCCTTGCCGTTAATGGCGCGATAGCCGGAAAGCCTGAAGGTGACGCCTGCGCCGTTCAGAGCGCCCCACATGGTATGGCAGCCGGAACATTCCATCCCGTATCTTCGAGAGTAGGTGGGCACTGCCCAGCTGTTCGAATTGATCAGCAGTACTGCTACGATCAGGGAACAGGTAAAGACAATGGTTCTTTTAAATGACATGATCAAAAGCCTCCTTTTTTATTTTTAACCTTTGTGACATCCTGGCTGCACGCCTGTCAGCTCCTCCTTTCGTCAGCTTTGTCACGATGCCTTTACACGCACGATCCAGGCGTTTTCACCCGCGAACATGGTCATAGCGCATATATATGAACGAAGTGGATCTGATGAATGACTATACGTATGCCGAAAGGGGGAAACAAGAGAAAAGGTTTTCACCAGGAGAGTGTAGATGTGAAGAACGGTTCACTAGCAGATTGTTGCAGAATAAAGTACGACCGATGCTGTCAATGTGACAAAACGTCACGATGAACGCAAGGAGATACCCAAGGTATTTTCTATCGTTCTCAGGCACGAAACGGTCCGCTGACCTTCGGTGGTCAGGGCATAGGCCTTCTCGAGGTCCTGTTCGACGATCCCTGCTTCCTTCAATATCCTCAGATGGAAGATCACCTTGGTATGATCGTCGATGCCGAGCTGACGGGTTATCTCCATGAGACGTTCCTTGCCTCTCGCTGCCAGTAATTTCAGGATGTTTCGCCGGATGGGGCTGGCAAGGGCACTAATGGCATGATCGGTATCCAGCGATACCGCACATTCGTCGAACTTCGCCTCCTCCAGCGTCTTTCGGACAGTGGTAAGCAGCTCCGGGATCTTGAAGGGTTTGGAGAGGTAGTCACTCGCCCCCTTCTTCACGGCATCAATGGCGTTCTCGATGGTTGCAAAGGCCGTTATCATGATCACTTTGGTCCGCGGCCGCAGTTTCCGTATCTCGAGGAGCGCATCAATGCCGCTTTTTTTCGGCATCATATAGTCCAGCAGAACGATGTCGTATTCCGTTGTTTCGCATCTCTGCAGCGCCTCCTGGGCCGATACCGCACTGTCGGCCTGATATCCTTCGCCCCGCAGGACCTCGATCATATGCGATCTGAATTCCGCATCATCATCCACGATCAATATCTTTTTCATAGCGCTCCCTCCGGGGAAACTTGAGGACCACCATCGTGCCCCGGCCGGGCGTGCTGGTCACCTCGATGGTCCCGCGGTGCTGCCTGATGATCCCGTAACTGATGGAAAGACCGAGCCCCGTGCCCTTGCCGACATCCTTGGTCGTAAAGAACGGGTCAAACACCCTCGACTGGTTCTCCGGCGCGATCCCGGCTCCCGTATCGCGCATTTTCACACTGACGTGGTCCCCGTCCGGGAATGACGTCAACGTGAGCTCCCCGCCGTCAGGCATGGCTTCCAGCGAGTTCGAAATGATATTGATGAATACCTGTTCGAGTTTTCCCGGGTCGCCCAGGATATCCGGAACAGCGGTCAGTTCCTGTCGAACAGCGATCCGGCTCAATTGATAATGCATGAGCGTCAGCGCACCCTGAATCAACGCATTGACGTTCAGGGCAACGAATTCGGATTCTTTCTGGCGCGAGAACTGGAGCAGTTCCTGCGCAATGGCCGAGGCCCGGTCGATGTTCCGCTCCACGGCATCAAGCTTCTGAATGGTATCGCTCTCCACCGCCTGCTTCGCGAGCTTCATTTTCAGCGTTTGGATGCCGAGAGAAGCATTGGTCAGCGGATTATTGATCTCATGGGCGATCCCCGCGGCAAGTTGACCAAGCGAGGTCAGTTTCTCCGCCTGAATAAGGCGCCTCGCCTGCTGCTCGATCTTTTTTCTCGCTTCGATGTCAAATATGTTCAAAGCTTTGGAGATGAAGTAGGTTATAAAAAAGGCCGAGACGCCGCGGAGCACCTCGACGGGGACCGGCAGGAACGGCACATCGAGGCTGGACGATAATAACCCGGCAAACACCGCATAAAAGCCGAAGGTGCACCCGGCATACAGCAGCATCCGGGAAGCGGACCTGCTCAGTATCCTCACTTCACGAGAGTATGCGACCAGTCCGTATGCGGTCATCGCCGCGCCGGAGAAACCGAAGGTATATCTCGCCCCGATATCCACCTGCCTGAGGGACTGCAGGTCGACGTGGAACGCCTGTTGGTGCAGACCAAAATGACGGAAATACAAAAACCACAGCAGGAGCAGCGGCAGGGGAAGGACCGCGACCCATCTGGTCCGCCTCGTATCGAGGCCCTGAACAAGCGAAATGCCGAAGCGCAGAAGGAAAAGAAAGGAAAACAGACCGAGCACGACCGCCCCGGTCTTTTCCGCGACGATCTGGTCGAAGGACAGGCTTTTCCCTTCGATCAAAACGCCGAGTTCCAGCCATTCATGGGCGCCGTGCAGAAACCCGAACATCCCGAGCATCCACAGTTTGTCCGCGAGACGAAGATCGCTTCCCTTCATGTCCTTGGCGGCAATGGCAACCCCAAGGAAAAGGAAGACCGCGCCATAGACAAGGTACAGGAAATAGGTTGAGGTTATATTGTCAAGGATTCCCAGCATAAGCAGGATCGCTGCGGATCGCTCCATGGCATCGTCAGGTCTTTGTTCCGGAAATCGACTGCCGGCAGCACCCATCAAGAGGGACAGCATTGGCCGTCGCATATGCATGATACGACAACCTGAAAAAAAGCACAAACAGTAAAAGAGATGCGACATTTGACCTGGACTACCTGAGTGTGTACACTAGATGCATCTTAGGTATCTTCTGAACAGGAGGACGCCATGCCCCGATCATGTTTCATCGGCCTTGACCAGGGAAGCAGCTCTACGAAAGCACTTGCGTTAAACATTGACGGACAGGTCTTGTTCCAGACGAAAAAGACCCTCCCTCCCGCCCTCCGTGACGGCCTGCGCGTTGAGCAGGATCCTCTGGTCATCCTCGCCTCCCTACAGGCTGTGCTTGACGAATCGATCCAATTCCTTCGCTCCCGAGACGTTTCCATCAGCGGGATCGGGCTTTCCTGTCAGCGTTCTTCCTGCCTGGCATGGCACGAAGCGACTGGAAACCCCCTCTCGCCAGTCTTAAGCTGGCGCGATACGCGCGGAGCAGAATACGTACAAAATCTTGAAGCGAGCGCTGCGCGAATATTCGAACTAAGCGGCCTTCCGCTTACCACCTATTATGCCGCTTCCAAATTACGGTGGATTTATGACCATCTTCCGGAAACCCGCGGACAAGGCGTTGTCTTCGGCAGCCTCAGCAGCTTTCTCGCTCAGCGTCTCACGCATTCGGACCGGGCCTTCATCGACCATACGAATGCGGCCCGGACGCAGCTCATGAACATCCATTCCTGTTCATGGGACCCCGAGCTTCTCGAGCTTTACGGGCTGACCGATATCCGACTTCCTTCGATCACTCCGACGCTGTACGGCTTCGGCTCTATCCATGCGGAAGCGGGAGGTGTCCCCCTGCTCGTCTGCATCGGCGACCAGCAGGCGGCAATGGCGGGCCTGGGCATTCTCGAAAAGAACGACGGCGGGATCAACTACGGGACAGGCGGTTTTCTGATGGTGAATACGGGAGAAAGCCTCGTGCCGGCGCCAGGACTCATGGCATCGATCCATTATTCAACTGACAAAACCCGACACTATCTGGTCGAAGGAAGCGTCAATGCCGTGGGCGACAGCCTTGAATGGCTCAGGGCGCAATTGCATGTTTTTCAGGATTATGCCGAACTGGACGACCTGTGCTGGCAGGCGGCGACCGATGTCGTTGCCTTTATCGGACTGAACGGGACCGGGTCTCCCTATTGGGAGAGGAACATCTCCAGCTCCCTCCATGGCATGACGGCCTCGAGCAGGTCCTGCGATATCGTTCGAGGCTTTGTTGAGAGCGTCGCGTTCTTCATGAACGATATCGCAACTGAGGCCCGGAAGGCTGGGCTTGAACCGACATCCTATACTATTTCCGGAGGATTGGCCTCGCTCAGCTATCTCGCTCAGGTCCAGGCAGACATCCTCGGCAGAGACCTGCAGATAAGCGCAGAGCAGGAGGTCTCGGCATTGGGAGCAGCCATGCTTGCGGGCCTGTCTCTCGGGGTCTGGTCCGGAGCGGATATCAAAAGGCTCCTGCCGCAGGGAGAGCCCGTACAGGCACGCCGGAATGCAGGCCTGAAAAAACGGTATGACCGCTGGAAAGAGCTCCACCGGATAACGAAGCAGCTCGACGCGATGTAGCGGGAAAAGAAAAAAGGCATTCGACAGTATCCTGCCGAATGCCTTGAACTCACTTATCCATTTCCATCACTATTCATGTTCTTCTGAAGAATCCTGTGTCGGCGTCCATTCCTGACCGATCATTTCATCCGAATGATCGTGCGGATCATCCAGATGTTCCTGCTTTGAAAATGCCAGGACCCCGATATAGATCAGATTAATGACCGGCACCAGCATCAGCAGTCCCAGCCATTTGTTCCTGCCGAGATTTTCAACAATGCACATCCAGACGTAGGCAACAACGATAATGCTCACAAAGGGAATAAAGAACAGCAGGACCCACCAGCAGGGTTTTCCCGCTGACTGAAGGAGCGTCCAGATATTGGCGATCGGCACCCAGGCTATCCAGGGAGAAGGCACATTCAGCTTTTTCGCTATCAGATACAGGCAGAGCGAGAAATAGACGTACATTATCGCGAGCAGCACGAGGAAAACCGTGAAAAAGGCCAGCACGAACGCCACCATTCCGGCCACTGCCATCTGCTGGGGGCCGGGAAGCGCAACCTGCGGCTGTTGCGGAACAGCGGGAAGTGCCGTTGTCGTAACCTGCGAAACCGTTGTAGCGGTCACCATACTGGTTTGACCGCCAGTGGTCGGGGTGAGCTGTGAGACCGGTGACGCAGGCCTTATTGTCAGCGTCCCGGCCGACGATGGCGTTCCTGCAGTGGCAGGTAGGTTCGGCCTGGCCGTCAGAGTGCCTGCAGTGACCGGAGTGAGAGACCTGACCGTCGGCGTACCTGATGACGAAGAAACAGACGCAGCGGCCGGTGTTGTAGGCACCGGGGTGGGCGCCGGCGACTGCACCGGGCTCTGCTTCACCTGGGGGGTGGTGGGAGGAGCAGGCTTCTCAGGAGTGCTCGCCTTCGGCTCTTCGCGCTTCACCGGCCTCGGATAGTCGGTTATATGGAACTCACCATTCTCATCGACCCAGCTGTATGCCGCAAAGGCAGGAGAAAGGAACAGACTTGCGGCAAGAATGACGAATGCAGCAAAGAAGAACAGCCTTTTTGTCATTGATATTTCTCCTTAGGGGACAATATGCAAAAAAGTGTATCATGGGGCTGTGGAACCTGTCAATGGAAAGTAGGTGCCACCTCTGCAAGAACACCTTACGACAGCAAATCACGACCGTTATTACAGATGAAAGCACTGGTTTAGGCAGTTTATAATAATTCTATACTACGTTGACAAACTGTTTCCTTCGTACTAGACTTTAAACAGTACTGCTCACAAAACCTTATCGCACTACATCCTGTTATTTTAGAGGAGCCCCGGACAATGAAAATACTACTCTCTGCTGCTATGATGGTACTGGTACTTTGCCTGCCGGTTTCTTCACCAGCTTTTGACTTTTCCGGTCAATCCAGGACCTACGCGCTCTCGCGGGAGACCGTTGACGGCACAAAGCTTCTGCCGCTCTTCGAATATCTCGATTTCAGGGCAGACGACGTGACAGTGAACGACCTATCCTTCCATTTCGGTGGCTGGCTCGGCTACGAGAGCAAAGAAGAGATCTTCGGGTCAAAGTCGACGGGGGACCTGCAATACGGTTACCTGAGCTATCGCCCGAAACAATCGAACGCCAGGGTGGACCTGGGAAGGTTCATCGTCTCCGAAGGAGCGGCCGTAGCGCAGCTTGACGGTCTGCACGCCAGGACCGATCTTTTGGGCGGGTTCAATGCTGCTGTCTTCGGGGGCATCCCCGTCCTTGCCAGCACTTCTACTGCAACCGGCGGGCTCGACTTCAAGAGCCGGACCGGTGACTCGGTCTACGGCGGCCGGTTCGGCCACAGCACGGACTACACCCGCATCGGCGTTTCCTACCTTCGGGAAAAGGACGATCACGTCGATTTCCGCAAGGAGGAAAGCGTCGATCTCTGGCTGCGGCCCGCGAGTGTCGTGGAATTGACCGGCACCTCGTCCTATAATGCGCTCACCAAGGAATGGATGCAGCACACCTACCACCTGACCCTGGTTCCCGTCTCCAACCTCATCCTCGGGACCGATGCGAACAGGATCGTCTACAAAGATTACTTCCAGGCTTCGACCGTGAACGTCTTCAAACTGACCCCCGGCATTCTCGATCCCAACGAGCGGATGAAGAGCATCGGGGAAACAGCGTCCTACGTCATCGGCCCTGCCACGCTGTCGCTTAGCTATACGGCGTACTCTTATGACATCGCCGGCAATGCAAAGAATTACGGCGGCATGCTCGCGTTCGGAGGTACGGGCGGCGGTTTCGGATTGGGGGCGCACCGCATGAACGGGGAGACGGACAAGCTGCGGTATACGGACTACCGGGTCTATGCCTATAAGAAATTCGGCCCAGCCGATATCACCGCTGATGCCATGACCATATCCTATGACAGCGCGATCAACGGGATCAAGACCGGGTATTCCGCTTCGCTTGCCGGTGGCTATGGCGTGACCGAACGTGCCAAGGTCAAGGCCGATGTCGAGTACGGCCACAATCCTTTCTATGATCGCGACGTGCGCGGCCTGGTACAGTTCGTGTACAATTTCGGAACCATTCCCGGCGCCAAAGGAGGAAAATAAGGAATGAACCATTCGATCGTTCGAAAGCTCACCTTCACGGTACTTCCGGCGCTGCTTCTCTCCCTGCTCTATGCCTGCGCTTCACACAAGAGTTGGGGCCGCACCCACCCGGTAGAGCTCACCGAAGCACCGAACTGCGCGGAGTGCCATACGGACAGCCGTGCCGCCCTGAGCCATACACCGGACTACGCCACACGGCATAAGTTCTATGCGCAACAACAACGGCAGGTCTGCGATCTCTGCCACAAGGAATCCTTTTGCGCCGATTGCCATGCGAACAAGGAAGAGCTCAAACCCAGCGACAAATACAAAGATTCCCCGACACGTACGATGCCGCACCGCGGTGATTATCTGACGCAGCACCGGATCGACGGCAGGGTCAACCCCGCCTCGTGCTTCCCGTGCCACGGCCGTCAGAACAATGAGAGGTGCAAAGTATGCCACATTTAACCATCAAACGCTCGCTGACGCTTTTACTTCTGATCGTGATCGCAGGCTGCACCAGTTCCTCGAACAACTCGCAGCCGAACTTCAATCCCGACACGGGAAAACACCCCGCCAACTGGATCACCATACACCCGGAGCGCTATATCGCCGATCCTGCGCAGTGCAAGGATTGCCACGGCGCCGATCTCAAAGGCGGCATCACCGGGGTGAGCTGTTTTTCAGCGGACTTTGCCGGCGTTTCGTGCCATGCGCTGGGCCCGGCCGGGCATCCTGCCAATTGGGCACTTCCCACCAAGCACGGCGCGGCCGCCAAGGGGGCGCCGAGCAGGATCCCCATCGCCGGTTTCAGTGTCTGCCAGATCTGCCATGGTTCTGATTTTAACGGCGGCGGGGTCGGCATAAATTGCTTCGCCTGTCATGGCGGCACTGCGCCACACCCGGTCTCCTGGATCACCGGAACACTCACCCACACGAACACCAATACAGCAAATGCTGCGGTCTGCGCCCTGTGCCACACCGCAGGCGCGAACTCGCCCCTGCCACCGCCGACGCCGCCCGCGCCGGGTACTCCGCCCGGGTGTTTTAACAGCACGCTCTGCCACGGTGCGGCAGGGCATCCGGCAGGATGGTCCCAGCCCACTCAGCACGGCACTCACGCAAAAGCGGCTTCTGATCCCGCAACCATGTCGGGGTTCAGCACATGCCAGTCCTGTCATGGTCCCAATTTCGCAGGAGGGATTGCCATTACCTGTTTGAACACCGCCGGGTGCCATGGGGCGGGCGTAATGTCTCCTCACCCGTTGGCATGGCTGCCGACAAGCCAGTTCATGCACAACACGACCGATCCGGGCAATGCCGCGGTTTGCGCGCTGTGCCACACCGCCGGGGCGAACTCACCCATCCCGCCGCCGACACCGCCTGCCCCGGGGACGCCGGCCGGATGCTTCAACAGCACCCTTTGTCATGGCGCCGTAGGACATCCTGCAGGATGGGAGGTGCCAGCCCAGCATGGGGCACATGCCAAAGCCGCCCCGAACGCATCGACAACGTCTGGCTTCAGCGTTTGCCAGACCTGCCATGGCAGCAATTTCCAGGGCGGGAGCTCGCTTCAATCGTGCTTGAACAATGCGGCCTGTCACGGGGCCGGCGTCCAGTCGCCCCATCCGGCCCAGTGGCTTCCGGACAACACCTTGCATCACAATACCACGAACCAGGCTAACGCTCCGGTCTGTGCGCTCTGCCACCGGAGCCTGCCGGGAACACCAGGCTGTTTCAATAATACGCTCTGCCACGGCAATCCAGGATAGCGTTCCGGAAAATTCGCTACACCATACAAGAGCCGCTCCCTAAGGGGAACGGCTCTTTTTTTGTCCGCGTCTTTTCCGCTGCCCTATGACCGCATGACCGCGCGTACTTCCGCGCACTTCCGCAGCTGGACAGGCTGGAGGATATCAGTTATACTCTTTCCAGACTTGTTGCCTTGGACCGATCACTTATGGAAACCATCGGAGTTACTTAATGAACATCGAAAGTCTGCATCCCTTTCTCCTCAGCTTTATCCCAATCCTCGTGGCTTTGGATGCGCCCGGAACCCTTCCGATCTATGTGGCCATGACCGAGGGTATCAATGCTGCAGAACGGAAGAAGATCGTCAGGCAATCCATTCTGACCGCGCTGCTCATCACCACGGGTTTTACGTTCCTGGGCAGGGCCGTGTTCGCCGCGCTCTCGATCACGGTCGAGGACTTTATGATCGCCGGCGGCATCGTGCTGCTCATCATCGCGGTCAGTGAGATCGTTCGTGCAGGGGGAAGAAAGTATGTACTGAGCTCGACCTTCGGCGTCGTGCCGCTGGGTACACCGCTCATTGCCGGCCCTGCTACGCTCACGACGACCCTGGCCTTGTCAGGCACCTATGGCTATGTGCCCGTGCTCCTGTCGCTGGTTACCAACCTGCTCCTCGCCTGGCTCATCTTCGCCCAGTCCGACCGCCTCATCAGGTTCATCGGCATCAATGGCTCGCTCGCTTTCGCCAAAGTGGCGGCCCTGTTGCTCGCCGCTATCGCGATCAAAATGATCAGGAGCGGTGTATTTACGCTGCTGGGGATGTAATAAAGTA
>JBGQDI010000038.1:0-15835 GCA_041495765.1 Nitrospirota bacterium
AAGTAAGATGACGACCTACCTCTGTCTTTTGTATTGCAGAGGTTAGACGTTGATCCAGTCTGACTTCTTACCTCTTACTCCTGTCCTCTTGCAACGGTATGATTTCTCCTCAGTCTGACTTCTTACCTCTTACTTCTGTCCTCTATTATTTTCCCCACCGCTTCCACTATCTTCCCGATCTCGTCGTCGTTCAGCGTACGCGGGTCGAAGAGGACGCGGCCTTCCTTGATCCGGCTGATGATGTGCGGTCTGCCAAGACGCAGGCGCGCCTCGATCTGGTTGGCGCTCAAGCGGTCATGGCTTATGCAGACGGTCCTGGTCGGGAAATTCCCCGTGGGCAAAGCGCCGCCGCCGCTTTGCGACGTATCGTCCTGCAGCACCACGGACAGGCCGGGATCATTGATCCGTCCAAGCCCCGCTGACAGCAGCTCGGCCTTGCGCGTGATCTCGGAAAGCGGCTGGGTCAGCATCCAGAGCGTGGGGATCTCCCGCGCAGCCTTTTCACGGTCCAGATACTGGCGCAGCGTTGCGTCCAGTGCCGCGAGGGTAAGCTTGTCGATCCGGAGCGCGCGGGCAAGGGGGTTGGACCGGATAGGATCGAGGCAGGCGGACCTGCCGAGGATCATGCCTGCCTGCGGCCCGCCCAGAAGCTTGTCGCCGCTGAAGGTGAGCACGTCCACGCCGGAATCAACGGCCTGCTGCACCGTGGGCTCGCCGCCTGCGCCGTAAACACCGAGGTCGATGAAGCTGCCGCTGCCGAGGTCCCACATGACCGGGAGGTTGTACTTCTTTCCGAGCAGTGCAAGCTCGTCGGGCGAGACTTCCTGGGTGAAGCCCACGATCTTGTAATTGCTCGTATGGACCTTGAGCAGCAGGCCCGTGTTCTCGTTGATCGCCTTTTCGTAGTCCTTGAGGTGGGTCTTGTTGGTGGTGCCGACCTCGCGAAGCCTGGCCCCGCTGCGCTCCATAACGTCGGGCACCCGGAAGGACCCGCCGATCTCCACAAGTTCGCCGCGCGAAACGATCACTTCCTTGCCCCGGGCAAGGGTGTTCAGGCAGAGGAGTACGGCGGCAGCATTATTGTTCACGGCCGTTGCCGCCTCGACCCCCGTGAGCCGCTTCAGGATGCCTTCGACGTGTACGTACCGTTTCCCGCGCTCACCTGCCGCGATATCGTATTCGAGGTTCGAGTAGCTCCGGGCGGCCTGGGCCACGCGTTCGATGGCCTGTTCCGACAGCATGGAGCGGCCGAGGTTGGTATGCACGACCACGCCGGTGGCGTTGATCACGGGTTTCAGGCTTGGTTCGGAAAGCTCGGCCAGGATGGCGCCGGCCAGATCGAGTATCGCGGGCATGGAAAGGGCCTGCTCATCGAAGGAAGAAGACGTATTGGCGGCCCCGAGGATGGACCTGCGCCGGGTGTCCAAAGCCTGCCGGACCGCGTCGAGCACCAGAACGCGGGGATGGGATGCAAGCCAGAGCAGAGCCCTGTTTTCCTTGAGGATATCGTCCACGGAAGGGAGTTTTTTGAGCAGTTCTTTCATTTGTCAGTACCATAGCATAGATGCCGGTGAATATCAATATGCCACTGCTGCAGCCTCGTTCGATAGAAAGAACGCCGACCGGATTTATTTGCCCTTGACAGTTTACGTGGAATATGTCAATTTTACGTGCAAGATGTTTCGCATTGCATATTTCCAATGCACAGAATCGGGGGATCGATGAACAGGCGTACGTTCTTGAAGGGCATGGCGGCTACGGGAGCCGCAGTTACCGCATTGGGTACGGCAGGAGAGCTGTTCGTGCCTTTTGCCGAAGCAGTGGAGATCCCGAAGTTCTCCTTTGCACACATAACCGACCTCCACCTCGACGTCAAGGGCGGAAGCACCTGGCAGTACCGTGAAAAGAGCGTTCCGCTCTTCATCGATGCCCTGCGCCAGCTGGGGCGGCTGCCGAAACTGAAATTCGTCGTTTTCGGCGGGGACCAGATCCACTACGGCCCCAATGACAAGGAATCGCTCGGTGTGTTCCAGCAATGGACGGCCCATCTGAACATGCCGTACTACATCCTGCTCGGCAATACCGAGGTGTCCCCGGTGAGCGGGGTGTCCCAGCTCGGCAGGGAGGACTATCTCAAAGCCTGGAGCGGGAAAGGGCTCAAGCCGGGCCATTCTTCCTGGGCCTTCGATCCGGTGAAGGGGGTGCGGGTCATCGGCTTCGACGTGACCACGGACGGCAAACCCCATGGTGAGGCCAGCCCTACCGAGCTCAAATGGCTCGAGAACGAGCTGGAGGAGAACAGCGACAAGAAGCTCATCATGGTCTTCACCCACCAGCTGCTCAGGCAGACGACGCCGCAGGACAAAACACCGGGATGGTCGCTCTGGATGGTCAAGAACGCCCTCAAGGTGAACGATCTCCTGGAGCGGCATCCGAACGTGCGCCTCGTGGTCTCCGGCCATCATCATGTGTCCAAGGTGGAGACCGTCGGCAAGATCACCTACGTGTCCGATCCCGCCATTGTGACCTATCCCTGTGCTTTCCGCTCATTCACCGTTACGCGGGACGGCATCTCGCTCCAGAATGTCGGCCTTGACGATACGGCCACGGTGAACCGCGCCAAGGAGCTTCTTATCTCCGATTCTTTTGCCAAGATGTACGATCCCAAGGCGCCGGAGAATGCGGCGGTGTACACCAACGGCTTGACCCAGCGCGACCGGGAAGCTACGATCAAGCTGTAAGCAGTTTATTGACGGTAAATGCGAAGGCCCTTCGTTCTGAGAACGAAGGGCCTTTTTATTTGGACAGGGGGAGGATCGAAAGGCGTTTCACGCGGAGACGCGGAGCACGCGGAGAAAAGAGACCAGCTGCGAAAGTGGAAGCATGTTATAAGATGCCGTTACCCATCTTCATCAAGAGGGACATGCTGGGGGAGTGAAGGCTCAGTCTGTCAGGGAGAAGTCGATCTTTTTCCGCACCGTGTCCACGCGGTCAACGCGCACCCGGATGGAGTCTCCGATGCGGTAGACCTTCTTGCGTTTTTCGCCGCGCAGGCAATGGAGCTTCTCGATGTAGGTGTAGTAATCATCGGTCAGCGCAGAGATGTGGACCAGTCCTTCGACGAAGAGCTCGTGCAGCTGGACGAAGAGACCGAAGTTCGCTGTGCCCGTAATGATGCCGTCGTAGGTCTCGCCCAGTTTGTCCGTCATGAACTGCAGCTTGAGCATGGTGATGACGTCACGTTCCGCTTCCATGGCCGTGCGTTCCCGCAGGGAACAGTGGGTCGCCGCGTCCGGCAGGGTATCGGCGAGATGCTTCGTAAAGGGCTCTTTTTTCAGCAGCCCCCGCGTTGACGCCTTCAGGATGCGATGCACGATCAGATCGGGATAGCGCCTGATGGGAGAGGTGAAGTGGGTGTAGCTCTCGGCAGCGAGGCCGAAGTGTCCCACGTTGTCGGTGGAATAGCGCGCCTGCTTCATGGTCCGCAGCAGCACGGTGTTGATCAGCATCTCTTCCGGAGTGCCCTTTGCCTTGGCCAGCGCTTTCTGCAAGTGGAGCGGTTTGATCTTTTTGGCAGTGGGCAGGTTGATGCCGAGCGTGGCGAGAAAATCCGCCAGGTCCTGCACCTTGTCCTCGGCCGGCTCCTCGTGGATGCGGTAGATGAACGGCACCTTCATCTGCTCCACATGGGACGCCACGGTCTCGTTCGCCGCGAGCATGAACTCCTCGACGATCTGGTGCGCCATGTTTCGTTCTGCCCGGATGATCTCGGACATGCGCCCCTGGAGGTCGAGGACGATCTCGGGCTCCGGCAGGTCGAAGTCGATGCTGCCGCGCTTCGAACGTTTTGCCTTGAGGACCAGCATAAGCTCTTCCATGAGCTCGAATTCCTTCAGGATCGGCGCGTAGCGCTTCCGCTGGTCAGGTTCCTTGTCGACCAGGATCTGGCGCACGGCGGTGTAGGTCATGCGTTCGTCGCTCCTGATGACGCTTTCGTAGATATCGTACTTCAGGATCTCGCCAAGAGGAGAGACGTCCATTTCGCAGGTAAGCGTGAGCCGGTCCACCGCCGGATTGAGGCTGCAGATGCCGTTCGAAAGCGCCGTGGGGAGCATGGGGATGGCGCGGTCCGGGAGGTACACGCTGGTACCGCGCTGGTAGGCTTCCTGGTCCAGGAGCGTGCCTTCCACCACGTAGTGAGCTACGTCGGCGATGTGCACCCAGAGGAGGTAACCTGCTTTGGTCCGCTCGATCGAGATGGCATCGTCGAAGTCCCGCGCTTTTTCTCCGTCGATGGTCACGGTCGTGAGCTCGCGGAGGTCCTGACGGTCGGCGCGCATGGCCGGCGTGACCTGCTGGGATATTGCCTCGGCTTCGCGCAGCACGGCGGGAGAGAACTGGACCGGAAGCTCGTATTGTTCGATGATGAGTTCGGAATCGATGCCGGGCTGGCCCGGTTTGCCGATGACCCTGCTGATCTTGCCTTCCGGCGGCCGGTTGCGCAGGGGATAGGCGATGATCTCGGCAGAGACGATGTCGCCGGGCTGTGCCGTGCCGGCATTTTCGCGCCGGATCACGATGTTCTGGGTGATCCGGGGATTGGATGATTCCACAAAGCCGAAGCCGCCGGGGCTGTCTTGCAGCACGTAGGTGCCGACGATCCTGGTCTGGGCGCGCTCGACGATGCGGATGATCGCGCCTTCGCGTTTGCCTGTCGTCTTCCGCTTGCCCGCAGGTGCTGCCACGCGCACAGCGACCGTGTCGCCGTCCATGGCATCAAGCTTGGAGGAGATGGGAACGAACACGTCGGGATCGCCTTTTTTCTCGGCCAGCACGAAACCGTAGCCCGACGGATGTGCCTGGAACTTGCCGGTGACGAGGTCCTCCTTGCCCGGCAGGCCGTAGCGGTTGCCGCGGTTCTTGAGTATCTCCCCCTTCTGCACCAGCTCCGCAAGGGTCAGCTTAAAGGGGTGCCGGTCTTCAGGTTTTAGCTTCAGGAGCCGCATCAGTTCGCGGACCAAAAGCGGTTTGCCGCCCTTGGCCTGCATTATCTCGATGATCTGTTTGTTGGTGTATTTCATAGTTTTATCTGTTTCACCTGTAGGACCACCCCACCTATCCTCCCCTTGGTAAGGGGAGGGATTATGATGTAGCCCCGCCTTTCCAAGGAGGGGTTGGGGAGGTAAGTTTCATGAGCCGAAGGCTCACGAATGTTTCATATCCTTATTAATTTTCCTGTGGCCTCGGCAACGACTACCGGGCCTCGTCCGATCATGGCTTCCGCCCGGACGAGCTTTCGCGTTTCTTCCACCAGCTTCCCGGTGATCAGGAGCTCTTCTCCCGGAGCGGCCGAAGCTTTGAACTTTACGGTCATCTCCGCGGTCATTGCCGGGATGCCGAGTGCTACGGTGAGCTTCGCCATGGCCTCGTCTAAAAGCGCAGAGATGATGCCGCCGTGGACAATGCCTTCAAAGCCTTCATGCGCTTTGCGCGGCGTGAAGCGCGCGCTGATCGACCGCGCCTGCTGGTCGATCTCGAACTGAACGCCGAGGCCTTCGAGGTTCTCGGTGCCGCATACATAGCAGCGCTGGTTATCGCGTAATTCTTTCATATCTCGAAAAGGGTGATTGTGCCAAAGAGCGGACAGGGCGTGGTTTTTTCCGGGTTGTATCTTCCAATGCTTGCAAGTATAATACAAAAAATGTCATTTTACAATTATATAACGCCTTCGCAGGAGGAAATGGCGCGTTTTGGAATAGAAAACCCTGTGCAAGCGCTCAAAAACCTGGAATATCTCCGGACCTGCCTCGGCGAAAGCGGCTGCGCCGAGGTGCTGCCGCACTTCTTTTCCCTCCTTCCCCGCACTTCCGACCCGGATATGACGCTTAACAACTTCGAGCGTTTTGTCAGCGGTCTTGACGATGTCCCCGGGTTCGTGTCGCTTATTCGCTCGAACCCTTCAGTACTTTCCGCGCTCCTGACGGTCTTCGGCGCGAGCCGCTTCCTTTCGGCCTTCCTTGTCTCGCACCGGGAAGAAGGGCTCTTACTCCTGGGCCGCCCGGATTTCCTTGCTCATCCGGCCGGTGCGCCCGCTCTTACGGCGCGTCTGGACGCTCTTTTTGGCGAGACCCGGTCCGATGCAGACGTGTTCCGCGCCCTCCGGGTCTTCCGCAGGGAGCAGATGCTGCGCATCGGCCTGCGCGACCTTCTCGGCAAGGCCGATCTGCAGGAGACCGTGACCGAACTGTCGGACCTTGCCCGGGTCTGCCTGCAGAAGGCGTTCGAATGGGCTGACGGGGAGCTGCGAAAACGGTATGGCCGTCCGGTCGTCCTGCAGGAGGACGGGACCGTGTTGCCTGCCGGTTTTGCCGTCATTGCCATGGGCAAGCTCGGCGGCTGCGAACTGAACTTCAGCTCCGACGTGGACCTCATGTATGTCTATTCCGCCGACGGGGAGACCGAGGGAACCGCCGGGGTCGGAGCAGCGAACCGGATCACGAACCACCAGTATTTCATCAAGCTCGGCGAGAAACTGAGCGCCGCCATCGGCGAAAAAACGGGGGACGGGTTCGTGTTCCGCGTCGATATGCGGCTGCGTCCCGAGGGGCAGCGCGGCCCGCTGGCGCAGAGCCTGGGAGGCTACGAGATCTATTACGAGTCCTGGGGGCAGACCTGGGAGCGTTCGGCGCTCATCAAGGCGCGGCCCGTGGCAGGCGACGCCGCGGTCGGCAGGGAGTTCCTCGAACGGATCACGCCCTTTGTCTACCGCAAGTACCTGGACTTCAGCGCCATTGCCGAGATCCGCGACATGAAGCAGAAGATCAACAAGGACGTGGAGCAGAAGGGCAAGACGCACCGCGACGTGAAACTGGGCTACGGCGGCATCCGCGAGATCGAGTTCGTGGTCCAGGCGCTGCAGCTCATCTATGCCGGCAGGGACCGCTCCCTGCGCGAAAAGAACGCGCTCAAGGCGCTGCACATGCTCGCCCAGAAGGGGCTCATCACCTACCAGGAGCGCTCGGACCTGTCAAAGGCCTATGTGTTCCTCAGGACCGTGGAGCACCGCATTCAGATCCTTGACGACCTTCAGACGCAGACCATGCCGCTGGACGACCGGGAGCTACGCACCCTGGCGCGCCGTACGGGATATCTTGCGCCGGGGCTCGAGGCGGAGCAATTGCTCCGTGATTATGCGGAACATACGAACAAGGTCAGAAGCATCTATGACGAGCTCTTCGCGTTCACCGGCGAAGACGGCCCCCCGCAGACGGGAACGCAGGAGTATGACCTTCTGCTTGATGCATCGATCGGAGAGCAGGATGCCCTGTCCGCTTTTTCGCGCTTCGGGTTCCGCGACCCCCATAAGGCATACCGCAACCTGCTTCTGCTGCGCGAAGGCCCGGCATTTGTCCATCAGACCCCCCGGAGCCGCAAGCTGTTCAATGAAGTATTCCCGTCGCTGTTCCACGATATCGTTCTCTCGCCCGACCCCGATATGGCATTGAACCACCTGGAGTCGTTCCTGGCAGCGCAAGGCTCCTGGGAATCCTTCCAGTCGCTGGTGAAGCTCAATCCCGATGTGGTCAAGACGCTCATCGCGCTCTTTGCCAACAGCGAGTACCTGTCGCGCATGCTGATCAGCAGGCCCATCCTCATCGAGAACCTTTTCGAGTCGCGGCGGTCCTTCGGGACCGGCACGTCCAGGATGTTCTCGCAGGAACTGGCGGCGCTTCTGGAAAAAGCGCCGGACATCACGGAAAAGCTCGATGCCCTGCGGCGGTTCAAGCACCGCGAAGAGATCAGGCTCGGCATGGCTGACCTCCTGATGGGCGCGCAGCAGGCATCGGTGTCGCGCGAGCTCTCGAAGCTGGCAGAGGCCTGTCTCGATGCAGCACTGGGACTTGCCGGGACCGAGGTCGGAAAGCGCTATGCCCGGGACGGTTCGGTCAAAGGCCTGGCGGTGATCGGCGCGGGCAAGCTCGGCGGCAGGGAGCTGACCTATGCTTCGGACCTCGACATCTTCTTTGTCTTCGACGAGGGCCGTGCCCTGTCCCCGCCTTCCGGCATGACCGTATTCGAATACTTCAGCAAGATCGCCGAAAGGACGATCTCCTATCTTTCGACGCTCACGCGCGAAGGCTATGTTTTCCGCGTGGACACGCGGCTCCGGCCGACCGGGTCCAAGGGCACGCTGGTGCAGAGCCTTGATGCGGTCAGGAACCATTATGCAGCACAGGCGGAGACCTGGGAGCGCCAGGCCCTGCTTCGCGCACACACGGCCGCAGGGGACCGCGCGGTCGGACGGGAGTTCTGCCGCACGGTCCAGGAACTGATCTACCGCGATGAGGACCGGGCAGCGCTGGCGCATGCGATCCGCAGTATGCGCACGAGAATGGAAGAAGAGCTCGGCAAAGAGGACGCCGTTGCCTATAACATCAAGCAAGGCGCCGGCGGTCTGGTGGATATCGAGTTCCTGGTGCAGTATCTCCAACTCGTGCACGGGCGGGGCCACGCCTGGGTGCGGGTCCCGGGGACCATGAACGCGCTTCGGGCCTTGCGCAAGGAGCGTCTCCTTGCACCCGGGGACCATTCCTTTCTGACACAGGCATACCGGTTCATGCGGTCGCTCGAAAGCAGGATGAGGATCGTGACGAATCAGGCAACGAGCGGACTGAGCAGGGACCCGGAGAGCGTGCGGCCGCTGGCGCGCCGGATGGGTTATGACGATGTCGGAATGCCTGCGGGCCAAAAGCTCCTTCTGGAGTACGAACGGACCTGTGCAGGAGTTCGGGCGGTGTTTGAACGGATAGTGCAAGTGTAGGATAACTGCCCACACCGCAGAGACGCGGAGGCGCGGAGAAGGGCTCCGAGATCCAGGAATAAACCTTTTTGCAGGAGAAAGGGGGTAACCGACATTTAAAAAGTAATGTGGATTTATCCCCATTTCACGGTCACTATCCCCCATTTCTCCTGAACGGTTCGAACTACTCGCGTCTCCGGGTGAAAATCCATGTCGTACCAATCCCATCAACCTCTTGCACCCCGGCCCCTAGCCGCGCTGTTCATTCCGCATTCCGCAATTCGCACTGCCTCATCTCCATAAGCTATTTTTATAGCCTGCTTGAATGTTTTAATGGTGATATTGGCTTAGACAAGGATATTTTTCTTGACAACTTCTCCATCATTATAATAACATGACCAGCCGTGCAAATTGAAACCCCATGAGTGCATAACGCAATGGTTTGTCCATAGAGAATATTTCAGTGCATTGATTTAAATAGATAAAGGGAGGGAATAATAAGAAATGCCACATCGTTATTCAAAAGTCATGATCATGATGTTGCTCGTAGCAGTTGCGCTGGTAACGGCCACTGCGTCGTTCGCAGCGCATGACGCGGCGCCTGCTGCGGCCGCTGTTTCAGCAACGACAGAGACCGGCCATGGAGATGCGCATGCTGCAGCGGCGATCCCGTCGGCAGTGCCCCAGTCAACCGCACCCTGGTGGGTCTGGCCCGTGGCCCTGTTCATCGTCACTTTCATCCTTGGCATCCTGGCAGTGCTCGGCGGCGTGGGCGGCGGCGTGCTGTTCGTGCCGATCGTGGGTGGTTTCTTTCCGTTCAACATCGACTTCGTGAGAGGCGCCGGTCTCCTTGTGGCACTCGCCGGTGCGCTTGCGGCAGGCCCGGGTCTCCTCAAACGCAACCTGGCAAGCATCCGCCTGGCAATGCCCGTGGCGCTGATCGCTTCGGCAGCAGCCATCGTAGGCGCCATGATCGGCCTCGCGCTCTCGGCCGCGGTGATCAACACCCTTCTTGGCGCTACCATCCTGTTCATCGTGGTCATCATGGCAACGGCCAGGAAGTCGGATTTCCCGGTCGTTCCCAAGCCCGATGCGCTGTCCCAGAGCCTCGGTATCATGGGCATCTACCGCGAAGAGTCGCTCGGCAAGGACGTAGAGTGGACGGTCCATAAGACGCCCCAGGCGTTGTTCATGTTCATCGTGATCGGGATCATGGCAGGTATGTTCGGCCTCGGCGCAGGCTGGGCGAACGTGCCCGTGCTGAACCTGATGATGGGCGCGCCGCTCAAGATCTCGGTGGCGACGAGCAAGTTCCTGCTCTCGATCACCGACACCTCGGCCGCCTGGGTGTACCTGAACCAGGGCGCTGTGCTGCCGATGATCGTGATCCCGTCGCTGGTCGGCATCATGCTGGGCTCTATGATCGGCGTGAAGATCCTCGCCAAGTCGAAGCCCAAAGCGATCAAATGGATGGTCATCGGTCTCCTGCTCTTCGCAGGACTCAGGTCCCTGCTCAAGGGACTGGGAATCTGGAAATAAGGGGGATATACAATGTCGAACTTAAAAACCCAAGCATCTGAAGAACAGATGGCATATGCAAAAGTTTTGAATATCGGGATGTGGCTGGGGCTCGCGGTCATGATCGTCACCTTCCTTATCTACATCTCGGGCCTGCTCCCGAGCTTTGTGCCGATCGACGATCTGCCGAAGTACTGGACCATGCGGGTGCACGATTTCAATGTCGCACTCCATGCGCCGACAGGTTGGGGCTGGGCACCACTGGTAGGGAAGGGCGATTACCTGAATTTCGTCGGGATCGCCATGCTCTCGGGCCTGACCATTCTGTGCTACGCGGTCATTCTGCCGATCCTGTTCAAGAAGAAAGATACGGCCTATGCGATCATCGCGATCGCCGAGATCCTGGTGCTTTCGCTTGCTGCAAGCGGCCTGTTGAAGGTCGGCGGACACTAATCATCGAGTAAAGCAGAAGTGCAATAAACACCGAGGGCGGCCATGAGGCCGCCCTTTTTTGTCACCGAAGTCGTGGATCCGCACCCCTGGATCAAGGATATACGTTTGCGAATCACGGAACATATTTATTTCGAATATACCTTTACATTGCTATAAAAGTATCCTATTGTTTTGGCGTGATGCTCTGATCTTCGTGCATTTCATCACCTTATTCGGAGGTCCCATGATGTCTCCAAAAAGATTAAGTTGGATCTTGATCGTCTTCGCAATGTTTGCTGCTATCCTGCCATTGGGGTGCAAGAATTCATCTGCTCCGGCGACGTCATATGATCAATCTACCCCACCACCTCCACCTCCACCCCCATCAAGCGGAACGCAGCCTCTTATTACCGGGATAAAGCCGACGGAGGTAAAGGCAGGCGCTACGATCACCATAAGCGGCTCTCGATTCGGTGCTACCAGGGATGCAAGCGTTTTGACCGTTGGCGGCGTTGCAGCATCCTCGATAGTATCCTGGAGCGATTCGGAGATCAAAGCCATCGTTCCCGATGAGGCACAGACCGGTGCGGTCAAGGCGCGGGTGAACGATGAGGACAGCGGTGAAGCGCATCTCGTCGTTCTGTGGGACGAGGAGAACCCCCGGAATGTCGCGATCCCGGGCAATCATACGAGCCCCTTATTTTCGCAGCTTATCACTGACGGGGCAGGCGGTACGATCATCGTATGGAACGACACCCGAGATCAAACAAATATTTATGCCCAGCGGTTGAACAGCCGCGGGAAGCTAAGCTGGGATACCGGCGGAGTTCCGCTCTCCACCGCTGCAGGAGGACAGTATTTCCCCCAACTCGTTTCTGGCGGCGATGGCGGAGCTATCGTCGTGTGGGAAGATTACCGGGGCGGGAACGAAGCCAATATCTATGCGCAGAGAATAGACCGAAAAGGTGTTCTCCTGTGGGCATCGGATGTTGCGATATGCGCTGCTGCCAAGACCCAGGAAAAGCCCCAGATCGTCTCCGACGGCGCTGGCGGGGCCATCATCGTCTGGCAGGATTACCGGAGCGGCAGCCGGTACGACGTCTATGCCCAGAGGATCGATGGGAGTGGTGTGCCGCTGTGGACCACGGACGGCGTGGCGGTCTCGAGGGCTTCTAACAATCCGTACAACATGTTACCCGATATCGTCGCTGACGGTTCAGGCGGTGCAATTATCCTCTGGCAGGATTACCGAAGCAGTACGTGGTACCTCTACGCGCAAAGGATCGACAAGGCAGGCGCAGTAAAATGGAAAACCGACGGAGTTCGTGTCTCCACGATCAACGCAGCCTATCAATATGTCCCTCGCCCCCTGGCTGACGGTTCCGGTGGCGCCATCGTCTCGTGGGAAAGCAACAACAATGGGAATAATAGCGATATTTATGTTCAACGGATCGGTGGGGACGGGGCTCCGCAATGGGGTCCCGCCGGCACGGTGGTTTCTGCGGCGTCCGGCGATCAGACCGTACTGCAGATGACCATGGACGGTAACGGCGGAGCGATCATGACCTGGGAAGACTGCCGGGTGGGGTCGGCATCTCGCGATATCTATGCTCAACGTGTGAACTCATCGGGGACCGTGCAGTGGACTGCCGACGGCGTGCCGGTCAGCACTGCTGCATATAGTCAGTACGGACCCCAGATCACGGCGGACGGCAAGGGCGGCGCGATCATTGCCTGGTACGATTACCGAAATTACGATACTCTGAATAACGGAGTTATTCAGGGAGTGGATACGTTCGCTCAGAGGCTCAGTCACAACGGGACGGCGCACTGGACGCCGGACGGAGAGGCGATCTCGACAGCTGATCTGCATCAGATGTTTCCCAAGATCGCCGCTGACGATTCGGGAGGTGCAGTCATCATCTGGGAAGATGAGCGCACCGGTAATACTGTTGATATCTATGCCCAGGGCATCAGCACCTGTGGGAGACAATGATGTAGATAGAAAAGCTGAAGTGCAACAAACACCTAGGGCGGCCATCTGGCCGCCCTTTTTTGCAACGGTTCGGGTGTGCGGCGCCAGCCACGAAAGTATCAGGAAGCGATGCGCTGTACCCGGCGGCGTCTGCACGACCCAGGTGTTAGGCTGCCGAATGCAAACTGAGCCACGTTCTTAATTGCCATAGCACGAACCTGAGTACACCGACTTTCTTCGCCACGTGTTCTTTATAACACTTTGAGCAAAGACCAATGTATGGATCGAACTTCGTGACGTAACAACGGGTCATTGCTGGTATCCGTGCATTACAGAGATCGCAGGTTGTATGGTCCCACGCACCGGGTTCTATACGGAAAACATCAGCATCAAACGATGCACCGTCATAAGGAATAAACAAACGAAGACTGCCGTCGTTTTGTGGGTACCACCGCTGCTCATAACTGGGCGGAATGAGTTCTTTTGCCAACTCTGTGTCTTTAGGAATAGAGGCTACCAAGGCGTCACGAATTGGAATGCGACTCGGCATCCAGGATTGCAACGGAAGTAGGTGCAGTTCTTCTTCGGTCATGTGGTTTTGGGCAGCCTAACAAGTTATTCTAGGGAAGCATGGATTATGCGAACAGTCAATAATTACATGGATTAAGTGTGCGAAATTATTGAAATGCTATGCTGACTAATATGCAACTGTTCATGTTCGGACAGACGGTTGTTTGATCGCCTGTTCAACGAAGTTACGTTTGACCGCAATTTTCGGAACCTTAAAATCAAACCATCCCCCAATCGGCTGATCCGTGCCGATGCCGTGCATGAAATTGTAAACTGCTTTGTTCAGGCCTTGTGCAAAGGCCTGATGGTCGCACCCGGTTGGGTCCTCGTGCTGCAGGTCGTTCTTTGCAAACTTGCCGGCAGGCGAATCTACGATCTTGACGTGATATTTCTCCGGGTTCCTCCCTACGTCGCTGTGAACAGTGGCGGTGAACCGGTGCCAGAAGGCGGATTGGATGAGTCCCTGGTCGAAGAACTGGCGGACGATCTCGAGGGAATCGACGGTCTCCTGAGCGGTCTGCGTGGGGAAGCCGTACATCAGGTAGGCATGCACCATGATGCCGGCGCTGGTCAGGTTGCTGCATACCTGGGCTGCCTGGCGAACGGTCACACCTTTGTTCATCAGCTTCAATAACCGATCAGATGCAGTTTCCAGTCCGCCGGTCACGGCAATGCAGCCTGATTCCGCGAGCAGTTTGCAGAGGTCTTCAGTAAAGGCATTTTCAAAGCGGATATTAGTCCACCAGGAGATGTTGATCTTTCTTCTCAGCAGCTCCAGTGCCAGTTCTTTCAGAGTTGCAGGCGGGGCAGCTTCATCGACGAAATGAAAGCCGGTCTGGCCGGTCTGGGCGATGATGCTTTCGATCCTGTCGACGAGTACGGTTGCCGAAGCACTGTCGAAGCGCTGTATATAGTCGAGAGACGTGTCGCAGAACGAGCATTTATGCCAGTAGCAGCCATGTGCTATGGTGATCTTGTTCCAGCGCCCGTCGCTCCAGAGGCGGTGCATGGGATTGGCAAGATCGATGAGCGACAGGTATTTATCAAGTGAGAGGTCGGAGTAGTCAGGGCTGCCGATGTCCTTGTGCGAGATACACGCTTCTTTTTCGTAGTTACTATATTTTACTTCACTGCCGATTCTCAAGAATGTCCGGGTGAGCTCTTCGACCTTCCTTTTGCCTCCAAGAAATTCCAGAATGTTCTGCAAAGGACGTTCGCCGTCGTCCAAAGTTATAAAGTCCACATAGTTGAATACTGCAGGCTCCGAAAGCTCACGCAGCTCCGTATTAACGTAACCGCCGCCCGCCACGATCTTGATGTTCGGATAGTTTAGTTTAATATACTGCCCGCACTTGAGCGCTGCATAGAGATTCCCGGGAAAGGGGATAGTCAGACCCACGACATCGGGACGCTGCTTATCGATATGCGCTTTCAGCAATTCGAGCATCCAGGTCTCGATGATGTTCTCGGGCTGCTGCAAGGCCTGGTCGATGGGAGCAAAAGAATGGGCGGACATGCCGAGCTTTTCCGCGTAGCGACTGAATCCGAAATAGGGGGTAATGCCGTCTTTGATCAGATCGCCGATATCCTCTATATATAGTGTTGCCAGGAATCGGGCCTTGTCGCTCACTCCTACGCTTCCAAAGGACCATTCCAGATCGGGCAGTTGGTCGAATCGTGAGGCCTGCGGCAGAAAAGTGTCGGAGCATATGCGTTGAGCAAGAGTCGTGTCCCGGTACTGCAGGAAGTTCATGACCAGGTCCACGGTCTGAAGGTAGTGATCTTTATTCTTCAGAATACGGCTGGAGTTTTGGGAGAGCTGCCTGTTGCCGGCGGCAAGGTTGTCGAAGAGCTTTTGAAATCCCTTCCTGGAGAAGATAACATTCATCACTTCGATGCTCAGGTCTGCCTGAAAGGTCTCGTGGCCGTGCAGTTTTAAAAAGCCTTTTAGGTAAGGCGTTGCGGGATAGGGGGTGTTGAGCTGGGTAAAGGGCGGTGTGATGAGGAGTGTTTTAATTGGCATAGGGTTTCATTGGGTGATCAAGTTCTAGAATGACAATTTTCTCGCAAAGACGCAAAGCTCGCAAAGGACGGCCAAATAGTCTTGGTTAAAATGCCGGTTTTAACTGCTTCCTTAAGTGACTTAGCGAGAGATGCCCTTGGTTCCAGCTTGTTCGATTGCTATTTGTAGTGGACGCGTTTTTTAATCTTACTGAAGTCCTTACTCTTTGGCAAGAAGAACCTTCGAGAAACACCATTTATCGAGAAGGCGCGGAGGACGCGAGGACCTCAGAAAACAAAGAAAGTCTTTCTTTTCTGTAAGCGTCATAAGGTTTCCTCGCGACCATTGCGCCGCGGTTCCAAGGCATTTGGTTACGCTTGCTCGGTAAGTGGATACCGCTCGATCTACTCTGAAAGATGAACTTATCAAAGAATTCCGCATCTATATTTTGACGGCAATGGCCAAAAGGGCATTTTCATCTTGACAGGGCATGCCCGGATGTTGTACATTTTGTTCGCTTTTGTTTTTTCGGTATCAC
>JBGQDI010000039.1:0-15664 GCA_041495765.1 Nitrospirota bacterium
GGACATATCGCAACGCTCTCCATTCCAAACCATCCTACAGTAGCACGCGGCACCCTTCGCAGCCTTATCGCACGGTCAGGCATGACGGCCGAGGATTTTTTAACGGCACTATAAAGTTTACTTGAGCGATGCCATGGAACCAGTTTGCAGGCCGGGCAGAGCCAGTGCAAAACCCTGTACAAAGACCTTGAGCAATATTTGAAAAATGTTGGGTTTCACGTTGTTCGTACCCAACTTGCTACTAAGACCAAAGGAGACCCATGCTATGAAAAAGCTTGCTGCAGTAGTTATCCTGTCAGTCTCACTGCTCGTTCTGCTCTTCGCCTGTGGCGGAGGAGGGGGCGGGGGTGGCGGTGCCGTCGGAGGCGCAAAGGGAACGACGGCTCCCAAAGGGCATTTCGTTTACGTAGCCAATGCGGTCGACAATAGCGTCTCGACCTATGTCTGCGACGACACTTCCGGCCGGCTCACTTATCTCAGCAAGGTCGCGGCAGGGTTGAATCCCCAATCGGTCACCATCGAACCCACAGGCACCTATGCCTACGTGGCGAACTCCGGCGACAACACTGTCTCGCAGTATAAGATCATATCGAACGGCAGCCTTACGGTAATAGCGGCGGCAATTGCGGCCGGGACGAATCCCAACTCCGTCACGGTTGACCCCACGGGCGCCCATGTCTATGTGACGAACAGCGGAGACGGCACTGTCTCACAGTACAAGATCATGACGGGTGGCATCCTTGCAGCTCTGGCACCTACGACCGCAGCGGCCGGGACGAATCCTGTTTCTGTTACCGTGGAGCCCAAGGGCAAATATGCATATGTGGCGAACGATGGCGACGGCACCATCTCACAGTATGATATCAATGGGACCACCGGCCGCCTCACTTCAATGACGACGGCCACCGTGCCGGCAGGGGCGAATCCAAGCTCTGTCACAGTAGAGCCCAAGGGCAAGTTCGCCTATGTGGCGAACAGGGGCGACGGCACCGTTTCGCAATTCTCGATCCAAGCGAGCGACGGGAGTCTCTCGTCCCTCGCAACGCCAACAGTGGCTGCTGCTGCGGCTCCTTCCTCCATCACCGTAGACCCCACGGGCAAGTATGCCTATGTGGCTAACTACGGCAGCAATTCCGTCTCACAGTACTCGATTACCCCAGGCAGCGGACTCCTCGTGTCAATCACTACTGACGTGGCAACCGAGGCTGGCCCCAGCGCCGTTGCCGTCGACCCCTCAGGCAAGTTCGTCTTCGTGACGGACCAGTCCAATAATAGGGTTTCGCAGTATTTGATCGATGCGGTCGATGGCCATCTTACGGTCATGAGCCCGGCATTCGTTGCCGGCTGGGCCGGACCAGCCGCTGTCACCATGGCCTATGGCAGCGTATCAGTGACTCCTGGCGGCCCGCCGCCCACCGTGGTGCCCCCGGTCGTGGCTGTGCCGAAATATGCTTATGTGGCTAACTTCGCAGACGGCACCATCTCGCAGTATTTGGTCTCGGCAACCGGAGCTCTCAGCTCCATGACAACCTCCTCGGTACCGGCAGGGGTGAGTCCCCGTGCAGTTATCATCGATCCCACCGGTAGGTACGCCTATGTGGCGAACTGGGGCAGCAACAGCGTTTCACAGTACCTGGTCACTGCCAGCGGCAGTCTTCAACCCATGACGATACCGACGGTGGCAACCGGGACGAGTCCTAACTCCGTCACCATCGACCACCTGGGCAGGTACGTTTATGTGACGAGCTTCAATAACAGCCTTGTTTCGCGATATACGATCAGTATTGATGGCAGCCTCACGAATGTCGCAGACAAACTGACCGGGACGAACCCCACATCTTTTGTTATCGATCCCTCGGGCAGATATGCCTATGCGACGAACTCGGACCCGAATTATAATAACATATCGCAGTATTCCGTCGACCCAACGGACGGTACGCTTTCTTCTATGACGACGACGCCGACAGTTGCGGCAGGCCCACGTCCTAATGCCATCGCCATCGATCCTGCGGGAAAATATGCCTATGTGGCGAACAGTGATGGCAACAGCATATCACAGTATACGATCACGGACGACGGGAGTCTCGCGTCCATGGCAACCCCGACCGTTCCAGCCGGGGCGAGCCCGCGATCCATCATTGTCGATCCCTCGGGCAAGTATGTCTATGCGGCTAATTGGGGCGACGGCGATGTCTCGCAGTATGCGATTGATGCCGTTGATGGCCACCTCACTTCCCTGACCGCTCCGATAGCAGCCGGAGTGACACCCTCCTCGATCACCGTCGATACTTCGGGCAGGTTTGTCTATGTGACGAACCATGGCAGCAACAGCGTCTCACAATACAAGATCGACTCGAATGGCCACCTCAGCAGCATGAGTCACGCCACTGCGGCAGCTGGACAGGATCCGTACTCTGTCACGACCTTTGCGATCTATCAATAAGTCTCTGCACCCCGGCATGTTCGAGAAGGACATGCCGGGGTGTTCCTTTGTACTGACGGAAAGCTGTCGGCTGAACTGACGAATTAATTCTTATGGCCATCGGCAAACTCTGGAACTGGTTCGGAACAAGGCGGGGCATGGCGATCCTCATGGCCCAGCTGGTCCTTGTTCTCCTCTTTATCTCCCTCTATTCCGGCTATCATTCCAGCGACCGCTGCGTCAAGTGCCACGCTGACAAAACGCAGATGACCGCTCTCGGCTATCCGCAGTTCGTGATGACGCGCGAGCAGGTGCAGAAGGAAGCGCGCCACCCGAACACCGAATGCCGCGACTGCCACCTGGGGAACGGCCTGTCAAACGATCCCTCCACTGCCCATGAGGGCATGCTGAAGCTCATTGTTCTGGACAATAATCTTAATATCCTGTCGCGAAAAGGCCATGTCGAACGGCTGCTGCCTGCCGGCGACGACCGTTTGCGCGAGATGCTGCCGCGGACGGCGGACGGCTCACTTGACTACGACGTGGGCACGCTTTTGTACCACGACCGGAACAGGGAAACGCTCGGATACGATCCCGCCATCGCGCAGAAGACCTGCGGCCAGTCCAATTGCCATCCCGACCAGGTAAAGCAGTTCGGCACCAGCATCATGGGGGCGAACTTCCGTCAGCGCTCCATGCAGGTCTGGAACGATATCCATGGCCCCAATAATTGAGGGCCATCCTTTGCAGACACCCCGCCGGTCGGCAGGGCAGATGGAAACAGCTTCTCCTTCGAAAACACGCAGAAGATCGTCGAGCAGGTCAACCAGCCGCTTTCGCATGAACAGGCGATCGCGAAACAGAAGGCCTGCAACATCTGCCACGCAGGCTGCCTCGACTGCCACTATGCGCCTTCCCGGGAAAAGGGCAGCCACGCCTTCAGCAGGACACCGCCGTCTGCGAACTGTACGGGCGGAGGCAGGAGCACCTTTGTCTGCCACGCCGGGACCATGGAACGGCGTCGGGGCGACAGTTACCTGGGCAAGGATTTCTCCGAGCCCGCGGGCCTGCCCGAAGATGTGCACGTAAGAAAAAAGATCGAGTGCACTGACTGCCACCAGACCGGCCCCGAAGGCATGGGCCATATCGAGCGCAAGGCAACGTGCCAGGACTGCCATATCGAGGTGGAGCAGGCCATGGCTGCGAGCGTGCACAAGGACCTTGCCTGCGAAGCGTGCCATGTGAAGGTCCTGGGCGGATATGAGATGACCTCCTGGGGGCCTGGTGTGATCACCGGTAAACCGAACCCGTTCAAAAAATATTCGCTCTATTACGGGCCCATGGAGCCGCCGATCCTGATCAGGGACCAGAACAAGCGGTGGATACCGACGAAGATCTGGCCCAACAGCGCGGGCGGGATCAAAGAGACCGTGCAACCGAGGCCGGGGATCATATTCCGCTGGCCCAAAGGCGAGACCCACGATGCCTATGCCCAGCTCGGGACCTTCAGTTTCCCGGGAGGGAACAACAACTACCTCGCCTGGCTCCAGGTGGAGCAGGTGGCCCATCCGCTCGGCAAGTCGCGCACCTGCGGCAGCTGTCATGATTCTGAGGCCCAGGTGAGCCGCGTGACGTGGCACTATTTCGACAACCAGGGAGCGGAGCCCTTTGACGGCAGCCAGAAAGTGGTAGCGGACAAGAACGGCATTCGTGTCACCGATATCAAGGCAACGTCGAAGATCACGCTCATGGACGGCGGGAAGGCCGAATACTTTGCCGCCTGGATGAAGCTGGGGGATATCTGGAAAACGAGCGGTGATTTCTCTATCCCGAAGTCTGACGCAGTCAAGTACAAGGCATTGGATAAGGGCATCCGCCAGGCTCTTCGGCAGCTGGAAACGGTCGACCGGAAACTCAAGGCGCGGGAAGCGAAGGGCGAGGATGTGAAGAAGCTGCGGAGAAGATGGAAAGAGGCGAAGGCCGCGGCAAGGCATGATCCGGCAAGCGCAGTTGCGCTGATGGAAGCTGTCCCGGCATTTCAATAACGGAAAAAGACCCAGGAACCGCGAAGGCGCGAGGGACGCGAGGAAGTCTTGCAGATCTTTTAAATCTTCTTGTTTGATGTCCTCGCGTCCCTGGCGCCCTCGCGGTAAATGTTTTTTCGTTGCTTGTAGTTAAAGGAGACTCAAATGGCGGATGTTCCCAACATCTCCGACTTTCGCAAACCGGGCCACGAGATCTCCCCGATCTTCATCAACCGCTGGTCGCCGCGGGCCATGTCGGGCGAGGAGATCGGCAAGGAAGAGCTGCTGCGCCTTTTTGAAGCGGCACGGTGGGCGCCGTCTTCTATGAACAACCAGCCCTGGCGGTTCCTCTATGCCATGCGCAACACGGCGCATTGGGAGAAGTTTTTCGGCCTTTTGTCCGTGAACAACCAGTCCTGGTGCAAAAATGCAGCGGTGCTGATCGTCACGGTCTCCAAAACAACCTTTGACTTTAACGGCAAGCCCGCGCGCACTCATTCCCATGACACCGGTGCTGCCTGGGTCAGTCTTGCGTTCCAGGGCTCCTTCATGGGCCTTGTCGTTCACGGCATGCAGGGCTTCGACTATGACCGGGCAAAAACGGAGCTTCTGATCGACGACGATCACCAGGTCGAGGCGATGATCGCCGTGGGGCGGCCGGGAAACAAGCATGACCTTCCCTTGGCGCTGGAGCAGCGGGAGTTCCCTTCGAACCGAAGGAAGCTTGAGGAGATCATATTCGAAGGCGGTTTCGCGAAATGACCCCGATGAACACGCTTATCAAGACCGTGGAGATCACCGGGACCTTCGCTTTTGCGCTGTCGGGCATCATCGAAGCGCGCAAGAAGGGCATGGATATCGTCGGCGTCTACGCCGTGGCCATGATCACGGCCTTCGGCGGGGGCACGCTGCGCGATTTCATCCTGGACCGGCACCCGCTGTTCTGGGTGGAACATTACTGGTATCCCATCATCTTTCTTGCCCTCTCCCTGCTCGGCGGCTTCATCACGAAACAGGTGACGGAGCATGGGAAGGCCATGTCCCTGGTGCTTCTGCTCGATGCGCTGGGGCTCGGCCTCTTCAGTGCAACCGGCGCTTCGCTCGCTCATCAGGCGGGGCTGCACCCCTTCATCGCAGCGCTCCTTGGGGTCACGACCGGCGTCTTCGGCGGCGTCTTGCGGGACATCATCTGCAATGAGATCCCCGCGGTATTCCAGCGGACGGAGCTCTATGCCACCTGTGCCTTTGCCGGGGCGTGGTGTTACCTTGCCGTGATGCAGATTACGGGAAACGATGTTTTCGCCGCTGTTACCTGTATTTCCGTTACATTTGTGTTGCGGATGTTTGCGATCCGATATAAAATAAAATTACCGATCTAAGGCAGTGCACGATGCGGCAGGGGCCGTTCCTGCTGAGAGGGAGCAGTTCGTGGGCGAAGAACCTGGAAATAAAGAACATCGATCATCTGACCGGGAGGTCTGGCCTATGGCAGAACCCGAGAACCAAAAAGAGAGCACCCAGTCCGGAGACCGGAAAAAACGGCTTCTTATCGTTGTCGACAGCGATAGCGCGCACCTTTATTACAACAGCATCCTGCTTCAGCGGCTGGAGTACAATATCCATACATCCACGAGCGCAGAAGATGCGCTCGAGATCATGAACCTCACCCGCCCTGCGCTGGTCCTGACTGATCTGTCGCTGCCCGGCATGGGCGGCATGGAGCTCTTGAAGAAGATCAAGACGGCCCCGCAGACCTTTGCCGTGCCCGTGATCGTCCTGACGGCATCGAAGGACCCGGCGGTAAAAGAGGCCTGTCTGCGCGAAGGCTGTTCCGCATTCCTGCAGAAACCGATCGATCCCGACGTGCTCTATCCCGCTATCCAGAAGGCAACGGAGACCACTCCCCGGAAGTACATCCGTTTGAGCACCTGTCTGAACGTGAACATCGGAGAGGAGAAGGCCGGGGCGCCTTCGACGAGCGGCGATTACATCTCCGCCCTTTCCGAGAACGGCATGTACGTGAGCACCAACAAACCCCGGGCGACGGGGATCCAGGTGCCGGTGACGATCTTTCTGGAGAACACCATGATCAAGGCCGATGGTATGGTCCTGTACAGCTTTAACCGCGGTGAAGGCCCGCTGAAAACGCCGGGCATGGGCATCAGGTTCATGCGTATCGACTCTGAAGACCAGGCCCGCATCAGGATCTTTATCAGACGGGAACTGACAAAAGGACTGACCCCGGGCCAGATGGGTAGCACGATCTTCTGATCGGAAGTCCCGGAGAGAAGGATAGACCGCGTGTTTGCCAAATACCGGAACGTGACCAGTACTCCCTGCGGATGGGATGTTGAGCTGGTCTGCAGTCAGTGCAGAACGAGCGTGATGCCGCGTTATGAGGGGTGGTCGGCGCATTTGGCTGCGGGTGCTGGTGAGGCAACGACCGGCGCCAAGCTCGCCTGCCCTGCTTGCGGGAAGCGGCTGATCGAAGAACCGGTCCATAAGCTCACGAGCCTGTTTAACGCCGTTTCGCTCACTGCACAGAACCACCGGATCGTGAAGCAGTTCATTGCCGGTCTGGTCATCGTACCCGTCGTATTTGCCTTTGTACTTTTTGTGGGGTTGCAGATGGGCTGGTGGGGGAACAATGCATTCGGGATTTTGGTGCTCTCTGCTGCCGTCATCCCCGTGCTGGTCCTGCTGAAGAACTACCGGATCGCGATGCTCCGGTCCGATTGCGTCTGTAAAAAACCTGCATACCGTTTCCTGGGGACGTTCCACGGGACCAACTGCTACCGTTGTTCCTCCTGCGGCAGGCTGCTTCGGCTGCAGGAGTAGCCTTCCCCGCGGACCCCGGAACACTGCTGCGGTCGTTCGTTCCGACTGATCAAGAAAAAACAGACAGGAGCTTTTGCATGCTTATCGTAATGCACCATTGGGCGACCTCCCGGGACGTCGCCCAGGTTAAAAAGACCATCTCCTCCATGGGCCTCAAACCCGTTGCTATTCCGGGCGCAGACCGTACCGCGATCGGCGTCATCGGGAACCAGGGCAGGGTGAATGACGCGCTGCTGCGGGACATCAAGGCGATCATGGAGATCATCCACGTGACCAAGCCCTATAAGCTTGTGAGCCGCGACTTTCATCCGGCCGACACGGTCGTCCCGCTCGGGAAAAAGGTCAAGGTCGGCGGTGCATCGCCTTTTCTGGTGATCGCCGGACCCTGCGCGGTCGAGAGCAGGGAGCAAATGATGAAAACTGGCCGATTCCTGAAAAAGATCGGAGTGCCGGTCCTGCGCGGCGGAGCATACAAGCCGAGGACGAGCCCGCACAGCTTTCAGGGGATGCGCGAATCAGGACTTGCGCTGCTCGATGAAGTGCGAAAGGAAACCGGGCTTCTCGTCGTGACCGAGGTGGTAAGCCCCGACCATGTGGGCATCGTCGCGGAGCATGTCGATATCCTCCAGGTCGGTGCACGGAACATGCAGAACTTCGACCTGCTGACCGAGGTCGGCAAGCTCAAGAAGCCGGTCATCCTGAAGCGGGGGCTTTCGGCCACGGTCGAGGAGTGGCTCGGCTCCGCGGAGTACATCCTGCTGGGCGGTAATCCCAATGTCGTGCTCTGCGAACGGGGTATCCGCACCTTCGAGACCGCTACCCGGAACACGGCCGACCTTGCCATCATCCCGCTGGTGCGCAGCATGTCGCATCTCCCCGTCATCTTCGACCCGAGCCATGCCACGGGCAAGCGGCCGCTGGTCGCGCCCATGGCGCTCGCTTCGATCGTCGCCGGCGCGCAGGGAGCCATGATCGAGGTCCACCCCGAACCGGAACGGGCGCTTTCCGACGGGCCCCAGTCGCTTCATTTCAAGGAATTCGAAAAACTGAGGACGAAGATCAGGACCCTTGATGCGTTCGTGAGGAAGCGCCTCGCATGATCGTCATGCGCTGTGGATGATATCGGGGGCAGGTATGAAAACAAAGAAGAACCTTATCATCGTCGGAGACCGGGTACTGATCGATCCGGACGAGCGGATGGACAAGACCGCTTCGGGACTCTATCTTCCCCCCACGGTCAAGGAAAAGGAAAAGGTCATGGCCGGGCAGGTGGTCAAGACGGGGCCCGGGTACCCATTGCCCGATACGACGCCCGATGAATCCTGGAAAACGGGGGGAAAAGACGTCAAATATCTGCCGCTCCAGGCAATTGAGGGTGATTACGCGATCTTTCTTCGGGAATCTGCCATGGAAATAGAGTTCGAAGAAAAAAAGTACCTCATTGTCCCGCATTCAGCGATCCTGGCCCTGGTCCGCACCGAGCTTACCGAGGAGAACTGATCCCATGGCTGCATCTCCCCTGACACGACCTGGAACAGTGCCGGCCGCCGGACGGCAGGCGCTGCATGTCCCGCGCTATAAGGTCCTCCTGCATAACGACGATCATAACACGATGGAGCATGTGGTCCGCGTGCTCTTACGCGTGTTCAAGTTCAACAAAGAACGCTGTGAGCAGATCATGCTGGAGACCCATAACCACGGCGTTGCGCTCTGCACGGTCGAGCCGCTGGAGCAGGCCGAACACCACCGGGACCAGCTCCAGTCCTTTTCCCTGATCGCGACCATCGAGCCCGAATGAACCAGGTCACCGATAAGAACAACAGGTCTTGCCGCGCGGGATGCGGAGCCTGCTGCATTGCGCCTTCCATTTCCTCGTTCATTCCCGGCATGCCGGAGGGAAAACCCGCTGGCGTTCGTTGTGTCCAGCTTACTCCGGATAATCACTGTGTGCTTTTCGGCAGACCTGAGCGTCCTGCGGTCTGCAGCACCTATTCAGCGACAGAAGAGTTTTGCGGCACCGGTCACCATGACGCCTTAAAGAACCTGCAGGAGCTTGAGCTACGGACGGGGTCATGACGAGCATAGGCAAGGAAACCGGCATCGAGGCATTTCCCCATTGTTTTAAAAGCTTAAAGAATTGATCAGCACCGTGCAGGCCCCCCACGATTCACTACCCTGAACTTACCCCATTTAAGGCCTTTACTTCGCTGCTGGACACCTATATACTCACCCCCTGTTCTGCAACAGTCTGTCGTCACTTCAAGTCGTAAAAGGGGATTTACTATGCGTTCAAAAATCTGGTTGTCTGTCATGTTCTTATTCTCACTTGTTTTGATCGGGATCATCATGCCTTCAGCCAGCAGCGCTGGAATGCCGACCCTGGAAAATGCAGTAGACAACCCCATGCTGCTCGACGGCATCACTGCCGCGACCTTTACCACCGGCACAGCACCCTGGACCGCCGTCTCGGTCCCGACCTCCACCCTGGGTGACGGGATCGCAGTTCAAAGCGCTGCGATCACTGCGGGACAGTTCTCATCGCTCCAGACCACGTTCACGGGAACAGGCAGCATTGCCTTCTATCAAAAGATCTCATCGGAGAAGACCAACGATACACTCAATTTCCTCATCGACGGGAAGTCGAAAAGCAAAATCAGCGGGCTCGTGCCCTGGCAGCAGAAGTTCTTTAAGGTAACGACCAACACGCTCCATACGCTCAACTGGACCTATAGCAAAAACTTGACCGGAGACGCAGGCATGGACGCTGCCTGGATCGATAAGGTCGCCATAAGCCCCCATGCCAAAGTGGCCGTTGTGTATCCGAACGGCGGGGAAGTCCTTCAGGCCGGAACCATCGTGAACATCACCTGGAACGCCCCGGCAAATGCCGAGAAGTACACCCTGCTCTATGCTCCCGACGGCAGGACCTGGACCACCATCGTAAGCGGACTGACCGACACGCGGTTCTCGAACATCACCTATGCCTGGACCGTGCCTGCTCCTGCCGCGGGCAACATCACGGCCAAGAGCAAGATCAAGGTCATTGCCTATAACTCCTCCAACGTCTCCGTCGGCAACAGTATGTCCAAAAAAGGGTTCAGTGTCGAAGTGCTCAGGGTCACGAGCCCTCAAAGCGGGGAGATCGTCAATCCCAGGCTCAACCTAAAAAACATCAATTACACCATCTTTGGGCGCGATGATGCCGGCAGCGCTACATTCTCGTTCAGCTTGACCGGCGGATCGAGCTGGATATCGATCGGAACGGTGACCGCACCGCTCTCCGCGGGCGACCATTCCTATGACTGGACCGTGCCGTTCCAGGCCAAGCTCCAGACAAAATGCAGGGTCAAGGTGGACATCAGGAACAATGCCGGAGTCCTTCTTGCCAGCGATACGAATGATGCGAACTTCAGCATCATGCCCACGTACAGTATATCGGGGACAGTTACCGTGAACGGAGCCCCCGTTGCAGGGGCGGTCATGACCCTGGGAGGGCAGGCGACCACGACGACCGCAGCCGACGGGTCAGGCAATTACACCTTTACCCATCTTTTGCCCGGGGACTATACGATCACGCCAAATACCTTGGGCTATACGTTCACGCCGCAGACCAGGAACGTGACCATCCTGGGCGCGAATGTGAGCGCCATCAACTTTACGGCCGCAGCTTTAGCAGGCCCGGATACGGTCACGGCAATAGCAGTAACCGCTAACCGGATAAATGTTGGTTGGGCTTCGGTGAGCGGCGCGACAGGATACAATGTCTATCGCTCTACTGCTCCCGTGGTAGCAATAACACCGGGCAATAAGGTGAATGCCGCGCCTGTTGCTGCTTTGCCCTATGCGGATAAGGGGCTGAAACCGGTAACCGCCTACTATTACCGGGTCACTGCCATCCATACTGCTGATGAATCTTTCGGGTCTCTGGAAGAAGCTACCACTACGACCCCGGCCATCATCGGCGGAACCATTCAAGGAGTTTCTCTTGTGCTGGCAGATCCTGCTGTGGTAACGACCTTTGCAGGAGTTTCAAGCGATGTGACAGGCACGGCCAACGGCGTTGGTGCTGCTGCCGGATTTAACAGTCCGGGCGGCATGACCACTGATGGCACTAATTTGTATGTCGTTGATATCGCAAATAATGCCATCCGTAAAGTTGTCATAGCAACGGGCGAGGTTACCACGTTTGCTGGCCTGGCAGGGGGGCCGACCGGCACGGCTGACGGCATCGGCGCAGCCGCGGGGTTCAACCAGCCCTACGGCATCACGAGTGACGGCACCAATCTCTATGTCGCTGACAGTGGTAATCAAACGATCCGTAAAATAGTCATAGAAACAGGCGATGTATCGACCCTGGCGGGCACTGCGGGCGCGATGGACGTGGTGAATGGTGTGGGAGCCGATGCCCGGTTCTACTATCCGTCAAACATTACCAATGACAGTACTTACCTGTATGTGGCCGAGAATCCCACTGACCGACTTCGTAAAATCGACCTGGTGTCCAAGATGGTCACGACGCTTGATACAACCCCGGTGACAGGCCGATACTTCAATAGCCTGACTTCGGACGGAGTCTATCTCTATGCAACGAGCTCTTTCAGTGGAAGCAGCGGCGCCACCGTATGCAAGATCGATCCAACGAGCGGAGTGGTCACGGATATTGCCGGAGATCCGGCCGTTTCAGGCTTTCAGGATGGGACAGGAAACCATGCAACATTCTACCTGCCGACGGGCATAGCTACTGACGGTACCAACCTGTATGTGACGGACATCAACAACGCTACCATACGGAAAATAGTGATAGCGACCGGTGATGTGACCACGCTCTCTAGCGGCTGGGGGATATGGAACTGGCCCCGAGGAATAACGTCGGATGGTTCCAGCCTGTATGTGGCGAATCAATTCTCCAACTGTATCAATAGCATAGAGTAGAGAATGATCATAAAAAGATGTCTTGATATTCGCCCGACAGCCGCTCTGGTTGCCGGGCGTCGTTTTATCGTGAAAACTTGCAGGGTGAGACTGTGCGGGTTTACGTGGTTTCGCAGGGAGGGACGAGTTCTTTGAGCGACTTGAGCTTTGCAGAAGTAAGCTCGGTTTTTATGGTATAGCCGGTCTTTGCATGAGCATCCTGTTTCTTCATGAGCAGCCATTCTTTCCCGGTGCCATGGGCAAAACCTTTCATTCGAGCCAGGGTAAAAGCTCCCTTTAATTTTCCTCCTCGGAGCTCAAACGTCAGTTTGCCCTCATGCAGTGCATCTTCAGGACTCGTCGTTCCGGCTGGTACGAAGTCACCAGCGTCCCATATAACGACCGGCCCCGCTCCGTAACTGCCTTCCGGAATGATTCCTTCGAAGCCGGCATATTCGAGCGCGTGATCGGGCACCATGACCGCCAGGCGTTTGTCCGCGGGGTCGAGCGAGGGGCCTTTCGGCACCGCCCAGGACTTGAGCACCCCGCCGATCTCCAGACGAAAATCATAGTGCAGACGTTTTGCCTTATGCTCCTGAACAACGAACCGCCGCAACGCTGTGGTCATACTTACTCCCGCTTCCTTAAATCCCTTGACAAAAACCGGGGCAATCTATACTATTGACGGTCTCACGACCATATATTAGCAGTTCCCAGAGTATATAATCAAAGTATACGGTAATCGAGGAAGCCCTGTCTATGATAAAGCTTTACAACACCCTTTCCGGGAAAAAAGAAGATTTTGTGCCGATCCATCCCGGCACCGTGCTTTTCTACGCCTGTGGGATCACGGTATATGACAATTCCCATCTCGGCCATGCCCGCGGGGCCGTGGCCTTTGACGTGATCCGTAACTATTTTGTCCGCAAGGGATACAAGGTCACGTATGTCCGCAATTTTACGGATGTCGACGATAAGATCATCAACCGTGCGAGACAGGAAGGCATCACTGCAGAAGAGGTGGCGCACAAATATATTCAGGCCTACCATGAGGACATGAAACGGCTCGGCGTGGCCCGTGCAGATGTGGAGCCGAAGGCGACCGATCACATCGGCGAAATGGTCCAGATCGTCAAAGGTCTTGTAGAGAAGGGGCATGCTTATCCCGTGGATGGCGACGTATATTTCCGGGTCGCGAGCTTTTCGGATTACGGCAAGCTCTCGAAACGCAATATAGAGGACCTAAAGGCCGGAGCCCGGGTCGAGATCGACGAACGCAAGACCGACCCTCTTGATTTTGCGCTTTGGAAAGCGTCGAAGCCGGGCGAGCCTGCATGGGACAGCCCCTGGGGCCCCGGAAGGCCGGGCTGGCACATCGAGTGTTCCGCTATGAGCTTCAAACATCTTGGGCAGACCTTTGATATCCACGGCGGCGGCAAGGACCTGATCTTTCCGCACCATGAGAACGAGATCGCCCAGAGCGAGGCCTATTCCGGAAAGAAGTTCGTGAACTACTGGCTGCATAACGGATTCGTGAACATCAACCAGGAAAAGATGTCGAAATCGCTCGGTAATTTTTTCACGATCCGCGATATTCTCGACCAGTACGATGCGGAGATCGTCAGGCTGTTTCTGCTTTCCACCCACTATCGCAGCCCCATCGATTTTTCAGACGCTAATCTGAAGGACGCCCGGGCCGGGCTTGACCGGTTCTATACCATGAAAGAGGGGATGGTCAACTACCTTACCGGTAAGAAGGCCCCTTCGGTCAAGGCGGAGGACGTCGTAGCAGGCGCCGACCGGCCGCTCTATGACAAGATCATGAACCTGCCGAAAGCCTTTGATGAGGCGATGGATGATGATTTTAATACCGCATTTGCGATCGGGCTGGTCTACGATCTGGTGCGTGATGTGAACAAGTTCCTGGCTGAAATAGGTGCAAAACGAGAAGATGCGTCGTATATCATCCTGACAAGTGCCGGCAATGCTTTCGATGACATCGGTCGTACACTGGGATTGTTCACCCGCGCCCCCGAGGCCTGGTTCAGTGAGAGCCGGCAGGCAGAAAGCAAGGTTACCTTGTCGGTCGAACGGATCGAGGAGCTTATCCATCTGAGGAACGAGGCGCGCGCCCGCAAGGATTGGGCTGAGGCGGACCGGATCCGCAAGGTCATTGATGACGGCGGGGTGGAACTGTTCGACCGGGCTGACGGAACGGTCTGGAAACCGAAGTAGCCGCGCATCTGCCGCTGTCGTGCCAATACTTTTATCATCGCTGCCGATTACGGCACCAGTTGTTTTTCCGGAAAGAAATAAAAAATGCAAAAAGAAATGATAGTCGGTATCAATCCGGTCATGGAGGCGCTCAGGTCGGGCCGACCCATCCAGCGCCTGCTGATCGCCGAACAGCGTAAATCAGACCGGGATGTCATTGAGATCATCCGGCTCGCCCGGCAGTCCGGGGTAGAGGTCAGGATGGCCTCACGGGACGTCCTGAACCGTGAAGCCCCGAATTCCGTACATCAAGGTGTGGTCGCCAGCGCGGCAGCGCGCGAGTATGCTGTGTTCGACGATATCTTACAGATCCCTTCCCAACGCGGCCAGACGCCGCTCTTCCTGATCCTGGACGGAGTGGAGGATCCGCGGAACCTTGGTGCGATCCTGAGGACGGCCGAGGCTGCAGGCGTGCACGGCGTTATCATCCCCGAACGACGGGCCGCAGGACTGACCGAAACGGTGGCAAAGGCAGCCGCTGGCGCGCTCGAATATATGCCGGTGGCTAAGGTCGTGAATATCGTGAATACGATCGAGGACCTCAAAAAGGCAGGGGTCTGGATAGCTGCGGCCGAGGCAAATGGTGACATGCAGTACTGGGATGCCGATTTTGTGCGTCCTACTGCACTTGTGCTGGGAGGCGAGGATAAAGGCGTCCGCCGCCTGGTCAGGGAGCACTGTGACTATACGCTTTCACTGCCCCTTATGGGGCAGATCAGTTCATTGAACGTATCTGTGGCCGCCGGGGTGATGCTCTATGAGGTCCTGCGGCAGCGGAAAAAATAAGCGTTCGTGGCCGGTTTGGCGGTATGAGGTTCCTTGTTTCGCGTTGCGGGGTCACTTCATCTTTTCTCTTGACAAGTCATGTAACAATCCCTTATAATTCCAGTTCTTTGACGGAATGCGCCTTCGACCAGATGGATAGGCCGGAGAAAAACGATATTCCTTCCTGTATTTGCGGCAGGTGGTGTGTCCAGGGGGCTTCGCCACCGTAGCTCAGTTGGTAGAGCAGCTGATTTGTAATCAGCAGGTCGTGGGTTCGAATCCCTCCGGTGGCTCCATACAAATGTGATCACGAAGAGCAAGGATAGCACGAGCAGCTCGTTGTAGGTAGTGTCCCGGGGAGGTGCCCGAGTGGCCAAAGGGAACAGACTGTAAATCTGTCGGCGTCAGCCTACGGAGGTTCGAAACCTCC
>JBGQDI010000040.1:0-15434 GCA_041495765.1 Nitrospirota bacterium
CTGGAGAACGCGCTCAAGGAGCAGTTCGGCATCACCATGAACCTCGAGATCCAGCCAGCGAGGAATCTGAACATTCTTGATCAGGATTACGCAAAAGCGGTGCTGCAGGCAGGAGGGGTCCCCGTCCCAATCATCGGGGTGGAGTCGGCGATACCCGAATTCGTGAAACATCTGGATGGATTCCTCTTTACCGGCGGAGACGACATTCACCCCCGGTTCTATAAGGAAAAACCGTTGCAAGCCGCACACATGACATTCTCTCCCGACGAACGAACCCGTTTCGAGACCCGGCTGTTCACGGCTGCATCGGCGGCAAAAAAATCCGTGCTCGCCATCTGTCATGGTGCCCAGCTCGTCAATGTGGCGCTGGGTGGCACGCTCTATCAGGACCTCCCCCTGCAGGTCCCGAAAGCGCAACCGCATGGACCTGCGAAAAGCGGGAGAAAGATCTTCCACCCGACCGATATCATTGAAGGTACACAGCTGTTCAGCATCATGGGCGCAGACACCATACGCGTCAGGAGTTCGCATCACCAGAGCGTAAAGAACCCGGGCAGAAACCTCAAACTGTCTGCTGTCGCCCATGACGGTATTGTCGAGGCGCTGGAGTCACGTGGCAAAAATTTTCTCATCGCTGTGCAGTGGCACCCGGAAAAGACGATCAATGACCGCTTTACGAAAAAGCTCTTTAAAGCATTTATTGACGCCGCGAAAAGGTAAAGGCCGACGAACGGCCCTGATCGCCCTGTTCACGCTTTTTCTGATTCTGCCCCTGTGCTCCGCCGGCTGTCTCCGCCGCGATGAGGGCAGACTTCCAAATCATCTCGCTCTTCGACTGAACTCGAACCCCACTACCCTCGATCCTGCGCTCATTACTGATGTCCAAGGCGGCGGCATCGCTGCCAAACTCTACAATGGGCTTGTTCGCTTTGATGAGAACCTCACGATCGCACCAGATATCGCCCAAACCTGGAGCCTCTCGGCGGACCAGCGCACCTACACATTCCATCTCAGAAATAATGCGCGGTTCAGCAACGGAAGAACGATCCGTGCCGAGGATTTTCGCTACTCTTTTGAACGTGTGCTCACGCCGGGAACAAAAGCACCGCTCACCTGGGTGCTCGACAAGATCGAGGGCGCCCATGACCTTCTCTCGGGAAGGACAGCAACAGTCTCCGGGATACGGGTCGTCGACGACCATACGCTCGTGCTCAGGCTCAAAAAACCCTTTGGACCATTTTTGTCCCTGCTCTCCATGGTGACAGCCTATGTCGTGCCTCGCGAAGAGGTCGAGCGCCTGGGCCAGGACTTCGGTACACACCCCCAAGGTAGCGGCCCCTTTATCCTCAAAGAATGGAAACATGGACAGGACCTGGTGCTTGAAGCACGGGAAGATTATTTTGAGGGAAGATCCAAGCTGAACGGGATCGTTTATCGCGTGATCCCAGAGGACCTCACCGCCGTGCTTGAGTTCGAGACCGGGAGGCTCGACGTGCTCCCGATCCCCTCAGCCGAATACCATCATTTTACTACGGACCCTGCCTGGAAAAATCTTGTCTTCGGAGGTCCGGGGCTGAACAGCTACTACCTGGGGTTAAACTGCACTCGTCCGCCTTTCAATGATCTGCGGGTTCGCCAGGCAGTGAATATGGCCATTGACCGAAGACATATCCTGAATACAGTCTTTGAAAAACGCGGCGTGCTGGCAACCGGCCCCGTACCGCCAGGGCTCTGGAAGAACAACATCCCTCCGTCCAAAGGCTATGCCTATGATCCGGAAAAGGCAAAAAAACTCATCAGTCAGGCAGGAGCTGCGGGCGCAACGGTCAGGATCTTCATTACTCCGGAACCTGAAGTTCTGGACATCGTTGGGGTGATACAGAACTACCTTGCGGCGGTAGGGCTCAAAGCGGAGATAACCCAGCTTGACTGGAGTGCGTTCAAACATGCCGTGAACGAAGGAGAGCCCGATGCCTTCTGGCTCTCCTGGTGGGCCGATTATCCTGATCCCGAGAACTTTCTTTTTCCGTTGTTCCACTCATCAAGCGTCGGGCCGTCCGGGAACCGAACTCGTCTCATCGATCATGACCTCGACCGCATCATCGAGACCGCCCAGCGAACGACCGACGATATAAAACGGTACCGACTTTACGAGGAGGCTGAAAACCGCATCGTACAGAACGCACCTTGGGTCTTCATGTGGCACCGGGCCGATTACTTCGTAATCCAGCCATGGGTAAAGAATTTTAAAATATATCCCCTCTACTCCGTTGATAAACGCGTTGAGATAACGCTTCTACGCTAAGCCCCGTCAACGGACAGAATAATCTCTCTCGGCCCTTCCTGTCCCGGATAGGAACCATTTTGTCTCCTCCGCGCTATCCGGCGCAAACGACGCGATCTGAACTCAACCTTTCCACTCATGCGCCAGTGTCTTCACTTTCGCAACAAGCTCGGGGCTGAACTCTTGTATTCCATGTGCTTCCCGGGCGTGGACAGCAACTCCGTCTGTCAGCAATTCCTCGGTCTGGGCAAAATAGCGCCAGGTACACGCTGTCCCGAGATCCTGACACTTGAACTCCTTCATCACAAGCCTTTCAGCGGCAGGCACATCGACGGGATCAGGGTTTGTCGACAGGTTCTTGATCTTTGCGACCAATTCCGGGTTGAGCTCATTCATGCCGTGAACTTCCCTCAGATGCAGTGCCACCACGTCAGCCATCAGTTCTTCCGTTTTTGCAACGTGTTTCCAGGTGCAGTTATTCCCAAGGCTTTTACATGCGAACGTTCTCATAGCGCCCCTCCTCTTGAATGGTATCCGGCAATCTCGATTATCCTATTTTCAGTATACCACCGCCGTAAACCTGCAGGCAAAGACGAATCACCATGGACACCTGCACTATGTCATGGACAGAAAATAAAAAGGCCGTCGTCGACAGTATGATCGCTGTCAACGACGGCCGAAAGAACAGGGTGATGGTCTGACGTTATTCCGCAAGGCCTCCATAGGAATGCAGCCCTGAGAGCACTAGGTTCACACCGAGGTACGTGAAGATAACCGCGAGGAAACCCACCGCCGATATGACCGCCATCTGTGTCCCCTTCCATCCGCGCACATACCGGGCATGCAGATAGATCGCATAGACGAACCACGTGATGAGCGACCAGGTCTCCTTCGGATCCCAGCTCCAGTACGTGCCCCAGGCGCTGTTCGCCCAGACCGCGCCCGTGATGATACCCCCGGTCAGAAGCGGCCAGCCGATGGCGATCATGCGGTACGTCACGTCATCGAGCAGGTCAAGGCCCGGCATATAGGACTGAAGCAGGGACTTGAGCTTCATCCCCTGAGACCAGATGAACCAGAAGAGACCTGCCGTGAAAACCCAGCTCAGGACCACGACCGGCAGCGAATGACTCACAAAGGTGCCTTCGAACAGGTGCTTTTTGAAGGACTCGCCCGAGGCCATGTTCTTGAAGGTGATGAGATACACGAAATCGACGCCCATGGCGAGCAGCAGGACAACGGCCAGGGTCACACAGCCTGCCCAGAACAGGAACACCTGAGGCCTGTTGTTCGCGCCGTTCACGATGAGGTAGATGAACCAGGCGAGGACCAGCACCCCGAGTCCGAGCCAGAACGCTGTTTTCCACTGCGGGCTCAAGCTCGTCAGGAAATAACCGGCCACGGCCAGAAGGAACAAAGCACCAATGCCGGAGAACAGGTTCATGCTCTTGCCCCGATCATCGGTATTCATCAGCAGATAGACCATACTGATGGCAAAAGCCACACCGAAAGCTGCGTAGCCCAGGAAGCTGATGAGCACATGATAAAAGAGCCAGTTGCTCTTAAGCGCCGGGACCAGCGGGGTAATATCGCTGCTGATGCCCGCAACATTGATGAACGCAAGCGCCAGGAACGCGACCGGCATCACGAAGGCCCCGAAGGCACGGGCCTTATATTTGTATTCCACGATAAGATAGATCATTACCGTGCTCCAGGTGAAGAAAACGAGCGATTCATAGAGATTGGAAAGGGGGACCCTGCCAATGTCCGCGCCCATCTGGTACGATTCCCACCAACGGCCGAACAACGCGATCGTTTGTACGATGAAGCCTGCAGCGGTGACCACGGTTGCGGTCAGGCCGATCCCTTCTTTTCTGAAGGCAAGGAAACTGATATACAGCACCATCGCTACGAGATATGCAAGCGTTGCAATATTAAAAAGTAAGGAACTTTCCATCTATCCCCTCCGATATTACTTTGAGATCTCTTCCACGATCTGGTTAAAAACACGTTCGAAACCAAGACGGTTCCTGTTCGCCGATCCGGCGATGGTCACGACGGCCTGACCTTTTCGTTCCTGCACCCGCACCCAGAGCTTTCGGTGCGAACCGAAGAAAGCGATGAGCGGTCCGATGCACAGCATGATGAATCCCGTATACACGACCCATACGCCGGGGTCCTTGGTGACCTGCAGCCCCGTATACCGGGTGCCAAAGTAATGGACATAACTGATGAGATAGTCCTCGGGCATGTACGGTGCGCCTTTGTCCATTTTCATGACATAGGTCTTATAGACCGTGCGGTTGTTATTCAGGATCTCAAGCTCTACGGTAGGGTTGATGTACTCTTCGTTATTGCTGCGGTAGAACTGCACCTCGCCCGTTGTGGGGTTTCTCATGCCGAAGGGTGCAAAGCTGAGCGCCTTGATGGTCCTCTTGATGGACGGCACATAGACGGCTTTCCCCGCCTCGATGGCAACGGTCTCCCCTGCTGCCGAGCTGTTCTTGGGGCGGATGTTCAGAAAGACCGTACCGGGCCGGTCGATGGGTCCATAGCTGGATTGATAAAACGTGACGCCCCGGTAGGTAAGGGGATCGTTCACCCGGATGCGCTTATCGAAGACCTTTTCCTTGTCCATGGTATAGACGCTGAGGGTGCTGTGGTATTCCGAAGGCATGCCCGTGGGGCCCTGAGCTCCCTGGTAGTAATCCACGTCGAAGTTGTTGCACTGTACATAGTACCCCAGCGGCATGGCAGGAACCCCGCCCTCGTTACTGTAGATCACCGGGCTTTTTGCGATGCCGAGAGCCGCCATGACCTGGTCCCACATGGGTTCGTTCCTGAGATAGACCACCGAGGAAGCCTGTCCCTCAGGAAGGTTCAGGAATGCCTTGAACCCGAAAAAAGCGCCGGTCAAGGCACCGACAAAGATGAGGATGATGCTGACGTGCGTGACATAGACCCCGAGCCTGCTGTAGACGCCTTTCTGCGCCGCCAGCTGAAAGAGCCCTGCGCTCCGCGTCTCGAGCGGCCGGTACCTGTGTTTTTTGAACACCAGGAGAACCTGTTCCTCGGCTTTCTCCATCCCGCCTTTCACGGTAATTTCTTTCTTAAGCGGTAAGACCTTGAGCCCATCATCGTCGATCGGCTTCAGCGGAGCGGTCATGATCTTCAAGGTATGGGGGAAGCGGTCGAGCGTACAGACCGTGAGGTTCGCCGTGAGAAGGAACAGCAGTATCACGAACCACCAGGTGTGGTACATGTCGAAGAATCCGAGCATTTCGAACAACTGGACGGTGGTTTCACTGTATTCCCGCAGATATTTTTCCGGGGACTCGTTCTGCTGGATCACCGTTCCGATGACGGAAACGATGGCAAGGATAATAAGCAGAATGACCGCAAGCTTGACGGACGAGAAGAACTTCCAGACTTTCTCAGCAACAATCTCAACAATTCCTTTTTGGCGTTCCAATGCTACCTCCTGCGTCAAGAAAAAGGTTCGTTAACTTAGCATAACGCTTATATGCTGTCAAGGAGTTTGCCGTACGCTCATGACGTAAGCATGGATGGCTCCTGCAGCACGCCTGCCTGCCCCCATGGCGGAGATGACCGTTGCCGAACCCGTCACAATATCACCGCCTGCATACAGTCCGGGCCGGCTTGTTTCGCCGGTCCGTTCGTCGGCAACGATATAACCCCAGGTGGTAAGCGCCAGGTCCCTGGTGCTCTGCGGGACCAGAGGGTTCGGATTGGTGCCGATGGACATGATCACCATGTCCACGGGGATCCGGAACTCAGAGCCCTTGATCGCCGCCGGCTTTCGCCGGCCGCCTCCGTCCGGTTCGCCCAGGCCCATCCTGATACACTCGATCTCGGATACTGCACCTTCGTGTCCGATGATGCGGACGATGTCCGTCAAAAGCTCGAAACGCACCCCCTCTTCCCGAGCATGATGGACCTCCTCACGCCGGGCCGGCATTTCCTCCTCTGACCGGCGATAGACAATGATCCCTTCGCTGGCACCCAGACGGAGAGCCGTTCGTACGGAATCCATGGCCACGTTGCCGCCACCGACGACCGCAACGCGCTGGCCCTTTCTGATGGGAGTATCGTATTCAGGAAAGGAGTGGGAACGCATGAAATTGATGCGGGTAAGGAATTCGTTGGCCGAATAGACGCCATTTAGGTTCTCTCCTTCGATGCACATGAACTTCGGCGTGCCCGCGCCGGTTGCAATGAAGCATGCATCGAACCCGGAGAGGATCTCATCGATGGAAATGAGCTTGCCAACCACGGAATTCGGCACGATCTGCACTCCCATGGTCCTGAGGACCTCGATCTCCGCGGCAACGATCCGCTTCGGCAGCCTGAATTCGGGAATACCATACAGCAGGACCCCGCCCGCCTCATGGAAGGCCTCATAGATGGTAACGGCGTGGCCTGCCTTGGCAAGTTCGAATGCGCAGGCCAGTCCCGCCGGCCCGCTTCCCACGATCGCCACTCGCCGGCCGGTCGGAGGCGCGACCATCGGCGCTTCCGTAAGGCCGCTTTGCCTGACCCAGTCCGCGGCGAACCGCTCCAACCTGCCGATAGCCACCGGCTCGAACTTCCTGCCCAGCGCGCAGCGCTGTTCGCACTGGCTTTCCTGTGGGCAGACGCGTCCGCAGACCGCGGGAAGCAGGTTTGCTTCTTTGATGATATCGAGGGCCGCGCTGAAGTTGCCGCTTTTCAGCGCCTGGATGAAGCGCGGGATGGGTACGCCCACCGGACAACCGGAGACGCAGGTCGGTTTGGCGCAGTTCAGACAGCGCTTAGCTTCCTGCGTTGCCTGCTCCGGTGTGTACCCCAGGGAGACCTCACCGAAGTTGGACCGGCGCGTCTGCGGGTCCTGTTCCGGAATGGGCGTTTTGCGGGGCGATATCTTTTTTGCGGCAGTCTGTTTTGCCGCCGGAGAGTCAGTCATGAAACTGGGTTCCTATTCGCAGAGGGGCTGATGATCTTTATCAAGCATACGCTGGTGCCGGTCCTTCCAGGACTCGAAGGATTCCCGCTCTTCCCGGTGATACCCCTTCTGGCGTTGCATCAGCGAGTCCCAGTCCACCAGGTGCCCGTCGAATTCAGGGCCGTCCACACAGGCGAACTTGGTCTCACCACCGACGATCACGCGGCATCCGCCGCACATGCCGGTTCCGTCGACCATGATAGGGTTCAAACTGACGACCGTCGGGACCTTGAAGGGCCGCGTGGCCTCTGCCACGAACTTCATCATGATGGCCGGGCCCACGCAGACGACCAGGCCTGCACCGCGCTGCTCGAGCTCCTGCACGAGCGCCGAGGTCACCACACCCTTCATTCCTTTACTGCCATCGTCCGTGGTAATGACCACCCGATCGGCGACCTGTCGCATCTCCTGTTCATAGATGAGGAGATCGCTGCTGCGGGCGCCCATCACGACCGTTACTTCGTTCCCGGCTGCCTTGAACGCCCGGGCTATGGGGAAGAGCGGCGCCGCACCGAAACCGCCGCCCACCAGGACTACCTGCCCGACCTTTTCCACATGGGTGGGCTGACCCAGGGGACCGCAGAGGTCGAGGATGTCATCGCCGGCATTGAAGGTGGAGAACTCATGAGTGGTCTTGCCGACCGCCATGACGATGAGACTGATCGTCCCTTGGACGGGATCAATATCGGCAAGCGAAAGCGGGATCCGTTCGCCCTTCTCATGCAAACGGATAATGACGAACTGGCCCGGCAGGGCTTTCTTCGAGATCAGCGGGGCCGCGATCTTGTAAAAAAAGACATCGGGCGTGCGGATGAGCCGTTTTTCAAGGATCTTCGCCATAACGAATCATAGTACCACACTCATCAGGGCATTTTCCAGCAAGAAATTAAAACAGGGCGTTCGAAAACGCCCTGTTTTACACGACTCGTCAATATCCTGTTCTCCATCCCATCAATTTAGACCGAAAAGCAATGCGAGTCGATGCTATTTCTTGATCTTCGCCGGGACCACCAGCACCTTGCAGGGGGCGTGCCCGATGACCCGTGAGACGACGCTGCCCATCATAAGCCGGGCAAGGCCGGTTCGGCCGTGGCTGCCCATGACGATGGTTTTAACCTTCCGTTTCGCAGCTTCGGCAACGATGTCCTTGTACGGTTCATCGCCAAGATGCAGGATGGTCTCGCATTTGACCCCCTCCTTGGTCGCCTTCGTCTTGATCTCATCAAGGTGCTTCCGCATGTCCTTTTCAAGCTTGTCAGCGGACCGGGCATCCCAAAGCTCGATCTCGGCATTTACCTCGATCACCAGCAGAACGTACAAGATGCTTGAGCAGGCCCGGGCGAGCGAGATCGCCTCCTGTACCGCAGCCTTGCTGTAAAGCGAACCGTCCGTTGCAACGAGCAGTTTCTCAAAACCCGGTGTAGCGCATGTGTTCTTGGCCATGTGGTCTCTCCTTTTCCTATTGAAGCAAAACTCTGTGAAATACAGCTCCCGATACGTTTACAGCAAGGTGGCCGCCAGTTCAGCGAGGTCAGAGCGCTCGCCCTTCACGAGCGTGATATGGCCGGCAATGGATTCCTCCTTGAACCGGTCCACCACGTAGGTGAGCCCGTTGCTCGATGAATCGATATAGGGGTTGTCGATCTGGTAAGGATCACCGGTCAGCACGACCTTGGTCCCCTCGCCGGCGCGCGTAATGATCGTCTTGATCTCGTGCGGTGTCAGGTTCTGGGCCTCGTCCACGATCAGATACTGGTTCGGCATGCTGCGGCCGCGTATATAGGTTAGCGGTTCGACCTCGATCATGCCGAGATCGAAAAGGCTTTGCAGGTCCTTCTTTCCCTTGACCCTGCCGGGCCCACCCGAGGAGCCCACGAGAAAATCAAGGTTGTCGCGGATGGGCTGCATCCAGGGCCGAAGCTTTTCGTCGATATCGCCGGGCAGGAACCCGATATCTTTGCCCAGCGGGAAGACCGGACGCGATACGACAAGCCGCTGGAACGACCGCATCTCGATGGTCTTTTCCAGCCCCGCAGCAAGGGCGAGCAGTGTTTTGCCGGTGCCCGCTTTTCCCACCAGCGTTACCAGGCGGATATCGTCGTTGAGCAGCAGGTCGAGGGCGAACTGCTGCTGCTTGTTCTTTGGCGAAATGCCCCAAACACCGTGCTTCGCCGTCGTGATGGGCACAAAGGCGTTCTTCTGCTTGGTATACCTTGCCAGCGCGGTCTGCGACTCATTAGCGCTGTTCTTCAGCAAGGCGAACTGGTTCGGCAGGGGTGCCGGGTCCACGGGTTGCAGTTCCCCCTTCGCGTAGAAATCATCTATGGCACCCGGCGCCACCAGCACTTCGGTCTCGCCGGAGTACAGTTCGTCGAGCGTGATCGTGTCCGATTCAAAATCCTCGGCCGTCATGCCGAGGGCATCGGCCTTGATGCGAAGGTTCGTGTCCTTGGTGACGAGGATCACCGGCAGGTTGTCATGCTTCAGGTTCAGGGCCGTGGCAAGGATCCGGTTGTCCGCCTTGGCTGCAATAAGCTCGCTCGGCAGGCTCTCGGTCGACTGGTGGTTCAGCTCGACGCGCAGGTTCCCCCCGCTCTCCAGCGGCACCCCCTGCGAAAGCTTCCCCTTCATCCGGTATTCGTCCAGGATCCGCGAGACCTGGCGTGCGTTCCTGCCTATCTCGTCAACGCCCTTTTTGAATTTGTCGAGCTCCTCGATTACCACAATGGGGATAACCACATCGTTGTCCTCGAACGAAAAGATCGCCCGGGGATCGTGGAGCAATACGTTGGTATCCAGAACAAAAATTTTTTTCATGCAAATCCCTTTCAAACCCTCTTCTTGAATTTTTGCAAGGTGTCTATAAGCTTTTGTTCTAAAACAGCTCCTTCGCGAACCATCATCAGACCTCCGGCGCTGAGATCGACAATGGATGAAGCTTTCCCTCCCGGCGTCCCGCCGTTGTCCAGGATCAGATCGACCCTGTTGCCAAGCACCCCGGCCACTTCAGCGGCAGTCCGCAGATCCGGCCCGCCGGAGAGGTTTGCGCTTGTTCCGGTGAGCCCCGTCCCCATCAGCTCGAGCAGACGGCGCGTCACCGCGCTGCCCGGTACCCTGAGGCCAATGCGACCTGTGCCCCCCGTTAACTCCGGAAGCACTGACGGCTGTGCATCAAAGATCAGGGTCAACGGACCCGGCCAGAAATCATCCATAAGCGCATCCGCCTCTGGCGTTACCCCTGCGGCCCATTCCCGCACCTGGTTACGGTCGTGCAGTAAAAGCAGGATCGGCTGGCCACGTGGCCGGCCCTTGATCTCAAAGAGCCTTTTCACTGCAACAGGATTGTGCGGGTCCGCACCAAGTCCGTAGAACGTATCGGTGGGATAGGCAATGACCCCCCCCGCCTCGACGACGCTCCTGCAGCGCTCGAAGGCTTGTTCAGAACCGGTGGTCCCGATATTGATTATCGATGCTGCCATTATTTACCGTTAGCAACTTTATCAGCACTGCTGAACCCGGGAGACGTTACACCTGAGGAGAGCTTTTTTTATCCGCAGATTTGCGGATACTAGCCGCGGCCCCGTCGTCAATGGCATTGCTTCAGCACAATGTCGCCATTCTCACGGCCCAAAGCCCGAGCCACTACCGGGCACTTCACCTTGAACAGGAAGAACAGGCGCGGATCGCCTGTCTGTTCCAGGGTCTCGAAATTGGCCTGGCCTTTGCTGATGATCATGTCGGATGACCGGTAAACATCCAGAAAACGGTCCGAACAAGCCTCCAGCAGCGTGCCGATCCCGTCGCTGCCGTTGTCGATGAGCCCGGCATATTCCGCCATCCCCGCCTCAGCCGCATCCTCGAGCGTTGCATCGTTGATGACCGGGGCGCCCTTGACCGCCACGATAACCGACTTGCCCTTTTTCTGCAGGATCCGGAGCAATACACGATCGAACACGATCTCGCCGGCATTATCGCATAGATAGAGGATAGTGCTGGCAGTTTCCACGGCGTGCCGGAACGCTTCATATGAGGTGCGGGAAAGTTCAAGTTGAAAGGAATCTTCGACAGACCGCTGCAGGTCGATATGGTCATAAATGCCAAAGTCGATGATGTTGCCGGCGATGGCGGCGCGCACTCCGCCTTCGAGCTGATCCTGCATACTGGAAGCAAGCTCTAGAAGCTCGGGCAGCAGACCCAGGGCGATGCGGTTATAGGTTGTCTTGATCTCACGGTAAGGGTCAACCCCGCTCTCGGAACGCAGAAGCCGGTGAATAAGCGTAGAGGTTCGCGCCGGGACCTCATCGAGTGAAGCATTGTCGACGATTCCCCCTGCAAGGCGGGCGATACCGCGACCCCGGTCTCCGTTGATGCCAGCATGGTTCAAGGTTCGGGTGATCTGTCCGAAGAAACAGGGCAGACACTCGAGGTCGGTCCTCACGATGCCGGTTCCTGGCCCGGCGTGGTGCCACCGGTCTTTTTCTTCCAGCGCCGGCGTCGCGACTTCTTTTTCGCCGGTGCAGCCTCGGCAGTATCCGGCGCTACAGCCTCCTTCAGCTCTTTCGGCTCCTTCGGTTCTCTCGGTTCTTTCAGTTCCTTCGGCTCTTTGGGTTCCTTGAGCGTCGATCGGACGGTCGAAATGGCGAAAAGCCGCTTCGCTTTCTCCTCCACCTCGCGCTCCATCTCCACTTTGAAGACCTTTATCCGGTTCGCGATCTTCACGTCACCGGTGGCGATGATCTGTGCTGCAAAAATGCCTGCGTTCTTCGCACCTGCTTTGCCCAGGGACATGGTGGCCACCGGCACGCCGCCCGGCATCTGGGCCGTTGCCAGGAGCGCGTCAAGCCCTTTGAGCGGCGAAGAATCGATAGGCACGCCGATCACCGGCAGCGTCGTGTGCGACGCGATGACACCGGCAAGATGGGCAGCCCAACCGGCGCCGGCAATGATCACCTTGATCCCGCGCTTCTCGGCCGTCTGACAGTACTCCATTACTTTTTTGGGCGTCCGGTGCGCTGAAGCGATCGACATCTCATACTCGATGCCGAACTCCTGCAGCATGGCAGCCGCTTCCTGCATGACCGGAAGATCGGAATCGCTCCCCATCAAGATCCCTACCACTGGTTTGGCCATAAAATCTCCCTTCCTTCTTCCTTAAACGTCATCGTACAGCCCGTTCTGGCGCTGTTACATATCTTTCTTATCCGGCACAAAGACCGTGTCTACGCCGAAGGTATCCCTGATCAGGGGCAGCAATGCCTTGACCCCAACGGTCTCGGTGGCATAATGGCCGGCCACAATAAGGTTCATTCCGTATTCCCGCGCAGCATTGTACACTGCCAGATCGATCTCTCCCACCAGAAAACAGTCGAGACCGGCCATGCAGGCCTCTTTGAGCAGGCTCCCGCCACCGCCGGAAATGACCCCGATAGATCTGATCTGTTTCCTCCCGAAGGGAAAAATACGGCATTGGGTGTCCAGTCCGCGGTCAAGAACGAACGCAAGAGCCTTCAGGCTGTTGGCCCGCTTGAAGCTCCCGGCGTAACCGATCCTGATGCCGTGATACTTTCCGAATTTTTCCGGTTCCTGTACGCCAAGCAAACGGCAAAGCCGAATGTTGTTCCCGTATTCCTCGTGCAGATCGAGCGGAAGATGGACGGCATAGAGCGCCATATCGTTCTTCCTGAGCCAGGCGGCCCGGGCCTTCTCCAGCTCCCGGTCCTTCTGCGGCCGCCAGGCAATGCCGTGGTGCACCACCAGCAGTTCCACTCCCAGCTTTTTAGCCTTCTCAAAGGTCGACAGGCACCCGTCGACAGCGAATCCGACCTTCCTGATCGCTCCTGTCCTGCGCGACCGCACCTGCAGTCCGTTCACCGAAGCGTCCTTGATGGATCTGACCCTTAGCGAGCTGTTCAGAAAACGGGAGACCCGGGCTAGGGTGGCTTTGTGCACTCTAGTTCCCCGTCTCGAGCGCCCGGGCGCCGATGTCCTTGCGGTAATGCGCCCCGTCAAAGGAAATGTCACGAACGGCCGCATAGGCGTGATCGATGGCGGCGGCAACGCTCGATCCCAAACCCGTGACCCCGAGCACTCTGCCTCCGTCGGTCACGATCTTGCCGTTCTTCTGCCCTGTTCCCGAATGAAAGACCATTACCTGCTGCCGCGTCGCCGCTTTTTCCAGACCCGAGATCACTTTGCCCTTCTCGTATTCTCCCGGATACCCGCCCGAGGCCATGACCACACAGACCGCTGAATCGGGCTTCCAGGAGATGGCGACCCTGCCGAGTGCGTTGTCCAGAATGGCCTCGATGATGTCGATCAGGTCCGTATCGAGCCGGGACATGATCGGCTGCGTCTCGGGATCGCCGAAGCGTGCGTTGAACTCGAGCACTTTTGCCACTCCTTCATGGATCATGAGCCCTGCGTAGAGCACTCCCTTGAACAGACGGCCTTCCTGCTCCATGGCCTTCACGGTCGGGATCATCACCTTCTCCATGACCTGCCGCTCAATGGCCCGTGTCACGATGGGAGCAGGAGAGTAAGCGCCCATGCCTCCCGTGTTCGGTCCCTTATCCAGGTCGAACACGCGTTTATGGTCCTGTGATGACGCCATGGGCACCACGGTCCTGCCGTCCGTAAAAGCCATGAACGACGCTTCCTCACCCTTGAGACATTCCTCGATCACCACGCGGTCCCCTGCGGTGCCGAAGGCCTTCTGGGACATGATCAGTTCGAGTGCGGCAAGCGCCTCCTCTACCGTCTCGGCAACGACCACGCCCTTGCCTGCGGCCAGGCCGTCGGCCTTCACCACGATGGGCGCTCCCTTTTCGCGCACGTAGGCCTCGGCAGCCTTCCGGTCCGTGAAGATCCCGTACTCCGACGAGGGGATATGGTATTTCTTCATGAGGTCCTTGGTAAAGGTCTTGCTCGCCTCGATCTCCGCCGCCTTTTTGTTCGGGCCGAAAACACGAAGCCCCGCCTTTTCGAAGTCGTCCACAATGCCCATGGAAAGCGGCACCTCGGGCCCCACGATCGTGAGGTCGATCCGGTTCGCTTTGGCAAAGGCGAGGAGCCCTGCAATATCGTCAGATTTTACCGGTACGCACTCGGCAAGCTGCGCGATGCCTGCGTTCCCCGGTGCTGCATAGATTTTCGTGACCCGCGGGCTCTGCGACACCTTCCAGACCAGCGCATGCTCCCTGCCCCCGCCGCCAATGACCAATACCTTCATCTTCCCACCTCGTGCCTCTTATGCATGATGTTGTTTCTCTAGGTACGACTCTTACAACGACCGGAAAAAGAACTTTTTACACGGATCACGGCGGATTAAATCATGAAAAATCAGGATAAGACCTTGACGTATCCGCCTTTATCATGGTCCTTATCAGCCTCTTCCGTGCCAAAGACTTTTCTGGTTGCGGCTTAAGAACTGCTTCAAATTTTTAATTTCTCACTCTCCATCGGTTTTAAGCCTTCGTTCATGCTCCCCGTCCGGTACCCGGCAAGGTCGAGACTGACGTAGGTATATCCCAGTTCCTTGAGCTGCGCCGTAACACGGTCCGAAACGCCGGTCTCAAGCATCCGTGAAAAATCGTTCTTGTCGAGCTCGATGCGCGCCGTATCGCCGTAATGCCGTACGCGCACTTGGCGGAAGCCTAGGCCGTGCAGAAAGTTCTCGGCCTGCTGGACCCTGGTGAGGATGTCCCGCGTAATTCTGGTACCGTAGGGAATGCGGGACGAAAGGCAGGCGAGCGACGGTTTGTCCCACTGGGGAAGGCCCAGCATTTTCGCGAGGCGGCGGACATCAGCCTTGCTGATCCCCGCTTCCACGAGCGGGCTCCGCACGGAATAGGCTTCGGCAGCCCGCCTTCCCGGACGGACGTCGTTCAGGTCGTCGGTGTTCGAACCGTCCAGGACAAAGGGGATCCCCTCGGTCGAGGCGATGGCAGCAAGTTTTTCGAAGAGCTCGGTCTTGCAATGAAAGCAGCGTTCAGGAGGGTTCTGCAGGAACTGTTCGTTGTCCAGTTCCTGCGTGGGGATGATACGGTGCGTGACGCCAAGGCTGCGGGCAAAGGTCCGTGCGGCCTCAAGTTCGCCCTGCGGGTAGGTCTCGGAATCAGCGGTCACGGCGATCAGCTGCGGCCCCATGAC
>JBGQDI010000041.1:0-15333 GCA_041495765.1 Nitrospirota bacterium
AGCAAAAAAAATGCAGGTATGGGATGTGCTGAACCGTGCACACCAGACCGGTGCACCGGTCAAGGGCAAAGTGGTGTCGACGATCAAGGGCGGGGTGACCGTGGACCTCGGCGGCGTGGCCGCCTTCCTGCCTGGTTCGCAAATAGACATCCGTCCGGTTCGCAACCTCAACACGCTTCTGGGGCAGACCCTTGAGATGAGGATCGTGAAGATGAACTCGGGTCGCGGCAATATCGTCCTGTCACGCCGGTCGATCCTGGAGGACCAGCAGAACATTAAAAAAGAAGAAACGCTTGCAGCGTTGACCGAGGGGCAGACCGTGAGCGGCATGGTCAAGAACGTCACCGAGTACGGTGCCTTTGTCGATCTCGGCGGCATTGACGGGCTGCTGCATATCACCGATATGTCCTGGGGCAGGGTTGGGCATCCATCGGAACTCTTCAAGGTCGGCGACAAGGTCGACGTCGTTGTTCTCAAGTATGACCGGGAAAAACAGAAGGTATCGCTTGGCCTGAAACAGAAGTCGCAGGACCCCTGGACCGCGGCAGCAGAGCGTTACCCCGTGGGTACCCGGGTGCGCGGCAGGGTCGTGAGCCTCACCGATTACGGCGCCTTTGTCGAGCTCGAGCACGGCGTCGAAGGGCTTGTGCATGTGTCTGAAATGTCATGGACGCAGAAGGTAAAGCATCCGTCCAAGATCGTTTCCGCCGGTTCCACGATCGAAGCGCAGGTCCTCAACGTCGACTCCGTGGGAAAGCGTATCTCCCTCGGCATGAAGCAGATCGAACCGAATCCCTGGCAGACCATCGGGGATCGCTACCCCATCGGCGCCCAGGTGGAGGGCAAGGTCAAGACCGTCACCGACTTCGGTGCTTTTATCGGGCTGGAGGAAGGCATCGACGGGCTCGTCCATATCTCCGACCTTTCCTGGACAAAGCACGTAAAGCACCCGTCAGAGGTTTTGAAGAAGGGGCAGACCACCAGGGCCGTCGTCCTCAGCATCGACGCGCAGAAGGAACGCATTTCGCTCGGCCTCAAACAGCTGACGCCCGACCCCTGGGAGACGTTCATTCCCGGGCGCTACAAGGTGGGCCAGGACGAGACGGTGAAAGTGACGAAGACCGCCGACTTCGGCGTGTTCGTCGAACTGGAGCAGGGTTTTGAAGGCCTGATCCCGGCATCGGAGCTCATGAAGGACGCTCCTGAGATCAAAGAAGGCGAAGAAGTGACGGCGCGGGTCATCAAGGTCGACAAGACGGACCGCAAGATCGCCCTTTCGATCAAGGCGCAGGTGAAGGGCAAGGACCGCTCGTCGCTGCAGGAGTATATGGGTCAGCAGCAGAAGTTCGATACGACGCTGGGTGCTTTGCTTAAGGAACGGAGCTAGGGGAACATGAAAAAGAATCCTGTCCTGGTCGTGCTTGCAACAGCAGCAGTGCTCGGTGCGGTCTTTTTCGTGTTGCTGTTCCTGGCCTACAGCCTGACCGGCGGCAAGCAATCCTCAAAACTGCCGGTCGTGGGACAGAGCAGGGTGGCGCTGGTCAAGCTTGAAGGGGTCCTTCTTTCCTCCGAACATACGGTCGAAGAGCTGAACGATTATGCCGAGGATTCTTCGATCAAGGCCATCGTTATCCGCATCGACAGTCCGGGAGGAGGCGTCGTTCCTTCCCAGGAGATCTATAATGCAGTGAAGCACGCCCGGCAGGAGGGCAAGAAGGTCGTGGCGTCCATGGGGTCGGTGGCCGCATCGGGCGGGTATTATGTAGCAGCCGCGGCAGACCTGATCGTGGCGAACCCCGGGACCATGACGGGAAGCATCGGGGTCAAGATGGAGTTCGCGAACATCGAGAAGCTCCTTGAGAAGATCGGGGTCAAGGGGATGGTCGTGAAGTCCGGTGAATACAAGGACGTGGGCTCACCCTTTCGCGAAATGACGGACAAGGAACGGTTGCTCCTGCAGGGAGTGATCGATGATGTCCAGACCCAGTTCGTCAAGGCAGTTGCCGAAGGAAGAAAGCTGCCCGAAGCCGACGTGCGGGCCATTGCGGACGGCAGGATCTTCACCGGCCAGCAGGCGTTGGCGCTCAAGCTGGTGGACCAGCTGGGAGACCTTGATTCCAGTATCCGCGTCGCGGCCGGTCTGGCGGGGATCAAAGGGAAACCTTTCGTGGTCAAAAAAGAGAAGAAGATCCCGTTCTTCGAATACCTGAAAGAAGAAAGCGCTGCATGGATCGCAGAGGTCGTAGCACAGGGCATCAGCAGTGGTTCCGGAAAACTACAGTACCGTTATTAGCGGGGATCGGTCAGAGGAGGGGTTGCATGACGAAGGCGGAGCTGGTAGACAAAATATCGGAAAAGAAGCCGGGGCTCACCAGGAAGCAGGTCGAGATCGTGGTGAACACGGTGCTTGACGGCATCAAGGATGCCCTGTCCCGCGAGGACAAGGTGGAGATCCGCGGTTTCGGGAGCTTCCGCATCCGGCACCGGCGTGCCAAGGAAGGGCGGAACCCCAAGACCGGCGAGACGGTATCCGTTCCGCCGAAGAAGGTGCCGTTCTTCAAAGCAGGCAAGGAAATGAAGGAAATGGTTGACGGCAAGATCTGAACCTGTTCTGCAGTTTCCGGGTTTCAGGCAGCGCTGCACTCATCATCCGAAATCAGAGAGCCGCAAAAAACCAGAGCATTCCCGTCAGGGTCGTTCCCGGTTTTTTGGGGCTTTTGTTTTTTGCACAGGAAAGGAAGACCGCATGGCCACGGAAATGTTCGACCTGCTCGACTGCGCAGGCAGGAAAACAGGCACTGCCATCGCCCGTGACGAGGCGCACCGCATGGGCGCCTGGCACGGGGCGTTCCATTGCCTCATTGCCTACGAACATCACCGGAAGCCCTGCGTGCTGTTTCAGAAGCGTTCCGCTGCAAAGCTCATTGCGCCGGGAAAATTCGATGTAAGCGTCGGCGGACATTATTCGGCGGGAGAGGACGCGGCCACCGCCGGGCCGCGCGAGATCAGGGAAGAGCTGGGGCTGGACGTGCCGTTCTCAGATCTGGTCACGGTGGGGCGCAGGGTCTTTACCTACTGCTTCATCCCGGGCATCATTGAGCAGGAGTTCCAGGATGTGTTCCTGTATCCCTGCGCCGGCGGACCGGGCGACCTGGTGCTTCAGACCGAGGAGGTCGATGCGGCGGTCGAGCTGGATGTGGAGTCAGGCATCAGACTTTTTTCCGGTGCTCTGCGGAGCGCCACGGCCATGCTCGTGAGCCCGGGAAAGGGAGCGGCGGTGGTCATCACGGCTGATGATTTCGTGCCCTGCCTCGACAACTATTACCTCAAGCTGCTTCTTCTGGTCCGGCGGTACTATAAAGGCGAACGGGAGCTTCTGGTCATTTGATCGTAAGAACAGGAGACGAGAAAACCTTTTGACCCGCAGATTTCGCAGCTGGCCGCAGATTTAAAAAGCTCAGGATATGCGGGTTTACTTTGTTTTGCCCGATTCTATCCGTGTCCCAATTGCTCTTCCTCAGGTATCTCCTCATCACCCTCGACGTTCAAACCATTATACAGGTCGACCATCTCCTGCAGCACCGCTGATAGGCGCCGTGCTTTTCGCGCATTTCCTTCGTCCAGCGCGGCAAGGAGCGGATCGCAGAAATACCAGGTGCACTTGAATGCCCGCATCCAACGCGGAAGTGTGCAGCCCGCCTGCCCGATGAACTGGCAGTGCCCGTTGGGGTCCCGCTCCCCGTCCATCGGCGGCGAAGGCGTGCCCAGCGCATGCAGGTAGGCGAGGTCGCGCTCACGGTGCGTCCCGTGTTTTTGCCGGCAGCAAACATCAATACAGCCGGGGCAGACCGCAGCCGTATATTCCTCGATGAGAGGAGAGCTCTCGATAAGGAGCTTTTTTAATTTCCGTGCCTGGGCAGGGGTCATGGACCTTACCGGAGAAAGGGGATGAGCGGGATGAGGCAGAGCGTGCTCATGACCAGGAACATGAAGGTATTGATCCGGGTAAAAACGGACCGTGCATCGAGACGGGGAGCTGCTCCGAGCAGTTTATAGCCTGAGAAGGCAAGCCAGACTGCGGCTGGAACGAGCGCGGCGTAAACGGCCAGTACGTTCGCTGCGGCTATCAGCGGGAGCGCAAGGCTTGCCGCCGCTGTCGCCGTTATCCAGGTGAAGGCCAGGCGCGCGAGCTGGTCCCTGCGCAGCCAGCGGCTGAGAGAAGGCAGACCGGCCTGCTCATAGTCCGCGCCATATTGGAGAAGAAGGAGCCAGACATGGGGGATCTGCCAGAGAAAAAAGAGCAGGCCGATGGCAGCCATCCGAGGATCAGCGAGCGATCCGCCGGATGCGGTCCATCCCACCGCCGGCGGTATCATACCGACGATAGCGCCGGGAACAAAGGCCAGTGCCGTGCGTTTCTTGAGGAACGTGTAAAGGCCGTTGTACCAAACGATCGCCGCGAAGCCGAGCATAGCCGGTCGCGGTCCGTTTGCCGCTCCAAGCAAGGCAAGCCCGGATGCCAGCAAAGCGGCAGCTATCCAGAGCGCATGGCGAGGGGCGAGCGCTCCCGCAGGCAGCGGCCGGGCCCTTGTCCTGGATATCCGTGCGTCGAGGTCACGTTCCTGGAACTGGTTCAGGGCCGAGGCGCCGCAGGCGAGCAGGGCAACCGCGATAGCTGCAGCAACGGCCCCCGCGACAACAGGCCGCGGACCCAGCATATACCCGGTAACCGCAGAAGCAGCAGAAAACAGGGACAGCGGCAGTCTGCAGAGGTCAGTGAGAATCTTCATTGTCGGTGTTCTGTGCATCGGCAAGGTCCTATTTCAGGGTCTTGATGTGCTCGATGACCGTGCGTATCTCTTCATCGGTCACCGGGATCTTCGGCATGATCGGCGGGAAGCCCTTTACCACATCGGCGGCAGGTTCCTTGATCGAACGAATGATGTAGGCCTCATCGACCGTGATCGTCCGCTCTTTGCCCGCCGTCACCACGGTCTCTTTTCTGCCCAGCAGCCCCTTGAAGGTCGGGCCGATCTTCGCACTCCCGTCCAGCGAGTGGCAGGCGATGCAGCCCTTTGCCTGAATAAGTTCGGCACCCTCCGGTACGTGCTGTTCCGCCCCTGCTTCTTCCGTTTCTCGGTACCACTGATCAAAATCCTTCTGGGACAGTACTTCCACCTTCGTGATCATGCCGGAGTGGCCCGGGCCGCAATATTCGGTGCAGAAGAGGTCATAGCTCCCGATCTCGTCGGGCAGGAACCAGAGATGGGTCTCCATGCCCGGAACGGCATCCTCTTTGATCCGAAAGGCGGGAATGAAGAGGCTGTGGAGCACGTCGGCCGACGTTATCGCAAGCTTCACCGGCCTGCGCAGCGGCACCTTCAGGACATCGCTCTGCTTTCCGTTCTCGTATTCAAAGGACCATGTCCACATGCGCCCCGTGGCCTTGACGGCCATGGAGTCCGGAGGCGCGCTGCGCATGTACTGGAAACCTTCCCAGCCTACCCAGAAGATGATCAGGACGAGCAGGGTGGGGAGTACGGTCCAGATGATCTCGAGCGGCAGATTGTCGGCGATATCCTCGGGAACGGGGTTCCGCTTCCGGCTGTACCGCACGACGAAATACAACATTGCCCCGGTCACCCCCGCCAGGAGCGTGAGGCAGATGCCCGTAATGAAGAAGAAGATACTGTCGACGGAGCCTGCCAGATGCTGCCAGCCGTTCACCATGAATTCACCTGTACCAGATATCGAAGAATGTAAGCCCGATGATGACGGTAAGCGTCACGATCGGGATGAGGAACAGGAACTGGAAGAACCTTCGTTCATACTTGAGATGCATAAAGAACCAGAGCACCAGGCCGGCCTTGGTCGACGCGATCAGAAGCGACGTGAGCGTGCTGAGCTTTCCCAGGTGCATGCCGGCCGCCGTGATCGTGAGCGCCGTCAGCGCAAGGAGGGTGAGCCAGACGGCCGTGTAGGTCCTGATCTTTCCCAGATGTGCGTTCTGTTCTTCCATGATGCTCCTGAGTTGACCGGAGTTCGTTTCGAACGTATCTAACTAGGTAATCCAATTACGATCACCCCACCTGACCTCCCCTTGGTAAGGGGAGGGATCCCGTGCGCTACGTGATCAAATAGAACAACGGGAACAGGTAGATCCAGATGACGTCTACGAGATGCCAGTACAGGCCGGTGTTCTCCAGTTTGTTGAAGTTCCCGGCCGATACCGTGCCCCTGACGGTGAACGACAATACGATGGCGATCGCGGCCATGCCGATGATCACGTGAATGCCGTGCAGCCCGGTCATGACATAGTACAGGCCGTAAAACAGGACCTCGCCGTGGCTTCGGGAGAGCAGCTGCGGAGAATCCGGATAGATCCCTTCATGGATGTGGCCGCTCCACTCGAAATATTTATTCACGAGAAAGGCCAGGCCGAAAAGGATCGTTGCCGCCTGCAGGACCAGGGACACGTTCTTTTTCCCCTGCCGCAGCGTCACGATGGACAACGCCATGGTAAGGCTGCTGGTGAGCAGGATAACGGTATTGACCGCCCCGATCGTGGTGCTCAACCCTTGCGCGGCGGCATGGAACTCCTGGGCGTACATCGACCGGTAAACGGCATAGATCAGGAACAGGCCGCCGAAGAGCAGGATCTCCGTGAACAGGAAAAGCCACATGCCGAGCTTGGCCCCGGTGTAGTCGTGATGTTTTTCTGATGTACCCTCAAATTCGTTCATGAATGTCTTTTTGTCCTAACCCGGATAACCGGAACCAACTATGCCACGAAGGCACGAAGACACAAAGGAGGCAAAAGACGTTTTTCCTGGGAAGTCTTGCTAGTTATCATCCTCTTCGTGTCTTCGTGGCTGAAAGGTTTTTGCCTTCTTTAACGAAATGTATAGGGCCCCTTTGTTACCTCGGGGACCTTGTCGAAGTTCTCGGCCGGCGGCGGCGAGGTGGTCTGCCATTCCAGCGTTGCGCCGTTCCAGGGGTTGTCGCCCGCTTTATCCCCTTTGGAGAGCGACCGGAAGAAATTAAAGAACATCAGGAGCACGCCGGCAGCGAGTATCCAGGACCCGATGGTCGAGATCAGATGACCCGTTGCGTATTTCGGCAGATAATCGTAATAGCGGCGCGGCATGCCCTGCCAGCCGAGCACGAACATCGGGAAGTAAAGCGTGTTGAAACCGATGAACAGAATGGCCCAATACACGCGCGCCAGCTTCTCGTTCATCATCCTGCCGAACATCTTGGGATACCAGTAGTGGATCGCGGCGAAGAAAGCGAAGACCGTGCCGCCGAACATGACATAATGGAAGTGGGCGACGATGAAGTACGTGCCGTGCACGTGGACATTCGTCGCCAGCGCGCCCTGCACCAGGCCCGTAAGCCCGCCGATGGAGAAGAGGAAGATGAAGCTGAGCGCGAAGAGCATGGGAGAGTCGAGCTGGATCGACCCCTTGTACATGCTCGCGACCCAGTTGAAGACCTTGATGCCGCTCGGCACGGCCACGAGGAACGTGAGGAGCGAGAAGACCATGCGCGAGAAGTCGCTCATGCCGCTGGTGAACATATGGTGTCCCCAGACGAGGTAGCCCAGGAGCGCGATGGCGATGCTCGAAAAGGCGATCGCTTTGTACCCGAAGATGACCCGGCGCGTGAACACGGGGATGATCTCGGTGATCGCGCCCATGCCGGGAAGGATCATGATGTACACCGCAGGGTGCGAGTAGATCCAGAACAGATGCTCGAAGAGGATCGGGTCGCCGCCCTTGGCAGGATCGAAGAACCCGACGCCGAAGGAGCGTTCGACGATGATCAGCAGGAGCGTGATGGCGATGACCGGAGTGGCGAGGAGCTGCACCCAGCCCGTGGCATAGAGCGACCACGTAAAGAGCGGCATGCGGAACCAGGTCATGCCCGGGGCCCGGAGGCGGTGGATCGTGGTGAGGAAGTTGAGCCCCGTGAGGGTCGACGAAACACCGAGCAGGAACACGCCAAAGACGGCCAGGGACACGTTGGTGCCGGTGCGGACGCTGTAGGGTACATAGAAGGTCCAGCCCGTGTCGGGCGGCCCGCCGCCGGTAAAGAGCGAGGTGAGGATCACGACCGCACCGGCGATGTAGAACCACCACGACATGAGGTTCAACCGCGGGAACGCCACGTCCTGTGCGCCGATCTGGAGCGGGAGCATGAAGTTCCCGAGCGTAGCCGGAATGCCGGGGATGATGAACAGGAATATCATGATCACGCCGTGGACCGTGAACAGGGCGTTGTAGGTCTGGGCCGTGACAAAGTGCGTTCCCGGGGCGATGAGCTCAAGCCGCATGGCAAGCCCGATCAGCATGCCGCAGAAGAAGAAGGTGAATATGGACGTCAGGTATAAAAGGCCGATGCGCTTATGGTCGGTCGAGAAGATCCAGCCGAAGATGCCCGGATATTTGCCTGCAGTATGGTAGAAATCAGTAGCCATAGTTGATGATCCCGTTTCCTTTAAAGTTTTACCGCGGAGACGCTGAGACGCAGAGAAGATCTTTTCTGTTATTAAAGGAGCCTTCCTCCGTGTCGCTTTTAAGCGCCTACTTCTGCGGTGAAATAGCCGTTTATGCCGCTCCCCGTTTCTGCTTCGTGGTGATGATGAGGTATGCCAGGAAGGACCCTATAAAAAGGACCATCGCCGTGCCGACCACCTTCAATATGTTGAACACATAGGTTTTCTTGAGCGGGTCGTAGCTGAAGCAGTACATGAGCACCCGCCGTCCCGTCGCGCTGACCCGGCCCTCGGCTGCTTCGTGCACGGCCATGGTGATATCAAAAGGAAGGAAGCTGGTCCCCTCCAGGTAGCGGACGATCTTGCCGCCGGGCGCCACGACCACGAGCGTTATGGGGTGGGAGAAATCGTGTTCGCTGTCCCGCTGGAACCGGAAGCCGATAGCGTCGGTGAACTTTTTGATCGAGGCTGCGTCTCCGGTCAGGAACGTCCAGTCCTCTGCCGGGAAAGGCTTGCCCACGGCCTTAACGTAGTTTCTTTTCTTGTCGAAGGCGATAGCCGGAGTGTCCTGGTCATCGAAACTAAGCGTAAGGACCCTGAAATCCCTGCCCGGACTGACCATGTCGAGCTTACCGAGCACACCGGCAAGGCCGGCGAGCAGCATGGGGCATTCATGCATGCAGCCCAGGTAGACCGGGGCGATGATCGTGGGTCGATCGATCAAGGACCGGAGGTTCACTGTTCTGCCGTTCTCGTCCCGGAAGACCGCATCGGAGGGAATGAACTGGCCGAGCTTGTAGTCAAGCGCGATATCGGCGGAGGTCGCCGTGGTCTCGTGGCCGAACGCCGGCGGCGTCAGCAGGAGGAGCAGAGAAAACACCAGGAAGGGTCCGCGCATGACGTCGATCTCCGAATGATGGCAAGAGGTGCAAAGGTCGCTGATACAAGGTAGTCAAAGAATAACTCAAATGCCATGGAAAATCAAGCAGGCAGGGCGGTACCCGGCTGATGGTTCATATTGACAGAAACGGATGATTTGGTTACTATGTGCGGAGTCGCAGTTCCTTGCGATCACTTGATCCTGACAGGGAGAATACCATGGAACCGATGAAGATCTCGATGCAAAAGAGCGCCAGCGAGCCGCAAGGCCCCATGTGCCGCCTCGATATGAAGCCCATGGGCCTGGGAAAGACCGCTGCAGCGAGCACCGGCGCCATATCGTCCGCCTTTATGGGTTTCCTGGTCTGAAACATTAACATCATCCTGGCCGGTCTTGGCCTGGGCAGCGTAGCGATCGGAAGCTGGATGGCGCATTATCGCTGGTATTTTGTGGCGACCACCACCAGCCTCCTGGCGTACTCGTTCTATAAGACCTATCATGCCGGCTGCATCGTGCCGCGCAAGAACAAGATCATTCTCTGGGCAACGGCGGCCATCAGCATCAGCCTGACCGTCTATACCCTCGCAAAACCCTATTTTCTGTAATTCCTGGGATCCGCTTCGTGCAAGAGACCCGGTGTCCGAGCCACCTGCTCGCGGTACCGGGTCTTTTGTTTTCTCTCTCGAGCGCGCGGAATTATCAGAGGGCCCCTCTTGCAGCTTCTTTAAATTTCTGGTACAGTCTAAAAAAATCGGTCGATCGTTTGTCGGCCGCTTTTCCTCTTCATCCCGGCATTCTCTGGAGGCCCCTGTGGATCGGAAAACCGCTGTCCATCTCCGCCATGTCTTCACCCTGCCCGTCATTGTTGCAGCGCTCGGGTATTTCGTGGACATTTACGATCTGGTCCTGTTCAGTATCGTCCGCGTGCCGAGCCTCAAGTCGCTTGGTCTTTCCGGCAAGGACGTGACCGACTACGGCGTCTTCCTCCTGAACATGCAGATGGCCGGCATGCTGATCGGCGGGATCCTCTGGGGCGTTCTGGGCGACCGGAAGGGGAGGCTCAAGATCATGTTCGGCTCCATCTTCCTCTACTCCGTCGCGAACATCGCGAACGGCATGGTCACTTCTCTTCCTGCCTACGCGGCGCTCCGCTTCATCGCCGGCATCGGGCTGGCCGGAGAGTTGGGCGCCGGCATCACCCTGGTGGCCGAGGTCCTGCATACCAGCATCCGGGGCTACGGCACCATGCTCGTGGCGTCCGTCGGCGTGTCGGGCGCTATCCTGGCGAACATGATCGCCAATGCCTACGACTGGCGAAACGCGTTCATCATCGGCGGTGTGCTCGGCCTCCTCCTGCTTATCGCCAGGATCAGCGTGGCAGAATCGGGCATGTTCCGCGCCATGAGCGGACAGGCCCGCATCAGCAAAGGAAATCTCCTGGCGCTCTTTTCCGACCGGAAACGGTTCTTCCGCTACCTGAACTCGATCCTCATCGGCGTTCCCATCTGGTTCGTCGTCGCCATCCTGATCACCTTCTCGCCGGAATTCGCTAAGGACTTCGGAACAACGGGACCCGTCTCTGCCGGGAACGCCGTCATGTTCTGCTACCTGGGGCTCGTCTTTGGAGACCTTTCGAGCGGCCTCTTGAGCCAGGTGCTGAAGAGCAGGAAAAAGGTGGTCCTCCTGTTCATGTTCCTGACCCTTGCCGCTATCGCCCTCTACTTCCTGCAGGGCAGCCAGAGCCCGGCCTTCTTCTACGGGGTCTGCTTCACCCTGGGTTTTGCCAGCGGCTACTGGGCCATCTTCGTGACCGTTGCGGCCGAGCAGTTCGGCACCAACCTTCGCGCCACCGTTGCCACGACGGTCCCTAATTTCGTACGCGGCATGGTGGTGCCTATTACGCTGCTCTTCCAGTGGTTTCGCCAGTATCTGGGTTTGGAAGGCGGCGCACTCGCCGTGGGCGCCATCTGCGCGTTTGCCGCGTTCGTCGCCCTGTCCTTCCTTGAAGAAACGTTCCATAAGGACCTGGATTATTATGAAGAGTTCCCGTGATGCACGAGGAAAGAATCACTCCTGTGGAACCGGCATCTTTCATCCTCTCCCCAGCGGGGAGAGGGTTGGGGTGAGGGGGGACGTTTTGACGTTAACAATATAAAAAACATTCGTCATGCCAGACCAGATTCGGCATCCAGAAGGTTGTTGAAGGAGCGATCATGAAACGTATCTTCCCGGGAACCTGTTTAGCGATCTTATTGCTCACATTCGGCTGCAGCAGCGAAATGGCAAAGCGGTCAGCCTACGAATCCATGCAGAACAAAGCGCAGATGGACTGTCAGCAGCGTCCCGGCGCCGCCTGTCCGGAACAGAAAAGTTACGACGAATACCAGCGGAGCTTGAAGAATCAGAGCGAACCGGGGAAATGACGGAAAAACCGCTAGTTCCCCCTCACCCTACCCTCTCCCACGAGGGGAGAGGATAAAAAGTAAGGAACGGATCAAGTACTCCATCGAGGAACATCCCCCTCACCCTAGCCCTCTCCCTCGAGGGGGAGAGGGGAAAAAGTGAGGGGCAGATCAGTGCAGATCCGTCAGGGCATTAGAACGCATATGCATGAGTCGACTCCATAAGGAAGAGATGCTGCACTATTTGTATGACAATACGCCCTACCTGTTCAACCCGCTGACGCTGCAGACGCTGCTCGTTGCGCTGGGGCTTTTCGTGCTCGGTGTCTACGCAGTGATCCGGGAGCAGGGGTCGCAGCTGAGCGTGGTCTACTTCGTGCTGACCTTCAGCATGGGGGTCTGGCTTTTCGGCTTCGCCTGGATGTACAGCGCCATCGACCCCCATCTCGCCACGTGGTGGGCCAAGGCGGCGTACGTGGGCATCGCGTTCATTCCCGCCGCGGTCTACAACTTCAGCGTGTTGATCGTGCAGGATTATGAAACGGGCAGAAAGCGCGTCCTGGCCTTCTGGGTCGCCAGCTTCATTTCCAGCGTGGCCATCCTGACGACCGATATCCAGTTCGGTTCCCTCTATCGCTATTCCTGGGGATACTATCCCCGATCGAGCGTCACCAGCATACCTTTCATCCTCTATTTCGCCGGTATCATGATCCTTTCGCTGCGCCTCTTCGTGGCCGCCTACCGCAAGGCCATGCCGGGGTCTGCCCTGCAGATGCGGGCCAGGTCACTATTGATCATATTCTCCATCGGATACCTGTCCACGGTCGACTTCCTGTCTTCCTTCGGGGTCTCGTGGTACCCCGTCGGGTATCTGCCGGTCGCCGTCTTCATCGTCATGTCGGCCCGCTCCATACAGCATTACCGGTTCATGGCAATTACGCCGGCCTTTGCCGCCCGCCAGATCATCGACACCATGAACGATGCGCTCATCGTACTCGACCCTGACGGCGTCATCAAACTGGTCAATCCGGCCACCTGCGATCTTTTCAACTGCCGGGCGGAAGAGCTCGTGGGGAAAAAGCCCACGGAGAGCTCGATCGGAAAGACCATCGCCTTTGCCGAACAACTGGAATCGATCAGCAAAAGCGGAACGGTCCGGAACAGCGAGATCATCTATGAGCCGCCGGGCGGCCCGCGCCATATCCTCGACCTGTCGATCTCGACCATGCGAAGCCCCATCGGAGAACCCCTGGCCAGCGTCTGCGTTGCAGGAGATGCGACCGAGCGCAAGCGGGCCGAGGAAGAGCGGGAACAGTTCATCGTTCAGCTCCGGGAAGCGAACGAGAAGCTGCAGGCAATGGACAAGATGAAGTCCGATTTTATTTCCGTAGTGTCCCATGAACTGCGCACCCCGCTCACGACCATCAAGGCCTTCGTCGAGCTGCTCATCATGAAGCCTGCCATGCCCGAGGAGCAGAAAAAGAAGCTCATGAGCACCATCAACATCGAGACCGACCGCCTCGCGCGCCTCATCTCCGACCTGCTCGATCTGGCGAGGATCGAATCGGGCGCCATGAAATGGAAGAAGGAACCCGTTGCCATCGAAGACCTGGTCCGCGACGTCGTCGCCGGCATGGGCGTGATCTTCGAGAACAAGGGGCTCCAGGTGACGATATCCGCGGGCCCGTCTCTGCCCGGCATCGCGGCTGACCGCGACCGTCTCGTGCAGGTCGTGACCAATCTGCTGTCCAACGCCGTCAAGTTCACGCCGGTCGGGGGAACGATCGGCGTCACCCTGCGTCAGGGGTCCGTGCCCTGTCCGCAGATCGTTGTCGAAGTCGCCGACAGCGGCATGGGCATCCCGGCACCTGACCTGGAGCTTATCTTCGAAAAGTTCCAGCGTTCCCGCGACGAGCTCTCAGCCTCGATCGAGGGGACCGGGCTGGGCCTCGCCATCGCCCGCCAGATCGTCGAATATCACGGCGGAAGGATCTGGGCAGCGAGCGAGCAGGGCAAAGGGAGCGTGTTTACTTTCACTCTGCCGCTTGACGGGAACAAGGACCAGGCGCCGCCGGCACAGGCATAGCCCCGATCCATCGGGCCCGTTCACAGAAGCGGCCCTTTCTGCTATACTGACATCGTATCCGCCGTTGCTTCCGTGATCGTACAAAGAAGGGGTCCCTGGTATGCCTGAATACAAGGTCCATGTAGACCAGCTCCGCGAGGGGGTATTCATTCGTCTCGAGAACACGGGCTGGTTCGATCACCCTTTCCTCTTCAGCAGTTTCAAGATCACCAAGCCCGAGCAGATCAGCATCCTGAAAAGGCTCGGTCTCTGCGAAGTGATCTGCATCCCTGAAAAAAGCGATATTCTCCCGCTTTCCCAGCAGCAGGCGGCGCAGCCGGACCGGAAGCAGGAGGTCTGTCAGGAACCGGCGCCTCAGGATGCTCCTGACATGAAGAAGCTCCTGGAGGTCAAACGCGAGCGGATCGCGCGGCTCACAAAGCGGCGCGAGAAGGACGAACAGTGCGAGCGGAAGTTCCAGAAGAGCGTGAGCGCCGTGAAGGGCGTCATGCGGGACATCGAGGCAGGGTCCCAGGAGGCCTTCGAGGAATCGGACCAGCTCATGAAGACCCTGGTCGAATCGCTCATGCCCGAAAAGGAATCGGCCGTCCAGCTCATGAACACGAAGTTCGGCAAGGAGAACGTCTTCTTCCATTCCCTTAACGTCTCGGTGCTCTCCATGATGCTCGGCAGGGAGCACGGTCTCGATGCCGAAGCGATGCGGGTGCTGGGCCTGGCTGCGTTATTCCACGACATCGGTAAAAGCAGAATCCCCAAGAGCATCCTGCACAAGGAAACGCCGCTCACCCGCGCCGAATGGACCTTCTATCAGCAGCATCCCAAGTACGGCGTCGAGATCCTGTCGAAGATCGAGAAGTTTCCGCCGGAGGCGCTCCAGGCAGTGTTCCAGCATCACGAACAGAACGACGGCGAAGGCTATCCCCTGAAGCTCGACAGCACGAAGATATCCCTCTACGCCAAGATCATCTCGATCGTGAATTCCTATGATAACCACTGCAACAACCGCGATCCCCAGCACTCCATGTCGCCCCACGGCGCGCTGGCGCATATGTTCAGCAACGGCAAGGAGCTGTACGACGCCGACCTGCTCGCCATGTTCATTCAATGCCTCGGCGTGTATCCGCCGGGAACCATCGTGAAGCTTTCGAACGGCATCATCGGCATGGTGCTCTCCGTGAACCCGAAAGACCCGCTCCATCCCAGCCTGATCATCTACAACCCGGACATCCCGAAGAAAGAGGCGCTTATCTTCGACATGGCGGAGGAGCCGGGCTTCCGGATCGAGCAAAGCCTCCTGCCGGGCCAGCTGCCCCCGGAGGTCCACGATTATCTCAGCCCGCGGACGCATGTGACCTATTATGTGGCGGAAGTCGATCAGAAGCTGGGTACGGTGGAGAAGAAAAGGCTGTAGGGGGTGAGCGCTTTATTGGCTGGAACGCAGACTATGCGCTAAGACTGGACTTTCTCG
>JBGQDI010000042.1:0-15303 GCA_041495765.1 Nitrospirota bacterium
AAAAAATGGGTCTCCCACCCCATCAAGGACGACAACGAGATCCTGGACCTGGCTGCTGAAGCGGGCTGCTGGTACGTGTACCAGGCGATCTTCGATACCTCGGACCACATCCGGAACCGGGTGAAACGCCTGCAGGAGCGCGGCATCGGCGTTGAAGGCACGATCATCCTCGGCATGGACGAACAGGACGAGGACGATATTAAACGGCTTGTCGATTTCCTGCTGGAGATCAAATTGGACCTGGCGGAGTTCACGATCCTGACACCCTTCCCGCACACGCCGGTCCGTACGCAGCTCCAGAAGGAAGGCCGGATCCTTTCGAACGACTGGAACCGTTACACCGGCGGACAGGTCGTGTATAAGCCGGCAAAGATCAGCGCGGAGCGGCTGCAGGACCTGTACTATTATGCCTGGGATACCTTCTACAAAGAGACCAGCCAGAACCTCAGAATGGCCAAGCTCTTCCTCAAGGTCATTGAGAAGGAACAGGCCGACGGCACCTACAAGGGGGCGAGTCTCCGGCGCAGGAAGTGGCAGAAAGAAGAAGCAGGGGGAACGGTCCGATGAAGATACTGCTGATATCAGCCAACGTTACCTTGTCGCCTTATCCGCTCTATCCCCTGGGCGTGAGCATTATTGCAGCGGTGCTGACAAAGGCCGGACACGAGGTGCGGCAGGCGGATTTCCTGCAGCAGAACACCTCGCTCGAAGCCATCGGCCGGGAAACGCAGGAGTTCGGACCGGACCTGGTCGGCATCTCCGTGCGGAACATCGACAACGTCAACCTCATGCATGAGCAGTACTACATCCAGAACGTGAAGAACCTCGTGACCACGGTCCGCGGGGTCTCATCGGCGAAAGTGCTCCTGGGCGGCGCGGGGTTCTCGCTCATCCCCGACCTGATCCTGGAAGAGACCGGCGCTGATTACGGGATCGTGGGTGAAGGCGAGGTCCTGGCGGTCGAGTTCGCCGACAATGCGGCGAAGGGCATCTACCCGCAGGAGCGGCTCATCAGCTCCGCTTCCAAGCTTCCCGGTGCTTCCATTAACGCGGCGCTGTATGACGAACGGCTCCTGGAGTTCTATCTGCACAGCGGCAATATCGCTTCCATCCAGACGAAGCGAGGCTGCACCTATAAATGCGTGTACTGCACCTATCCTGTACTCGAAGGTGCGGAGCTCAGGAGGCGGGACCCGAAAGCGGTCGTCGACGATATCCTGCTCCTGCGCGACCAGTACAAGACCAAGTACGTCTTCTTCGTCGATTCCGTGTTCAACGACGACGACGGGGCCTATCTCGACGTGATCGGCGAGATGGAACGGCGGGGTGTTTCCATGCCCTGGACCGCGTTCATCAAGCCCGGCGGCCTTACGGACGAGATCGTGGAGCGCATGAAAAAGACCGGGTTCGCCGCAGCCGAGGTAGGCACCGACGCGGCCTGCGACACCACGCTCAAGCGGCTGGGCAAGAGCTTTACCTTCGACGATGTCGTCGCCACGAACGATCTCCTGGTGCGCCACGGCATTGCGACGTCGCATTTCTTCATGTTCGGCGGCCCCGGCGAGAACGAAGAGACCGTGCACGAAGGGATCAGGAACATCCTGAGCCTTCAGAAATGCGTGGCCTTTATTTTCATGGGCATCCGGATCCTGCCGAACACGCCCCTGGCTCGCCTGGCGGTCCTGGAAAAACTGATCGCCCCCGAGGATGGCCTGCTGCAGCCGGTCTACTACATCTCACCGATGGTCGATAAAAAATGGCTAGAGGACACGCTCACGAAAGCGTTCGCCGACGTTCGTCACTGCGTGTTCCCGCCTGATGCCATGGACAACAGCCTCCAGGTCCTGCACAAGCTCGGCTATACCGGGCCCATGTGGGACCTGCTGCTTCCGAACAGAAAGCTCCGGGAGAGGGCGCGGAATGCCGCAAAGTGAACCCTCCGCACAGGATGGGCTCTGGATCGTTGTTCCCGTGTTCAACAACCGGGAGACGGTGAGGGGCATTGTTGCCGAGTGCCGGTCGATCGTGAACCGTGTCGTGGTGGTCGACGACGGCAGTACGGACAGCGACGTGGCCGCGCTCTGTGCCGGTCTGGACGTTGTCGTTCTGAAGCACGGCTCGAACCGCGGCAAGGGCGAGGCGATCCTTACGGCATCCCGCTACGTCGAAGCGCAGGGCGGCAGCTCCATGATCACCATCGATGCCGACGGCCAGCATTATCCGCGGGACATCGAAAAGTTCCTTCCCGCTTTACAGGAAGACCGGACCTCGATCATCATCGGCAGCAGGAACTTTGCCACGGACCACGTCCCGGCGTCCAGTCGTTTCGGAAGGTCCTTTGCCAATTTCTGGCTCAAGGTCGAGACCGGCCTGACGATCGATGACTGTCAGAGCGGGTTCCGCGCCTATCCGGTCCGCTATTTGAACCAGCTGGCGTTCAGGGGGGAGCGCTACGATTTTGAGGCGGAGGTCCTTGCCAAGGCGGCCTGGGCGGGGCTTGCGCTCCGGACGGTTCCGATCGAGGTCAAGTATCCCCGGCCCGAAGAACGGGTCTCTCACTTCAAACCTTTTTTGGACAACCTGCGGCTCACCGGCATCCATTCCATGCTGGTGGGCAGGCGCCTGCTCCCCCTCCCGCACAGAAAGCTCGTGAAGGCGGAGCCGGGTTTCGACCTGTCGCTCCTGCGCCATCCAGGCAAGGTGCTTCGCCTTCTGCTGCAGGAGAATGCCACGCCCGAGGGGCTGGCGATGTCGGCGGCCATCGGCCTGTTCCTGGGGGTGTTGCCGATCCTGTTCGCGCATACGCTCGTGATCCTCTATGTGTCGCTGCGGCTGAACCTGAACAAGATCGTGGCCCTCAATGTGCAGCACCTGGCCATGCCGCCCCTGGTGCCGGCGCTCTGCATCGAGGTCGGTTATTTTATGCGACACGGCCATTGGCTGACCGACCTGTCCTTTGCCACGGTGTTCGAGCAGTTTTCGTCACGGCTGTATGAATGGTTCCTGGGGTCCCTGATCATCGCCCCGCTGTTCGCCGTGCTGATCGGTGCAGCCGTATTCCTGTCGGCCACGGTGATACAGAAAATAAGGTATGCAAATGGAACCAAAGAAGGCTGTTGAACGCAAACGAGGCAACCGCCTGGGCTTCTGGTTCTTCCGCGCGGCGGCACGGGCCTTCGGCCTGCGGGGAGCCTACGGCCTGCTCTACTTCGTCAGTCTCTACTATCTGGCTTTCGACCATGCTGCGGTCGCGGCGAGCCTGGCCTATGTCAGAAAACGCTTTCCGGACCACGGAGCGCTCCGGCGGCTGTTCGACGTTTACCTGCTCTTCGTGAGCCAGGGAAAAAGCCTCGTCGACCGCTATTACGTTGCTGCCGGCGGCACGGACATCGGTCTCGGCCTGGTAGGCTACGAAAAGATCAAGGAGCATCTGGCCGACGGAAAAAAGGGGATGATCCTCCTGACCGCTCACGTGGGTAACTGGCAGATCGCGACCACGGCGCTCAGAAAACTGAACCGGACCGTGTACCTCATGATGCGTCCCGAGGACAACGCGGCGGTGAAGGAAACACTGAACATCGGCGGTGAGCAGGACGCGGTCCGCATCCTGTATACGGACGGTTCACTGGGCGGTGTGGTCGAGGCGTTGAAAGCGATCAGCGAGGGCGGCATCGTGTCCATCATGGGCGACCGCACCTACGGATATGCATCCATGGAAGCGTCCCTGCTGGGCGGGAACGTCCAGTTCCCCTACGGGGCCTTCAGCATCGCGGCAGCGGCCCGCTGTCCCGTGGCCGTACTGCTCTCGGCAAAGGTCGGGCTAAAACAGTATGTGACCGACGTTTCGCAGGTCATCGCCCCGCCAACGGGAGTGCGGGGCAAAAAAAGTGCGGAAGTCCGTGCATGCGTACAGGAATTTGCCAGCATCCTGGAAAACTATGCAGTTCATTATCCCTACCAGTGGTTCGTGTTCCGCGACATGTGGCAGGGGAACGATTGACAGGAAACACATTTTTTATCGGCAAGGAGAGAACGATGGAGATGAACAAGGAACAGGAACTGGCAGCGATCCGCAAGGACCTCAAGGAAATGATCGTGCGCGATCTGTCGCTGGAGGATATCGATCCGGCGGACATCAAGGATGACGAGGTCCTGTTCGGCGAGGGGCTGGGGCTCGATTCCCTCGACGCCGTCGAGATCGTCGTGCTGCTGCAGCGCAACTTCGGCATGGAAGTGAAGAACATGGACGAGGGGAAAGAGATCTTCTATTCCATCAATACCATCGCCAATTTTGTGTATGAGAACAGAAAAAAACCATCCTGACCCACGGTCTTCGGGCTGCAGAGGGATGCTGATCGCTCTGCTGCTGCCGGCGCTTTTTCTTACCGCCTGCAGCAGTATGAGCCCCCGGGAAGACGTCGTTCCGGCACCGGCCGTTCCGCTGGTGTCCTTTGTGTTCGATGACGGGTTCGATACCGATTACCTGGTGGCACGGGAGGTTTTTGCCGAACAGGGTGTGGTCGCCTGCTCGGCCATTGCCACCGACCTGATCGACCGTCCGGGATTCCTGGAGCCTGCCCAGATCATCGGCCTCCGGGACGCAGGCTGGGAGATCATGGGGCACACGGCCTCTCACCGGAACCTGCGTTCCCTTTCACCTGCCCAGGTGGAGGATGAGCTGTTCCGGTCCAAAACGATCCTTGAAGGCATGGGCGTGACGGTCAAGAACTTCGTTTACCCCTATAATAAGAGCAGCGAGATGATCCGGTCCATCGCCCGGAAATATTACCGGTCCGCGCGGGGAGGGATGGACACCTTTAACCGTGACGTGCTCGAACAATACGATCTGCGTTCTGTTTCGAACAAGAAACTGGGGCTCTCTTCGATGCAGGCCCGGGTGGACCAGGCCTATGCAGAACGCGACTGGCTCATCATTCATGGCCACCAGATAGACGTAAAGGTCACCCTGACCAATGAGACCGGCACCTTCGCAGCAGGCGAGCAGCTCCTCTTTAGCCCCTCGGGAGCGAGGGGGCGGCATCTGCGGGACCGATGGTTCCTGTCGGCAGGATACGTTCATTTTATCCCGCTGACCGGGACGCCGCAGCCGGGAGACCGGGTCACGGGCGTATCGAGCGGAGCCGTCGCCCGCCTCAGCAAGGTCGTCTATGACCAGCGGGCGGAGATCTCGGAGTTGATCAGGTATGTACGCACCAAGTACCCCGGCATGCAGATCGTGACCGTCGACAAGGCGCTTGACCTGCTGGGCATTCCGGACCTCACCGCAGTTCAGGGGAAAAAGCCGTAGAGCTCAAGAAATTCATTGGCCAAAAGTAGGCGCTTCTAAGCGACACGGAAGAATCGGATGAACGTCGGATAAAGGCGGATAAGGATCGAACACGAGCCTTAGTCAGTTACGAATAAGATTCGTCTCGAACTGGTGAGAATACTTCACCGAGTGAACCGCGAATGAACACGAATTGACGCGAATTGAAATTTAGAGTCACGGATATCGATTTTTTGTTTAGCATTCATTCGCATAAATTTGCGGCTAAAAACATCCTTAGGTACCTGCTTGTCAGGGTTAAGTAAAAGGTAAGGTATGGAGATATCTTCTGTGTTGATAACGGGCATCGGCGTGATCTCGGCTGCAGGGAACAATGCTGCCACGACGCTTCAGTGCTTTAAAGAAGGAACGAGGAACGCAGGTCCGGTGACCCTCTTTCCCACGATACTGACATCTCCCGCGTTCGAGGTGCGGCAATTGCCGGCCTCATACTATCTGGATGGGTTGCGTACGCTGAGCCTTGCGCTGGTTGCAGTGGACCAGGCCTTGCAGGAAGCGCGTCTTGGTGACCTGTCAACGTTCCGTGTGGGGATCTGCATGGGAACGACCGTGGCAAGCCAGTTGAATGCGTTGCAGTTCTACAAGTCATACCGCGAGAGCGGTGCCGCGCCGATGACCTCGGTGGACAGGTTCCTGAAGGGGAACCTTGCCGAGTTTATTGCGCGCAAGCTCGGAGCGCGGGGGCCGCAGGCCTCCGTGGTGAACGCTTGTTCTTCCGGGACCGATGCCATCGGCATTGCACTGTCCTGGCTCAAGAGCGGCCTCTGCGACATTGCCATTGCCGGCGGGGCCGATGAACTGAACCACGTGCCTTATTGCGGATTCAATTCCCTCGGCATCGCCAATCCGGGGCTCTGCGCACCCTTTGACCGCGATCGCAAGGGGCTGAACCTGGGCGAGGGCGCGGGCGTGCTGGTCCTGGAAACGCGGGAAACGGCTCGCAGGCGGGGAGTATCAGCAGGCCTTATGCTTGCCGGGTACGGTTCTTCCAGCGACGCCTATCACCTCACCGCACCCAGCCCCGAAGGCGTGGGGTTGAAGGCGGCGCTTGCCGCTGCACTGGCGGAGGCCGGCATCGGACCGTCCGCTGTCGGCTTCGTCAACGCTCACGGCACGGGTACGCACGACAACGATCAGGTGGAGGGAACGACGCTGGCCCAGGTCTTCGGGCCCGGACTCAAGATGCTTTCGACCAAGGGGCTGACGGGACATACGCTCGGCGCAGCCGGCGGGATCGAGGCGGTATTCACCGCGCTGGGTCTCCGCGAAGGCTGGATACCTGCCAGCGCCGGTTTTGTGAACAGGGATGAAGCCATTCCCCTTGCGCCGGTCAAGGAAAGGACCGTGATCACCGCTCGCTACGCCGTATCCACGTCATTGGCCTTCGGCGGCACCAATGCCGCCATTGTTATCGGCCGGGAGGCAGGCTCATGAAGATCGCCGGCATCGGCATGGTCTGCTCCGAGGGGCAGGGGATCAATGCTCTGGAAAAAGCATTGCAGCGGGGATGGAAGGGGCCGGGCATGGTCGCAACGCCGCATATTCCCGGAGGTTCCTATCCTGCCTACCTCGTCGATTTCGCGGGCTTGCCCGATAAATCGCTGCTCAAGAAGATCCGCCGCTCCGATGCCGTGAGCAAGATGTCCGTGCTTGCGGCAGCCGACGCTGTTGCCGACAGCGGGGTCAGGGACCTGGCGCAGAAAAAAGTGGGTATCATCCTGGCAACGGCTTTCGGGCCCCACGTGACCACGTTCAATTTCCTCGACGATATCCTGGACCACGGCGATGCTGCCGTTTCGCCGACCACGTTCTCAAACTCGGTCCATAATGCAGCGGCCTCTTACATCGCCATGTCGCTCGACATTAAAGGCCCTACCATGACCATCACCCAGTTCCAGTTCTCCTTCCAGTCCGGCCTTCAGCTGGCGCAGGCCTGGCTCGATCAGGGGCGCTGCGATTATGTGCTGGCCGGCGGCGTGGACCAGTACGGCGATGTGCTGGGATATGTCGCCGACTTCAAGTTGACCACGGCAAAGGACGGGAAGATCAGGCCGTTCACCTTTAACCCCACCTGCCAGGTCCCGGGCGAAGGCGCTGCATTCTTCCTGCTTTCCAACGATCATGGCGGGGACACCTACTGCAGCGTCGATGCGGTCCATACCGGTGAAGACCCTGAACGCGACCGGCCGGCCGACATCAATATCATCGATGCCGACGGCATGCTGCCTGATGAATCGGCCTACCTCCCGTCCTTGTCAACGGAGGTACCGACGGCGGCCTATTCGCCGCTCTTCGGCAGCATGATGATCGGGAGCGCCTTCAACATGGCGGCGGGAGCCCTGATGCTGCAGCGGCAGGTGCGCTATGCAGCGCCGGTGCAGGACAACCCTCATCGCATCAAGCTGCTGACGGGAGCGGAGACGGGGCCCGTGACCTCGGTCCGTTGTATCGGGATCAATTGTTATGCGGAGCGCTCGGTCCTGTTGCTGCGCAGATAAACGCATTACTACCGCGTTTTGCTGATGCGTACCGGAAAGACAACAGAATGTCCATCAAGAATAAATATCTGCTCATGCCCGGCAACAACTCGCTGTCGCACGTGGTCAAATGCCTGGCCGTGGGAGATGTCCTGACCGCACGCGGCCACGAGGTGCGCATTGCCGTGAGCAGAAAGCATTCCCGGTTCCTGCAGAAACAGTCGCTCGAACACTTTGTCCTGCCCGATATTCAAGAGACGGATGAGTCAGGATTCCCTTCGGTGGAATGGTTCCGGCAGCCGCGGCTGATAACGGACTGCATCAACGAAGAGGTCCGGCTGCTCAGGGCCTACCAGCCTGATCGCGTAGTCGGCGTGTTCAGGTTCACGCTCAGCTCCTCGGCCCGGATCGCCGGCGTGCCCTATGATTCACTGATCTGCGGCTGCATGATCCCCGATTCCCCGGAGGTCATGGGGTTCGCTGAAGGCGAGCAGGGCAGAGAGGTCCAGCGGATCATTCTGGACGGTTTTTTCCGGTATGCCGGGGCACGGCTCGGCGCCGCATTGCCGGCGGTCGGCCTGCCCAGGAGCAAGGGCGATATCCGTCACATGCTCAAGGGCGAACGTACTTTTCTCTGGGACTTTCCCGAGTTCGCGCCGCTGCCGCAGCAGCGTGACCTTATCCACGTGGGACCGCTCGCCTGGAACAACTGGCCCTACGACAGCGTCGACACCGGTGTTCTCAACCAGGGAGGCGGTCCGCTTGCCGTGGTAGCCTTCGGCACCTGCACGACGTGTCTGGGCACGGTCAAGCGGATCATCACGGTACTGCTCGACATGGGATACCGCGTACTGCTTGCCGCAGGCGGACAGCCGGAGCTTTTATCGATCCTGCCGAAGGAACCCCGGGTCACCACCTGTGCTTTCGCACCGCTCCACCGGATCCTTCCCCATGCGGCCCTGCTAGTCACCCATGGCGGCCAGATGACGGTCTTCGAGGCGTTGCAGGAAGGCGTCCCGGTGCTGGTCATGCCCTTCCAGCCCGAGCAGGCCCATAACGGCCTCTGCCTCGAACGTCTGGGCTGCGGTAAACGGCTGGTATCGGCCGAGCCCTTCCAGGGGAACTCCACCGTATATCTGAACGCGCTTGAGCGCATGACCGATGCCGAGATCGGTGCAAAGATCAGCAGCCTGGTGCTGCATCCGCAGATCAAAGGCCGCCTGGCCGAAACGCGGGAGGTCATCAGGCGCTACGGCGGCGCTCAGGCGCTCGCTGATTCACTCGAGGAGTTTTAGCATGCAGCCCGGCATCGTCCTGGTGCACGGCTATTCCGGATCACCTGCTACACTTTCCCCCCTTACCATGAAGCTTGCTGAACACTACGGACCCGATGCGGTGGCCAGCGTCTGTCTTCCCGGCCATGGACCGGGCCACGAACAACCCCCCTCATTCGACCAGGCCGCGTTCGTCCATGCGGTCTCCGCTGCCATCACTGCCCGGGCGCGTGAAGGACGGCAGGTGATCGTTCTGGGTCATTCCACGGGCGGCACCATTGCACTTGCCGCGCTGGAGCAGCTGCAGTTCGTTCCCGACCTGCTTATCCTCGCCTCGGTCCCCAAACAGATCTCCGCCGCCTCGCTCGAACGTTGGGGGAAGCACCGGAAGGAAAAGGGCGAGATCCCCTTCGTGTCGGTGGCGGCCATGGTCTCTCTGATCAATTCCGTCGGGGCGAAGCAATGCCGTTCTTCTTTTCCCGTCCTGCTGATCCATGGAGCAGAGGACCAACTCGTCCCCCTTCGCGAGGCCCGGCTCTGGGAGCAGGGCTGTTTTACGGGAGCGCTGCGCACTGTCGTCATCCCCGGGGCAGGGCACGATTTGTTTCAGGGTGCGCAGAACGCGCTCTCGATCGATATCATCCTGCGGGCGATCAACGATCAGGCGGTCGTCCTTGAGCAGGCAGAGGGACAGACGCTCGATGCCATAACATCGGCAGAGCCCGAGATCGGACGGTTCCTGTCCCGCTCGCCGTCAAGCCGCAGCCATATTGTCCGCTGTCCCAGCGGATGTTCCGTTGCCGGTGTTCCTCCCTCCCTCGGTCCGGTCGCCGGTGTCGAGCCGGTATTCGCCAATATCGAAATAACGACACGCTGCAATCTTCGCTGCACTTATTGCGCGCGCACGGCCTCGGGAGCGAAAGGTGCCGACATGTCCCGGGAGACCTTCGTCCGCGTATTGGGCCTCCTGCCTCATGCCTGCCGGATCACCCTGGTCGGTCTGGGAGAGACGCTCCTCCATCCCCAGGTGGCGGAATTCATTGCACTGGCTTCGGCGGAAGGACGGAGAACGGCGCTCGTCACGAACGGCATGCTGCTGGACCGCACACTGTCACGGAAGCTCTTGGATGCGGGGCTCGATTCCATAACCTTCAGCATCGACGGCGCCGATCAGGACATCGCATCACGGGTGAGGCCGGGAACGGACCTTGCACGGGTGATCGATAATATCAAGGTCTTTCTCGAACTATCCCGGACGACGCGGCCTGTCGCAACATCGGTCTTCTCGGCCGTGTCCATGGACACCATCGGGCACCTTGCAGAACTGATGGGCCTGATCGCCGGCCTCGGCGTTCATGTGGTCATGCTGACAGACCTCAATTTCAAAGAGAACGTAAAGGATTCCCTCTGGCACAGCGCCGATGACCGGATCAGGGGTCTGGTCAGGAAAGGGGTGGCAGGGGCCTTTAGAAAACAGCTGCCCGTACTGTCGGTACGCGGGCTGGAGGAGTTCGGCCTTGCCAAAAGATATGAAAAATATCTGCTCCTGCCGCCGGAGTCGCTTGCAGCCCGTTCCCGGGAACGCACGTGGTGTTGTTCCCCCTGGCAGACCATGCCGGTGAGCGTGACCGGTGAAGCAACGCTCTGCGATTGCCAGCCCGGGGTACCGCTGGGCAATCTGCTGGACCTGCCGCTCGATGCGATCTGGAACGGAACAGTGATGCAGGGCCACCGGCGGCGAATGACCGGGCCCGAGCCGCCTGAGGCCTGCAGGATCTGTCCGCGGTTCTAAATGGGGCGTTTTCCGCCCGTTTTCTATTGAATTAATGCAGACCATCAGATATAATTCAGTGTTTTTATAATGGTAAAAAGCTTCGAGCAGCAGGTTCAGGACCTCGCTGGCATCCAATACATCACGTGTTCCCCGAGGTTGATATGGCGACGGTACAGGAAATAGAGCAAAAATTGACCGAACTGGTGGCATCCATCACGAACCGGGACGTTGCGTCCACCGGACCCGACACGCCGTTCCAGGAGCTGGGCATCGATTCTCTCGGTTTTGTCGAGATCCTGGTCTTCATCGAAAAGACCTTCCAACTGCAGCTGATAGCGTCGGACCTGACCAAAAAGGACTTCGAGACCATCCATACGCTGGCGTCGTTCATCAGCAGATCGCGATAGCTCGGGACACGTATGCTCTTATCGAAACGCAAGCGCTACCTATCGGGCTCCGACTGGGTCATCAATACGATGGACCACATGATGAAGGACCGGACCTGCGCAGGGAACCTGTCGCAGATCGTTCTGCTCTTCAGTGCCCCGCTCGATGAGCACGAGGTCCGGACAAGCCTGAACCGTTTCCTGAAGCTGTTCCCCGTGCTGGAAGGGTCCGTAGCCCGGGACTTCAAGCTGACGCCCTACTGGTCCATACCCGCGAAAAGCGAACGCGAGGTTTTCCTGGCGGCGCATGACGTGGATGACGCTTCGTCCTGGCAGATGCTGCAGCCCTATCTGGAAAAGAGCGTCAACCGGCCCTTCGCTGACGAGCAGGACCATCTTGCGTTCCAGCTCTTCACCAGTCGTGAACACAGCGCTCTCTCCCTGACCTTCGACCATCGCATTTTCGACGCACGGGGCGCCGAACTGTTGATGAACCTCTTTCAGCAGCGCCTGAACAACGGTGGAGATCCGAAGACCGGGGACATCACTTTTGCCTCGTCCATGGAGCTTACGCAGTGGTCGAAGAAGTTCCTGGCAGGCAGGAATGTGAACCGGAGGATCATCGCGCTGTCGAGGTCGACCCCGACAGCCCTGCCGGTGCCCGATGGGGACGACCGGCTTCACCGCTATCACCGCCTGTCGTTCAGCGAGCTGGAGACTGCGGCACTCTACGAGCGCGCCTACCAGGAAGCAGGCTATCTCATGGAATCGCCTTACCTGCTCTCCGTCATCATCCAGAGCATGCACCAGGTTTTCCGTGGCCGGAACATCGCTGGCGAAAGCTACCTCATCCCCGTGACCCTTGATCTGAGGCCAAACAAGGACCCGCTGCAGGAGACGTTCTTCAACTATGTTTCCTATCTTTTTTATCAGGTCCCGACGACAGCTGTCGGTGATCGCAAGGGGCTCATCACCTTGCTGAAGCAGCAGATGTTCGATCAGGTGAAGTCGGGCTTTCCCAAAGACCTTGCCGAAGCAAGCCTGCTGACCCGCATCGCGCCGCTGCCGCTGCTCGGGAAACTGCTGCACCTTCCGATGAAGGGCAAGATGGCCACTTTCGCCTTCTCCCATCTGGGCAGGAGCTCCTATCAGCACCCGCTGTTCATGGACCGGAAGGTGACGGAACTTTTCCATATGCCGCGCGTTCCCGTGCCGCCGGGACTCGGCTTCTTCAGCAATTTTTACAACAACCGGCTTAACCTGGTCATTTCCTACCTGGACGGACTGCTGACGGACGAGGAAGTTCAGTTCCTTGATCAGCAGATACGGAAGGGGTTCCGGTCGTCATCAAAGATCGATTAAGACCGGAAAGCTTTTTACCGCAGAGGACGCAGAGGAATTCAAATACTGGAAGAAAGCGCTGTCCAGGAAAAACGTTTGGAAAATAGCTCCGTCATATCTTTAATGACCTCCTCTACGTCCTCTGCGGTGAAGGATCTTGACCTCATGAGAGTTTTATGACCACTTCCTGTGATGTTCTTGTCGTCGGGGCCGGCGTTGCCGGGACTGCTGCTGCCGTTGCTGCGGCGCGGGGCGGCGCACGGACCATCCTTGTAGAAAAAGAACGGTACCTCGGCGGGACCGGTTTTGCCGGACGGTTCCAGCATATCTGCGGACTGTACCTGAATGCTGAAGCGGCACCGACGGAAACGCTGAACGCGGGGCTTGCGCGCGAGATCACCGCGCTCTTGCGCAAAGCGTCGCCGGGAACAACGATCAAAAAGATCGGCCAGGTCTACGTTGAGCCCTACCAGTACGACCAGCTGCAGTCCGTGCTCACGGCGCTCTGCTACGGCGAGAGCAATATCGCGACGCTCCGGGGCCACGAGGCCGTCGCGGTCGTGATGGAAGAAGGCCGGGTCAGGGCGGTCACGATAGACGGCCTGCGCGGTAAACAGGATGTTTCTCCGAAAATGGTGATCGATTGTTCGGGCAGCGGTACGGTGGCGGCACTGGCCGGAGCTCCTTTCGAGCTCTCGCCCGATACCGAACGGCAGCTGGCCGGGTTCGTGGTCCACGTGAAGGGTCTCAAGAACGTGGACGACAGCCTGTCCCTCAAAGTCCCTTATTATCTTGCGCAGGCAGTGAAGCTCGGGATGTTCGCTCCGTCCGTCCGGTTCACGACCTTCAGTGCCGGCGATGCCCCTGATGAAGGTTATTGCAAGATGAGCTTCTCTGCCGGCGACGGGGCACCGTCGGAAGAAAAGGCGCGCGCCGATGCGGATGGCGTGGTCAGGTACCTGGCCTCGGTGCTGCCCGCGTTCGAGGACGCTTATGTCGCCATCACGTCGATCAAGGTATTGGAGCGCGAAGGCAGACGGGTCAAGGGGCTCTATATCCTGACGAAAGAAGATGCGCTCGCGGCGAGGAAGTTCCCCGACGGCGTGGTCAGGAACGCCTGGCCCATTGAGCTGTGGGACCGGGAAAAGGGCACGATCTACCACTATGTGCCGCGGGGAGAGCATTACGAGATCCCGTTCCGGTGCCTCATGGTTGACGGGGTCACGAACCTGCTCACTGCCGGCAGATGCATATCGGTGACGCATGAAGCGCTCGGTTCCACGCGCGTCATGGGCACCTGCATGGCGCTGGGGGAACAGGCGGGCAAGGCTGCTGCCTACTGGGTCAGGAACGGCAAGTATCCGAAAAATATCAAGGAGTATTAAAGACGGGATCAATTATGCCACGAAGGCACGAAGACACTAAGAAATGCAAGCTGGTTTTTTTTAATAATTGACAACGTTATTGCTTTCTTCGTGCCTTAGTGTCTTCGTGGCTAAGAGAATTTTGACTTGTACTTATTTTCAAGAAGGGATAATCAATGCGCATATTACTCGTAAAACCGAATCCTCAGCTGCTCGTTGCCAAACGACTGCAGGAGGGGTTCCTGCATCTCGAACCGCTGGAGCTCGAGATGGTCGCTGCCGGCGTACCCGACGGGGACGAGGTGGTGATCCAGGACCTGAGCTTTGAACAGGACGCGGTCCTTGGCTTCCAGGAAAAAGTACGGACCTTTGCGCCGCAGATCGTGGGCTTCACCGGCTACAGCAGCCAGTCGGCGCTGGTCAAGACCCTGGCGGGCCTCGTCAAGAAGCATGACCCGAATATCGTGACCATCGTTGGCGGTACGCACGCCACGATCATCCCGGCGGACTATACCGTGAACTGCGACAGCCTGGACCTCATCGTGCGCGGCGAAGGCGGCACGGTGTTCGGCGAGATCATCAGGCGTTTCAAGAACAACGAACCCCTGGCCTTCGGCGATGCCGTGCTTTCGCCCCGGGCCGCGGATTTCGCGGAGAAGGCCGCGGGCCCGCCGCCGGAATTCCCGCCGGTCGAGCAGATCCCGCGGGCGCGCCGAGAACTGGTGGACCGGTCCCGTTATTTCTGCGTCTGGACCTCGACCACGGAAAAGAAGCTCGACACGATGTTCCCGCGCATGGCCAGCATGCGCACATCCACGGGCTGTGCTTACTCCTGCTCCTTCTGCGTGGTCCACTACCTGATGCGCGGAAAGTATCTCCAGCGTCAGCCCGAGGACGTGGTCGACGAGATCGCCAACGTGCCGGAAGAGCACATCTACTTCGTGGATGACGAGACCTTTTTGAACAAGGACCGTCTGACCAAGATCGCGAACCTGCTGATCGAACGGGGCATCAAAAAGAAATATATCAGCTGGGCACGGGCTGACACGATCGTCAAGTATCCCGAACTGTTCAGGCTCTGGAAGCAGGTGGGCCTCGGCGTGGTGTACGTGGGCCGCGAAGGCGTGTGGCTGACTGACGGCGAGACGACCGTGCTGCTCTCCGCGGCGCTTCGGCCGCTCTTCGTCGAGCGCTCGACGGAGCACACCTATCCAAACGCGGTCGGCGTCTACTACCCGCGGCGCAACCAGTATTGGCTGCATTTGGCGCCCGGCGTCGACACGAGCGGCTACGTGTTGACCCGGCTGACCGTGCCGACCACCAGCGGCGACCAGACAGCG
>JBGQDI010000043.1:0-15260 GCA_041495765.1 Nitrospirota bacterium
CCGTCTGCAACTACTGCGGCTGCGGCTGCACTACCACGCTCGAGACCCGGGAAAACAGGATCATACGCGTAAGCCCGGGAAAAGACAATTATCTCTGCGCCAAGGGACGCTTCGGCTGGGACGCGGTCCATTCCCCGGAGCGGCTTACCACGCCGAAGATGCGCGTGGGCAATGAGCTCGTAGACTGCACCTGGGACGAGGCGCTTGCAATGGTGGCGACGAACCTGAACGTGATCAAGGGGAAGAGCGGGGCTGACAGCATCGGCGGCCTCGGTTCCGTCCGGACCACGAACGAGGACCACTATGTGTTCCAGAAGTTCATGCGCACCGTTGTGGGCACGAACAACGTGGACCTGCTGGCAAGGCTCAAGGCCCCGAAAGGGCTCGATTCAGCCTTCTTCAGCGGCGAGCTCGGCCAGATGAGCAACAGTGAGGTCATCCTGGTGCTCGACAAGGAAGTGGGCGATATCAACCCGCTTACGGGCATCGAGATCGTCCGCGCCGTCAACCGGAAGGCCCGCACGCTGGTCCTGGTGAATGACGGGATCAATAAATTCAATAAGCTCGCATCGGTCGTGATTCCGCAGAGCACCGAAGCGGGGCTTGCCGATCTAGTTAAATCATTGTCGGCCGGCCAGGGCGGCAAAGAGGCACTTGAGGCTGCCGCAGTTCTGAAAAAGGCCGGGAGTGTAGCGGTCATCGTGCCCTCCAAGCTTACGGACGCGGGATTCCGCAATGTCAAGGAAATCGCCGGCCTTCTGAAGAACGTCACCTATTATCCCATCGTCCGGCGCAGCAATTTCCAAGGTGCACTCGATATGGGCGTCCTTCCTAATTATTATCCCGGATACCGGAAGGTGGATGCTGATACGACCGCATCGCTTGCCGGTGCCTGGAACGCGATCCTGCCTGGGGCGGCTGGTAAAAATGCGGTGGAAATGGTCGACGCGATGGCCGCAGGTAAACTGCATGCCCTCTATGTCATGGGCGACGATCCGATCGCGAGTGACCCGGGCCTCAAGCCGGTGTTCGCGAAGCTCGACTTCCTTGTGGTGCAGGATATTTTCATGACCGAGACGGCGCAGATGGCCGATGTTGTGCTGCCGGCGGCAAGTTATGCGGAAAAGAGCGGCACCTTCACGAACCTGGAGCGCCGTCTCCAGCAGGTCAACCGCGCTGAGGAACCGTTCGGTGAATCACGACCGGATTGGGAGATCCTCGCGGATGTTGCTAAAAAAATGGGGGGGGCACTGACCTACGGCTCGGTGCGGGACATTACCTCCGAGATCCGGTCGATCGTACCGTTGTATTCCGAGCTTTCCGTCGGCGCCTGCTGGCCGCGTGAAAAGTCGCCTCTTGCCGGAACGGACGCTGACCTGTCTCTGGCATCCGACAACATCATGAAAAAGGAAGTGATCACGGCAGAGAAACAGATGTTCTCATCCGGGATGACGATCACCCGGTCCCACGAGATCGGGACCATCAAACATATTAAGATCGAAGCGTAGGAGCGGAACATGCCTGATCTGAACCTGGTGCTCAGCATCATCTATACCCTGGTCATTCCCATCGGAGTTCTGTTGGCCTTCATTCTTGCCAACTCCGTGTATCTGCAGCTTCTGGAGCGCAAGGTGCTTGCACATATGCAGGGACGCCTGGGCCCGATGCGGACCGGCTGGCATGGGATCCTGCAGCCGATCGCTGATGCAGTGAAGCTCATCATGAAAGAGGACATCATTCCGGCCAAGGCCGACAAATGGGTCTTCATCGCCGCGCCGATCATCATGGTGATCATGGCATTCGGCTCCATGGTCGTGATCCCCTTCGGTCCGCCAACGGACTTTTACGGCATCCTGTCCCACACGGTCCCGCTCTGGGTGTCGAACCTGAACGTGGGGATCCTTTTTGTCCTCGCCTTCGCCAGCGTCGGCACCTACGGTGTCATCATGTCCGGCTGGGCGTCGAACAACAAGTACTCACTCATGGGCGGGTTCCGGTCCGCGGCCCAGATGATCAGCTACGAGATCCCCATGGCCTTTGCGATTCTCACCGTCGTGCTCCTTGCCGGGTCGCTGAACCTTTCGGACATCGTGAATGCCCAGAGCGGCAAGTGGTTCATCATTGCACTGCCGGTCGGGCCGGTGGCGTTCTTCCTCTATCTCTTTTCAGGCATTGCCGAAACGAACCGCGTGCCTTTCGATCTGCCGGAAGCGGAGAGCGAGCTGGTCGCCGGCTACTTCACCGAGTACAGCGGCATCCGGTACAGCCTCTTTTTCATGGCGGAGTACACGAACATGATCGTCGTGTCGCTCCTGGCGAGCATCATGTTCCTGGGCGGCTGGCTTCCGGTACAAATCCTTCCCAATACGTGGTTTGGTCATCTCACCTCGATTACGTTCCTTAACCGGGTGTTCGCAGCACTTCCTCCGACGCTCTGGCTGCTGGGTAAACTGTACTTCTTCATCTTTATTTACATCTGGCTTCGGGCTACGCTTCCCCGGTACCGCTATGATCAGCTCATGAAGATCGCCTGGAAGATCATGCTGCCGCTGTCGCTCGGCACGATGCTGCTGACTGCTGGCATGAAGCAGTTGGGCTGGCTGTAATTACGTTCGGAGTAAAGGGTTTAGAGTAAGGAGTTTACGACGATGAGCAAAGTCAAGCAACTGATCAAGACGATATTTCTGATCGAAATAGCCCAAGGTATGTGGGTGACGCTCAAGACCATGCTGACTATTCAAAGTGGAAGTCGCTTGTTCGGGCTGTGGCGCAAGAATCCCTACGCCGATACGCGCCAATACCCGACCTTCAAACGCAAACCCATCGCCGGGTCGCGCGGGCTCCATGCCATGCGGCGCGATGAAAAAGGCGCGGCAGCATGCATCGGCTGCGGTCTCTGCGAGGCCGTCTGTCCTTCCAAGGCCATAACGGTCGTGACGTCTGAAGGACCCAATCACGAGAAGCTGATAAACTCCTATGAGCTCGACCTGCTCCGGTGCGTGTTCTGCGGTTTCTGCATCGATGCGTGCCCGGTTTCGGCGATCCTCATGACGCCCGAGTTCGAGCTTGCCTGCTATGACCGGAAAGATGCGTTCTACACCAAGGAGCGTCTTGTCGACGTGGGCGACCACTACATGGGCGGAAAGGCGGTAAAGAAGTAATGGTGCATAAACTGATCTTCCTGTATTTTGCCGCAGTGATACTCATCTCAGCGGTCCTCACGGTCACCCGGAAGAACCCCATTCATAGCGTGATGTACATGCTCCTGCTCTTCTTCCATATCGCGGGGGTCTTTGTGCTGCTAAACGCCGAGTTCCTGGCAGCGGTGCAGCTTATCGTGTATGCCGGGGCCATCCTGATTCTGTACCTTTTTGTGGTAATGCTCTTGAGCGTGGACCGCGAGGTTACGGCACTGCGCGCAAACCGCTTCTGGCCCTGGCTCATCGGCTTCGGCGTATTGATCGCCGGTGAGCTCGGGTTGCTGATCCTTCAGGGCAGGTTTCCTGCAGATGCAGGTCATCCCATGCGAGCAGAATCGGCTTCCGGCGTCGGCGCCCTTGGCATGGAACTCTATACGAACTACCTGGTGCCGTTCGAAGTAGCGTCCATCATCCTGCTGGTCGGGCTTGTGGGCGCCGTGATGCTGGCAAAGAAGAAAACAAATGAATAAGTAAATACATTGCGGATTTCGGATCTCGGATTGTAGATTGGTTGTTGCATCTCAATACGCATTCCGCGATCATCATTCCGCAATGGAAACCGGAGGTTTTCATGATCCCCTTGTCCTGGTATATCCTGCTGAGCGCCGGGTTGTTCACCATCGGTGTCATCGGTGTGCTGACACGCCGCAATGTGTTCATCGTCCTCATGTCCATCGAGCTCATGCTGAACGCAGCGAACATCAACCTGGTCGCGTTCTCCCATTACCTGCAGACACTGACGGGCCAGATCTTCGTTATCTTTGTCATCACCGTGGCCGCCGCCGAAGCTGCGGTGGCGCTGGCGATCATCATTCTGCTGGCCCGCAACCGTGGAAGTATCTATGTGGATGATTTCAACATCATGAAGGGATAGTGTACGGCAAAGTAGAAAACCGAATTACGAAGCCCTCAATAGTAAATAAAAAAGACAGCAGCATTGTGAATTGGGATTTTGCAGGTTATCTCGGATTTCGATATTAGAATTTAGGATTTATCCATCGAGGGACGAATATGCTTAGATATGCACTGATACCGCTACTGCCCTTCGCCGGCTTCCTGATCGCCGGGCTGTTCGGGAAATTCCTGAAGGAGAGGGCAGCGTACTTCGCCATTGCCGGCGTGGTCGGCGCGTTCGCACTTTCCGTGCTCGCCTTCTTCGACGTGCTTGGCGGGACAATCATCAACGAGAACCTCTACTCCTGGATCTCCATCGGGAAACTCTCGGTGAACGTGGGGCTGCAGATCGACCAGTTGACCGTGGTCATGCTCCTGGTCGTGACGACACTGAGCTCGCTGATCCACATCTACTCCGTTGGATATATGCACGGCGATAAAGGTTTTGCCCGGTTCTTCTCCTATCTGGCGCTCTTCACCTTCTTCATGCTGGTGCTGGTCATGGCGAACAGCTTCCTGCTCATGTTCGTGGGCTGGGAAGGGGTCGGCCTTTGCTCGTACCTGCTCATCGGCTTCTGGTATGAAAAGAAAACGGCATCCGACGCAGGCATCAAGGCCTTTGTTGTGAACCGCGTGGGCGACTTCGGCTTCCTGCTCGGGATGCTCCTGATCTTTGCCACTTACGGCACCCTGAACTTTTCCGAGGTCTTCAAGGCCGTTGCCGACCCGGCTGCCAACTTCAATTATCTGCTCTTCGGGTCGGAGATCAGTGTCATTACCGTAATATCTTTGCTCTTGTTTGTGGGAGCGATGGGCAAATCCGCTCAGCTTCCGCTCTATGTCTGGCTCCCTGATGCCATGGAAGGCCCCACGCCGGTCAGCGCATTGATCCATGCGGCGACCATGGTCACCGCGGGAGTCTTCATGGTGGCGCGCTGCGCGCCGATCTTCTCGCTCTCTCCGAGCGCAATGAACGTCGTTGCCATAGTCGGCGGGCTGACCGCGGTCTTTGCCGCGACCATCGGTCTGGTGCAGAATGACATCAAACGCGTCATCGCCTATTCCACGATCAGCCAGCTCGGCTACATGTTCCTGGGACTCGGGGTCGGGGCGTTCTCTGCTGGCATCTTTCACCTTACGACGCATGCGTTCTTCAAAGGGCTCCTGTTCCTTGCCTCAGGCAGTGTGATCCATGCACTGTCGGGCGAGCAGGATATGCGCAAGATGGGCGCGCTCAAGTCCAAGATCAAGATCACCCATGCCGTGTTCATTATCGGATCACTTGCCCTTGCCGGGATCTTTCCCTTTGCCGGATTCTTCAGTAAGGACGAGATCCTTTGGAGCGCGTATAATGCATCGTCGCTGGGCCGCGGGCTGTGGGTCCTCGGCGTGGCTGCAGCGTTCATGACGGCATTCTACTCATTCCGGCTTATCTATCTGACCTTCTACGGGAAATCGCGCATGGACCATGAGGCGGAGCACCATGTGCATGAATCCCCGAAGGTCATGACGATCCCGCTCATGGTCCTCGCTTTCTTCTCTGTGGTCATTGGCTGGATCGGTGTGCCGGGGGCGATCATTTCTCATGCGAACCTGTTCGGCGATTTCCTGGCGCCGCTCTTTCCTCATGCCGAGCATGCAGTTGCTGCGGAAAGCCACTGGTTCGAGCTTGGCATGATGGTTTTTTCCGTCGTGGTTGCGTTAGCCGGTATCAGGGGAGCGTATGCCTGGTACGTACTGAACCCTTCTTGGCCCGCCTACTGGGCAGAGAAGTACAAGGGTGCCTACACGCTGCTCCTTAGTAAATACAAGGTTGACGAAGTGTACAACTACATTTTTGTGGACGGACTGGTCCACAAACTGGCCAAGGTCCTGTATACGATCGGCGATGTCAAGATCATCGACGGTGCGGTGAACGGCCTCGCGCAGGCGATCAGCTCGACGAGCCAGCAGAGCCGGAAGATCCAGACCGGTTATGTGCAGCAGTATGCTTTCACCATGGGGCTTGGCCTCGTGGTCCTGGTGGGGCTCTACTACGTCCTGAATTAACAATTGCAACTAGATGCCTCGTGGTTTGCGTTGACATCGGTAACCATTTGCCAAAGGAGTCAGATCCATGCTTGAATTGATCCCGAACCAGCTCGGATACCCGCTCTTGAGCCTCCTGATCTTCATCCCCGTGATCGGTTCGTTCATTCTGTTGTTCGTCAGGAATGCCGCTGCCGTACGCTGGATTGCGGTCGGCGTCGCAGCGATCGATCTTGCGCTCTGCCTGCCGCTCTTGACGGGATTTGACACGACGACGGCGAACATGCAGTTCGGCGAGAACCTTCCCTGGATAACCGCCTGGGGGATCAATTACAAACTTGGCGTCGACGGCATCAGCGTCCTCTTCGTGGCACTCTCAGCGCTCCTGACGGTCATTTCGATCATGGTCTCCTGGACCGCTATTCAGGACCGGGTGCGAGAGTTCATGATCGCCCTCCTGTTCCTCGAAGCGGCCATGATAGGCGTCTTCACCTCCCTCGACCTCTTCCTGTTCTACATCTTCTGGGAAGCCATGCTCATTCCCATGTACCTGCTGATCGGCATCTGGGGCGGGCCGAACCGGCTTTATGCTGCCATCAAGTTCTTTCTTTATACCCTTGTGGGCAGCGTGCTCATGCTCATCGCCATCATGTCCATTTACTTCGCCGCAGGCAAGACCTTCGACGTGCTTGCCATCATGAACCACCAGTTCACCTACGCGTTCCAGATGCTGGCGTTCGCGGCTTTTTTTGCAGCTTTTGCGGTCAAAGTGCCGATGTTCCCGGTTCATACCTGGCTGCCCGACGCACATGTGGAAGCGCCCACCGCAGGCAGTATTATCCTGGCTGGCATACTGATCAAGATGGGAGCCTATGGATTCCTCCGTTTCTCGCTGCCCTTCTTTCCCGATGCCGCGCTCGCCTGGACCCCGGCCATCATGGTCCTTTCGGTGATCGCGATCATTTACGGGGCCTACATGGCCTTTGCGCAAACGGACTTCAAGAAACTGATCGCCTATTCAAGCGTCAGCCATATGGGCTTTGTCACCCTCGGCATCTTTGCTCTGAACAGTCAGGGGCTTGAGGGCGGGATCCTGCAGATGCTGAACCACGGTGTATCGACGGGAGCGCTGTTCCTTGCCGTGGGCGTGATCTACGAACGGACCCATACCCGGGTGATCGCCGAGTACGGCGGCATCGCTGCCAGGGTCCCCGTCTATGCCACGTTCCTGCTGATCATCACCTTTTCGTCCATTGGTCTGCCGGGAACGAACGGTTTCATCGGTGAGTTCGCCATCCTTCTCGGCGCGTTCCTGCACTTTAAGCCCTATGCGGTGATCGCATCGCTCGGGATCATTCTCGGCGCGGGATACATGCTCTGGCTTTACCAGCGGGTGGCCCTTGGCAAGATCACGAACCCGCATAACGAACATCTTGCTGATATGAACCTGCGGGAGGTCGCCGCAGCGCTGCCGCTGGTGGTACTGGTCTTCTTCATCGGCCTCTATCCGAATGCGGCGTTCCAGATGGTCCACGTGTCAGCCTCCAATCTGTTGCAGCACGTGAATGCCAAGGTCCAGCATGTCCCGGCAATGGCCCAGGCGGTGGGTTCCCTGCTCGGGAAGTAGGTACCAGGATTTTATCCCAGAGTGATCTGTGAGGAGATATCGATGTCCAGCCCGATCCAGGAAATTCTAAAATCCATGACACCGCTTGCACCGGAGATCATTGTCATCGCCGGCGGCCTGCTGGTGTTGATCCTCGACTTTTTTACGGACAAGCAGTATAAAGGGTACCTCGGCTGGTTCAGCCTCGGCTGCCTGTCCCTTGCTGCCGTGGCAAGCCATGGAATGGTCGGCACCACCAGCTCGGTGTTCTCAGGTACCTTCCTCATCGACCCGTTCTCGACGTACTTCAAATTCGTCTTTTACAGCGCCTGCGGCCTCGGCATCCTTGTTTCGATCAATTATCTCAAGGACGAGAACATCTACCGTGGCGAGTATTATGCCCTGATGCTCTTTGCCACGAGCGGTATGATGCTCATGGCCTCTGCCGGCGACCTCATTACGCTGTATCTTGGCCTCGAGCTCATGGCCCTCTCCATCTATGTCCTCGCCGGGTTCATGCGGGGCAGCAACCGTTCCAATGAGGCCGCGATCAAATACCTGCTTCTCGGCGCCTTCTCGTCGGGAATCATGCTCTACGGCATGTCGCTGTTGTACGGGATCACGGGCACCACGAACCTGGGCGCGATTCTCCAGTTCCTTCATACTGCTGACCTGGCGAACCCGGTCCTCATGCTGGCAATGATCATGCTCGTGGTGAGCTTTGGGTTCAAGGTTGCCGCGGCGCCGTTCCATATGTGGGTGCCTGACGTGTACGAAGGCGCTCCTACCTCGGTCACGGCGTTCATGTCAGCCGGCCCGAAGGTTGCCGGCTTTGCCGTGCTGCTTAGGGTCTTTCTGTATGCGCTCCAGCCGCTCCATGGACAATCGACGGCGATCCTGGCAGGACTTGCCGTACTGACCATGGCGGTCGGGAATATCATGGCTTTGTCGCAAACGAACATCAAGCGCATGCTTGCTTATTCCTCCATTGCGCACGCTGGTTACGCGCTCGTCGGCCTTGCGGCCGGCGGCCCTGATGGCGCAGCGAGCGTCATGCTTTACGTTTGCATCTACGCGCTCATGAACATGGGCGCCTTCGGCGTGGTGATCATGCTGCGCAAGGCGGGGGAGCGGGGTGAGGATATCTCGGATTTTGCCGGCCTGGGCAAAACCAATAAGACCGCTGCCTTCCTCATGCTCATCTTCATGTTCTCGCTCACGGGCATACCGCCGACAGCGGGCTTTATCGGCAAGTTCTATATTTTCCAGTCGGCCGTTCAATCAGGTCTGGTATGGCTCGCCGTGGTCGGTGTCCTGCTCTCTTCGATCAGCGCTTATTTCTATCTGCGCGTTATCATGGTCATGTATATGAAGGAGCCCGTCGGATCATTTGAGATTTCCCGCGCGCCGTCGCTGGCACTGGCGCTGGCCGTTTCCGCATCCTTTGTCCTCTATATCGGGATATTGCCGTCGCAGCTGCTTGATTTCGCCAAGGCTTCTATCGCGGGGCTGATGTAGCATTGCATCGTTGCCGACCCGAGTCCTATCCGTGACCAGCTATGAACGTATCCTCCAGAAATGGTATAGGCTCTGTTGTCCTGGCGTTATGCCTGGTGCTTTCAGGCCATGCGAAGGTTCTCGCTGACGTTCTGCCTGATAAAGGCGCAACGACCGTTTTCCTCCCCGCAGGCGATCTCTTTCATCCTTTGCTGGCCGATCCGAAAGAACCGCATTTCTATCTCAGCTATCGCTACTACATCGAACGCACACAGTCCTATAATGCCTCGGCCGGTGGATTCGGCGAGATCTTCGGGTTGACCCGGACTACGGATACGAGCGACGGTTCTGCCTGGCAGGCCAATTTCAGCGGTGCCGTGCATGCGTTGTTCAATCTCGACATGCATTCCCGTGCCATCGTTAATGCCGATTATACCATCGGATTTCCCGTCAGTTACCGCAATGGACCTGATTCTGCCCGGATATTCCTGTACCATCAAAGCTCACATCTGGGCGACGAGTATATGGTCCTGACCGGGGCCAAACGGATAGAATTTGCCTACGAGGCGCTCAATGTGATCGGCTCCCACGAATGGCAAGAGTGGCGTATCTATGGGGGCGGTGAGTATCTGCTCCACCGGGTCCCGCAAGCTTACCATCCCATGGGGCTCCAGGCAGGCGTCGAGTATTACGGGGCTCGGGTCCCGGGTTGGGGGCGACCTGTGGGCGGCCTCGACCTCAAGAGCGAGGAAGAGCACCATTGGGCGTTGAACGCTTCACTGAAGGCAGGTTTCCAGTTCGATAGTTCGGAGCCGAACGGCCGATATATGCGAGTTCTCCTGGAGGCCTACAATGGGTTCTCTCAGCACGGGCAGTTCTTTCCCAACAGGATCTCCTATGGCGGTTTCGGTGTGGCGCTTGGATTTGATTAAACCGCGGCGAAGCTCGAAGCTTGGGACGCGCACGTCACAACGATGATGTGCTCTTACCTGGAGCGCTAACTCCTCAGGCCGGTCATCCCCTGGCGCAAAACCCACACCCCCTCGTATGATATCCCTCATACCGTTACAGCTGGTTTGATGGTACACTTTATCCATGAGAAGCGGATCAAAAGGATATTTTCTCAAAGAGTATGGCTCCTGGAGCGTACTTACCATTGCATACCTTATCGGGATCGGCGTCAGCCGCGGTTGGAGCTGGATCGCCATCCCACTTTTTCTTGCTCTGGGGCTGCTGATCAACTCCAAACAGGCATTCACGAAGTGGATGCGTCAAAAAGGGGATGGGCGGTCGCTGGCGGTTTTCCTCGGGCAGGTTTTAATTGCAACGGCCATTCTCCTTGCAATTTTCGGGTCCGATGTCCCCAGGCTGCTGCCTCTTCTGATGATACCTGCAGCCTACCTGATCTTGAACCGGCTTGCAGGCGAGCATTTTGTGATCACCGAACTGCTGGGCTTCGCCCTGCTGAGCCTCGCAGCAGTGCTGGCGAAGTTCCTGATAACCAATGGGGTTGATGCCCGGCTCTTCGTGGCTGTTGCGTTTTACTTTACTGCCGGTGTCTTTAAGATCAAGGCGTTCTTGTTCAGAAAAACGATGGACCGGGTGTTCACGGTGGCGTATGTGCTGTTCGCCGTTCTTGCATATCGAGATTTTCACCTTTCGCTCCTCCTTCTTCTACCGCTCCTGGAAAATATTGCGGCTGCGGCCACGCTGTACAAAGTGAGGCTGCAGACCACAGGCTGGATCGAGGTCGCAAAAAGCCTGGCATTCCTCCTCCTCATGCTTTTGTACTATTAAGGAGCGATTACCGGATAGTATTTCCGATTTCTTCGCATCCTCCCAAGCTGCAAGCGCTTGCCTCTATTTTATTGAAGTTTATTAGCCAAAAACTTATAATTTCACGACAGAGGTCGGGCCGTCAGGCCTCGCTGTCACCTGAGAAGGGACCGAACGAGGCCTGATCAGCAATTTCGCATTCGGGGGAACGTATGCTCGTGCTAAATATCATTAAGAAGAAGGCCAGGGGATGGTTCTGGATCAGTTTTCTGATATTCGTTCTTTCGAACGGGTGCGCCACGACGATCAAGACCGATGTCCTGATGCCGGGCAAAGCCGATCAGGCAACGCAATTCAAGAGTATCGCGGTCCTGCCTATTGGGGGTCCCGATGGCGAGGTATTCACTTCACTCGTAGAGAACACCCTGGCGAATGTGACCATTGACGGGCAGCACTATTTCCAGATCGTGGACCGGGGGCGCGTGGAGACGGTCATGAACGAGCTGAAGCTCGGCATGACGGGTAGGGTGAATGATGATACCGCTGCGCTGGTGGGGAAGGCTGTTGGGGCAAAGGGGGTCTATACCGGGGGCATAGGTTCTTCCTCCGTGCAGGACGAATCATATTCAGAAACACGCCAAACCTGCTCCTTCTACAAGACCGTGACCGACCTGCAGGGCAGAAAAACACAAGAATGCGCCATGTGGATCAATTCTCCGGTGTCCTGTACCCGGAGGACGGCCGTCTTCGGCTTCACCCCCAGGCTCATCGAGGCCGATTCCGGCAGGCTCATCTTTTCCAATGCCTATGAGAACAAGGTGGAAGCGAAGGCATGCGCTGACCCGGGGAGCGTCCTGGAGGATGAGAAACGAATGCAGAAAAAAGTGCAGGAAAATGTCCTGCAGAATTTCCGGAAGGATGTTGCCCCCTACTATGTGACTCTGTCCTTTACCCTGAAGGATTCAACTGCCGACATTGCATCGAATATGGCAAAGGCCAAGCTCCGCGACGGACTGGCCTTTGCCAAGGCCAAGCGGATGGACCTGGCCTGCGCTGATTGGAGAGACGCGCTGGCGCTCGCCCCCCGATCCATAACCCTGATGTACAATGTGGGTATCTGCGATGAGACCGAGGGGAAGCTCCATGAGGCGCTTGCACTGTACCTGCAGATCGACAAGGTGCGGACCTCGCCCGACGACCTGGTCGCCTCGGCGCTTGCGCGCGTCAACGAGCAGATCGAGAACCGCAAAAAACTTGCGGGGCAGGTTACCGGACCATGACCTTTTCACGGTGCCAAACGCTGACGGTAGTAACCTTTCTCCTCGTATGACCTTAAACGAATTCAAAAAGGTATTTCCTGCTTTTTCTGCCGGCAGTGATGCGCTCATAACGGAGCTGCTTGCAATGAGCCGGGTGCAGGACGTTCCGGCAGGGAGCCGGCTCTATGCAGAAGGCGATGCCTGCGCTGCCATTGCGTTCGTACTGGATGGAGAGATCCGGGTGTACAAGATCGGCGAAAGCGGCCGCGAGATAACGCTTTACGAGATTGGCCAGGGAGAGACCTGCATCCTGAACGCATCCTGCATTCTTTCTGGCACCTCATATCCGGCCAACGCGGCAACGCTTACCCCTGCGCGCATCCTGCTCATTCCCTCGGCGGTCTTTCGCAAGCTTATGGGCGAGCATGAGGCCCTGCGTTCGTTCGTCTTTTTCCTGCTGAGCGAGCGGCTGTCGTCGGTCATGGAACTGGTCGAAGAAGTGGCATTCGGCAGGATGGACGGCAGGCTTATGGATTATCTCTCCGAGAAGTCCGAGAATGGGCATGTTGAGACCACCCATCAGAAGATCGCCAATGATCTCGGCTCTTCGCGCGAGGTCGTCAGCCGGCTGCTCAAGGATCTCGAGCGCAAGGGGCAGGTCAAGCTGGCGCGTAACGGGATAACCCTTCTCAGGAGACGCTGACGAACTGGTCCGGCACCGTCACGGTGAAAATAGAGCTTGTTGCGCCTCACGGGGTGTGTTCTTTGCGGGGAGCCGGTCCTTTCCTGTTTGGACTGCCGCAGCAACGTATGTGACATAGTCACTGACAGCGCCTTCCGTTTCTGGTACCGTACCCCCACCAATAAACCACGGCAGGGCCGTGAGCATACCAGAACAAGGAGATCGATCATGAAGAAGAATATCGGCAGTGCAGAAAGAGTTGTAAGGGTCATCGCAGGGCTTGCCATCCTCTCGCTCGCTTTTGTGGGACCGAAGTCGGCCTGGGCCTATCTTGGCATCGTTCCGCTCGCCACCGGCGTTCTTGGATGGTGTCCGCCCTATGCGATCTTTGGTTTTTCCACCGCTTGTAAAAACTGCAAGTAGTGAGAACTGCAAGGCTGGACGGGGAGGGGTTCCTTCCTCCTGGAACGCCAAAAGATCAGAACAGCAGGCCTGAACACCCATCATTTTTCAGGGAGCACCCAGCACGGGGAGCTCCCTTTTTTCATTCATCCGCTCGGCCAAACACCCAATTTTCGGCTTGACAGAAATGCGCAATCAGGTGTATTGTACCCGTCGCAGCCGAGATTTCTTGGACCCAAAGCCCCTGAAAAGGGGCTTTTTTTACCACTTTGTTCGCACCATACCGGTCGTTGGTGCCGCTCTCAGGGTGGGCCCGCCGGGAACAAAGGCCTTGCGTTAAATCCATGCAGTTACCACGGAACACAGGACAGGAGCCAGAGAATGTGCCGTTTGAGCGCTATCACATCGAGCGAATATTTTTCCCCCATGGAGACCATTCATGCGCTCGAAACCATGAAGGAAGGACATGACGGGTCCGGTCTTGGGCTGATGCTCAAGGACATGGGAGGACCCTTTGCCGATTACAAGCAGTATCCGACCCTGTCGGCCATCTGCTCCGGCAAGGGCCTTGCCATGCTGGAAGAGTTCATGAAGGCCCAGGGCTTTGCCGAGAAATTCTCCTGGGAACCGCCGATCAAGAACGTTTCCGGCGTCGAGCGGCGCGAGCATTATGTTGCCAAGGTCTACGATTATCCGGCAACGTACCGCGACCGGTCGAAGACGGAGAAGGAAGATCTGCTCATGCAGACTCGGCTTACGCTCCGGTGCATGGGCGAGCCCGACGGATCGCTCTTCGTGTTCTCCTTCTACCCCGATGTGCTGACGCTCAAGGAAGTAGGGGACCCGCTGCAACTCGGCGAGTTCTTCGGCATCGAGAAGTCCGGCATCAAGGCGAAGATCGTTCTTGCCCAGGGCCGGCAGAACACGAACTACGCGATCTATCTCTATGCCTGTCATCCCTTCTTCATCCAGGGTTACGCGACCATGACGAACGGCGAGAACACCGCCTTCGTTCCGATCCGCGAGTTCCTTACGGGCCGGGGCAACCCGGGGTACACGGGCTACAACTCCGATTCCGAGGTCTTCACGCACATCATGCACTACACGAACCGGACGCTCGGGTATCCGCTTCCCTACTATAAGGACGTCATCACCCCGATGAAGGACAGCGAGATCGCGGGCAGGTCCGATGCTGCCGCCCTCAAGCTGCTCAAAAAGTCGCTCAGGCCGCTCTGCATCGACGGCCCCAACTGTGTGATCGGTTTTACGCCCGACGGAACGGTCTTCATGGTGCAGGACTCCAAAAGGCTGCGCCCCGGCATCGTCGGCGGCAAACCCGGCAAGTACGCGCTCATGTCCGAGGTCTGCGGCGTGGACAGCGCGGTGCCGGACCGCGACAGAACAACGGACATTTTCCCCATGAAGTACGACATGGTGATCATCGCGCCTGGTGCGCGGGAGGTTAAGGTATGGAATCAGCTTCACGGTTAGACCAGAACCATCAACTCTCGATCAAAGAGTTTCCCTATATCATCAAATGGCGGGAGGATCGCTGTACGCGCTGCGGACGCTGCACCGCCGTCTGTCCGGTGAAAGCCATCGAGCCCGCGGTCAACACCCAGCGGCTGGTAACGTCCGAGGGCGCGAGCCCCGAGCCGAAAGTGACCCGCAGGCTTACCCACGTGGTGAAGCAGTCAACGGAGATCGAACGCTACTGCATCGGCTGCGGCAGTTGCGCGCTGGTCTGCCCCACCGAGGCGATATTCCCCGAGTACAATTTCCAGCATAAGTTCTATCACTTCAAGAACAAGGGCGGCATTCCCTATATGCGCGGCGGCCGGCGGAACGATCCCTCGGTCTCGACGCTCGACAAGCTCAAGTTCACGCGCATTTCGATGCTAACGGACCCGGCGCTC
>JBGQDI010000044.1:0-15015 GCA_041495765.1 Nitrospirota bacterium
CCCGTGTCGTTCTGTGACACAATGGGCATCCCGGCCGGCAGCGGGTGGACGTTCATGACCTTCGTAAACGCGTTGAACTCTTCCTGGGAGAAGCCGGCAAAGAGCGGAATGACGCTGCTGGCGGCTTTCTGGGATTTATTGACACCCGGCTCCGTCTGAGCGGTCTTGATCTCTTTCACGGCCTTGTTCGAATGCAAGGCCTCGATCCGCTCATTTGCAGCCTTGTTCGCCGGATCGATCCGCAACGCCAGCTTGTACTGCGCCAGCGCTTTGACCACCGCACCTTTTTCCGCATACAGGTCGGCTGCGCGGATATATTCTTTTACCGCTTCAGCCTTGTTGTTCATCTTCTGACATGCGTCACCGATGCGGACGCGAATAATCGGATCGGGTTCGATCAGGAACAGTTTTTCCATCTCGACAATGACGGACTTCCAGTCTGCCTTGCCGATGAATTTCTGGATGCTTTCCAGCAATCTGGCCTTTTCCGGTGAGGACGGCGACTTTTGAGGCTGGGCTTTTTCAAGAACGGCTTCCTGCGGCGCCGGCGGAGGGGAAGACATGCGAGCAGGGGTTTCTTGCTTCGGCTGCTGCGCCTTTTCAATCGTCGGTTCAGGCGTTTTCTGGGTGGATTGGATCTTCGCGCTCGTTCCTTTTTCACGGGAAGCGGAATACTGTTCCAGGACCTGCAGCACTCGCGGCCTGCGAGTGACCAGGTCGCGCAGTTTGTCTTCGGTCACTTCGAGGATCACTGCATCTTCTGCAGTCTCGACCGTGGCGGTCCGGGGATTGCCGGTAAGAAAGGACATCTCGCCGAAGAATTCGTTGGCCCGCAGAACCGCGAGGTCCAGCCGTTCCCCTGAGGGGACCAGCGTCCAGACCTTGACCGAGCCGTTGGCGATGACATACACCGACTGGCCCGTATCACCCTGTTTCACGATGGGCTGGCCGGGCTGCAGGATATGCACTGCCATCATTTTCGTAAAATCGTCGAATTCCTCCTGCGTAAGGCCGGCGAACAACGGAATGACACTGCGGGCCGGCTTTGCCGCTCCCTCTCCAACCGGTTCGGCCTTCTTCTCGGTCATGGCCTTGTTGGAGTGGAGCGAGGCCATTTTTTCATTGGCGGGTTTGCTTTGCGGATCGAGCCGAAGGGCAAGTTTGTACAGGGCAAGCGCTCTGACGATGACGCCCTTTGCTGCAAAGAGGTCGGCGGCCTGTATATATTCCTTGACCGCCTCGGCCATCTGGTTCAATTTCTGGTAGGCATCGCCCATGCGAACGCGGATCATGGGATCGGGCTCGATGGCGAACAGTTTTTCCATCTCTGCCACAGCAGCTTTCCAATTGGACTTGCTCAGATATTTCTGGATCGTATCGGTGAGCTGTGCTTTATCGGTCGACATCCACGTGCCTCCGTTTCGCTTTTAGATCGTGCTGTTCAGCGGATCCCCGAAACCTGCGTAGCGGGGCTAGATCACCTCTTTGACCTTCTCCAGTGTATTCTTGACGCGCTCTTCGTGGTACTTCTGAAGCACCTGTTTGATGCGCGGACGCTTGGAGATCAGGTCCAGCAGTTCATCTTCGGGCACTTCCAGCAGTTCGGTCTCTTCGATCGCTTCGACGGTTGCAGTCCTCGGCTTCCCGGTGAGGAAGGCGATTTCGCCGAAAAAGTCGCTGGGCTGCAGCACGGCAAGCTGCACTTTTTTCCCCATGAGCATGGTATAGACGCCGACGGTGCCCCGGGTCGCGACATAGACGGAACTCCCGGCCTCTCCCTCGCGGATGATTGCTTTGCCCGCCGGATAGGTATGCACGACCATTCTCTTAGTAAAGTCGTTGAACTCTTCCTGCGTAAGGTCGGCGAAGAGAGGGATGACGCTGCTGGCCGGTTCAAGCGTACCGAACTCCAGTGGCTCGATCTTGTTCTCGGCAACGGTGGTATGCGAATGCAGTCCTTCCATTTTTTCCTGAGCCAGTTTGCTTGCGGGATCGAGCCGCAGCGCCAGTTTGTACTGCGCCAGGGCCTTGACCACGAAACCCTTTTCAGCATAGAGATCAGCGGCGTGAATATACTCCTTCACTGCCTCCGGCTTCTGGTTAAGCTTCTGGCGCGCATCGCCGATGCGCACCCGGACGATGGGGTCCTGATCGATGGCAAAGAGCTTTTCCATCTCCGCTATTGCAGATTTCCAGTCGGATTTCTGGAGATATTTTTGAATAGCCTCGCTGATCGTTGCTTTTTCGGTTGCCACCGTCGTCCTCCTTAAAAAGTTCTTTTTTCGGCGTTCTCGAACCGTGTGAACCTGTTTATGTAGGTAAGATCCACCTTACCCACCGGGCCGTTCCGCTGCTTGCCGATAATGATCTCGGCCATGCCTCTTCTGCCGCACAAACATTCTCCGTCGGGAGGGCACTCACATTTATTATAGACCTCGTCGCGGTAAATGAACAGGATCACATCGGCATCCTGCTCGATGGCGCCTGACTCGCGCAGGTCTGCGAGCATGGGCCTTTTTTCCTTGCCGGGCCGGGTCTCCACCGCCCGGTTCAGCTGCGACAGGGCGATGACCGGTATCTCCAGGTCCTTTGCCAGCATTTTGAGCGAACGGGAGATGTTCGATATCTCCTGCTCCCTGCTCTGCTCGTGACCCCGTCCCCGCATAAGCTGCAGGTAGTCGACAATGATCAGGTCGAGGCCGTGTTCAAGCTTCAGCCGCCGAGCTTTTGCCTGCATCTCGAGCACGGAGAGCGCGGCCGAATCATCGATATACATCGGCGCTTCGTGCAGCCTGCCGGCTGCATTGGACAGCGGCGTCCAGTCGCGGTCGGACAAATGGCCGGTCCGAAGCTTATGGGCATCCACCCGCGCTTCGGAACCGAGCATCCTCAGCACCAGCTGCCCTTTGGCCATTTCCAGGCTGAAAAAAGCTACGGTCTTTCCTTTTTCGATCGCCGCATGAGCAGCTATGTTCAGAACGAACGCCGTCTTTCCCATGGAGGGGCGGGCAGCGATGATAATGAGATCGCTCGGTTGAAGCCTCGACATCATATTGTCCAGGTCCACAAAACCGGTCGGGATCCCCGTGACCATTTCCTTCTGGTCGTAAAGCTTTTCGACCAGCTTGATGCTGTGGCCGACGATCTCCTTCAGCGAGAAGAAGGGCTTGCCGATCTGTTTCTGGGCAATATCGAAGATGGAGCGCTCGGCCGTGTTGAGCAGTTCATCGATGCTGTCCACAGTCCGTGAATCATCATAGCACTGCGTAATGATATCTGTGGAGGTATGGATCAGCTTTCGGAGGACCGACTTTTCCCGCACGATCCTGGCATGGTACTTGATATTCGCCGCCGTGGGGACGAGGCTGACCAGCGTTGCCAGGTATGATGCACCGCCGACCCCTTCCATCGTCGTTTTGCCGCGCAAATGGTCGCTGAGGGTTACCAGATCGATGGCCTCACGGGCCACGTGCATGTCGAGCATGATCTGGAATATCTTGCGGTGGGAATCCTTGTAGAAATCATCAGGGGAAAGAAGATCGACGACCTTGTTGATCGAGTCGTTCTCGATCAGGATGGCACCCAGGACCATCTGCTCGGCATCTACATTTTGAGGAGGAAGCTTCTGCAGGGATACTTCGGTCTGGATGGACATGGGGTCGACCTCAACGGCGGACAAAGTAAGAGAAAAAACGAAGGCTGGTGCATGCACCAGCCTTCGATAATGTACGGCAGACATCGATCAGAGATCAGAGGAAAGCTGGAATATTACTCTTCTCCGATGACCGAAACTTTGAAATCAGCGGTGACGTCGGAATGCAATTTTACGGTGATCGTAAAGTCGCCCAGCCGTTTGATCGGCTCATCCAGCACGAGCTTGCGCTTGTCGATCACAACGCCCTGAGCTTTCATGGCCTCTACAATGTCCATGGAAGTGACGGACCCGAAGAGCTTGCCTTCTTCTCCGACCTTCGCCTTGATCGTCACCGAGAGGCTCTTGATCCGGTCTGCATCTGCGGCTGCTTCCTTCTTCAGCTTCCGAAGACGGTCGGAAACCATCTTCTTCGCATGGTTCATGGCATTGAGGTTCTTGGGAGTAGCTTCAATGGCCTTTTTCCCGGGTACCAGGAAGTTCCTGGCATAGCCGTCAGCCACCTTAACGAGATCGCCGATCTTTCCTAATTTATCAATATCTTCCCTTAAAATTACCTGCATTATGACACAACTCCTTTCGAACGGTTAAATGGTGGCACGATACTACCAGAAACCAGGGTAAGGTGTCAACAAGAATTGCGCCAGAGGCCGGGGACCGCGAAAGTTGACCGGCCGGATTCAACATTCAATATTCAAGACTATTCAAGACTCAAAATATTGAAGATTCCTTTTGAATTTTGAATCGCGGCAAACCACGCTGTGATTCACCGCGGTCAGACCCCGTTGTCCACTTTTTCCTTCAGCTCGTGCAGCTTATTCATGGCATCCAAGGGGGTCATGCTGTCAAGGTTCAGGTCGGCGATCTCCTTGAAGAGCAGCCCGGCCTCACTGGCGAACAGCCCCAGCTGCGGCTCCGGTGGGGCAGAGGATATCCTTTTCTTAGAACCCCGGCCGATTGTTCCCGGTCTGGCGCCGGCCACTGCGTTGTCATGCGACGCCACGACCGGTTCGCCCAGCTCATTGAACTCGGCCTGCTCCAGATTAGCAAGCACTTCCCTGGCCCGCTGGATGACGCTCTGCGGAAGACCGGCAAGCCGGGCAACCTGGATGCCGTAGGATTTATCAGCGCCGCCCTCGACCACTTTGCGGAGAAAGATGATCTGGTCGTTCCATTCCTTGATCGCCACCGTATAGTTCTTCACCCGGTCCATGGTGAGCGCCAGTTCCGTCAGTTCATGGTAGTGTGTGGCAAAGAGCGTCCGGGCCCTGATCTTCGTATGAATATGCTCGGCCACGGCCCAGGCGATGCTGATGCCGTCAAAGGTGCTCGTGCCGCGGCCGATCTCGTCGAGGATGATGAGGCTCCGGTCCGTGGCATTGTTCAGGATATTGGCGGTCTCGTTCATCTCGACCATGAAGGTGCTCTGGCCCCGGGTGATAAAGTCCGAAGCTCCCACGCGTGTAAAGACCCGGTCAGCAATGCCGATCTGCGCTTCCCGGGCAGGCACGAAACTGCCCATCTGGGCCATGAGCGTGATCACCGCCACCTGCCGCATGTAGGTTGATTTTCCTGCCATGTTCGGGCCCGTAAGGATGATCAGCTGGTTCTCTTCACTGTCCAGCAGTGTATCGTTCGCGATGAACCGTTCTTCCGGCGTAAGCTGCTCCACCACCGGGTGCCGGCCTTCGGTGATCTTCAGGATATCGCCGTCGACGATCACGGGGCGAATGTAATTGTTCTTTGCCGCTGTTTCCGCCAGAGAAACGAGACAGTCGAGGACCGCGAGCCGGCGCGCCATGTCCTGGATCCGGACCGTAGAAGCAGCCACCGATTCCCGCACCTGCTGGAACAGCCGGTACTCCAGGTCCAGGATCTTCTCTTCGGCACCGAGAACCTTTTCCTCGTACTCCTTGAGCTCGGGGGTGATGAAGCGTTCTGCCTTCGCCAGCGTCTGTTTGCGGATGAAATCCTGCGGCACGTTCGCCAGGTTGGTCCTGGTCACTTCGATGTAATACCCGAAAACCCGGTTGTAGCTCACCTTAAGCGAGCTTATGCCGGTGCGTTCCCGCTCGCGCAATTCGATGCCGGCGATAAAACCTTTGCCTTCGGAGCTGATGGAGCGAAGTTCGTCAAGTTCGGTGCTGTGACCTTTTTTGATCAGCCGGCCTTCGCGCAGAGTGTAAGGGGGATCATCGTGGATGGCGTTTTCGATCACCTGGCGGACTTCCCCGAGGTCGTCCCAGTCCTCGGCCATGTCATAGACCAGCCGGGAATTGCATCGTGACAGAAGTCCATGGATCTCCGGCAGCGAGGAGAAGGACTGTTTCAGCGCAAGCAGGTCGCGGGCGTTCGCCGCGCCCAGCGACACGCGGCTGATCAGGCGTTCCAGATCGTAGACCGTGCCGAGAGCGGTCCGGAGGTCCGAACGGAATTGATGATCGTTCTTAAACTCCGCCACTGCATCGAGACGCCGCTCGATCTCTCCTGCATCCATGAGCGGGTTCAGAAGCCATTCGCGCAGCTTTCTTCCGCCCATGGACGTGACGGTAAGGTCGAGCACCGAGAGAAGCGTTCCCCGGACGGAGCCGTCATAGATGTTCCTGACCAGTTCCAGGTTCCTCTGGCAGGATGCATCGATGACCATATGTTCCTGCGTCCTGAAATGCTTCATTCTGCGGATGTTCGCGAGGCCGGTCTTTTGTGTTTCCTCGATATACCGAAGCGCTGCCCCTGCTGCGCAAATGCCCGTCCTCATCCCGCTGCAGCCGAACCCTTCAAGCGATGCGACCTTGAAGTGGTCAAGAAGCGTACGGTACGCGGTCTCGTAGTCAAAGGTCCAGTCATCGTAGCCATTGATCGCCTGCGTATACTGGCGGAGCAGGCCCGAAAGCCCGGCATTGACAGGATATGCACGCGGCAGCACGATCTCGCGGGGAGTGAACCGGGAGAGCATGGTGTCCAACTCCGCAAGATTATCAACCCCATCGATCTCGGCAACTGAGAACTCACCGGTCGAGATGTCGAGGAACGAAAGGCCGAATCCGCTCTTTGCGGGATAGAAGGAAGCAAGATAGTTATTGTCCTTGGCATCGAGCAGGTTGGAGTCAAGCACCGTTCCCGGCGTCACGACCCTGATCACTTCGCGCTTCACGATACCCTTGGCAAGCTTCGGGTCCTCCACCTGTTCACAGACGGCGACCTTGAAGCCGCGTCGGATGAGCTTGGCAATGTACCCGTCCACCGCGTGATAAGGAAATCCGCAGAGCGGCGTCTCAATGCCCTTGGACTTGTTCCGCGCTGTCAGCGTGATTTCCAGGACCTTGGACGCGGTCACCGCATCCTGGTCGAACATCTCATAGAAATCGCCCATGCGGAACAACAGGATCGCGTCCAGATGCTGGCGCTTGATCTCGCGGTATTGCTTCATTAAGGGAGTTAGATCAGTCATGGTTTGAATGCCGGGACCTAGATGGTGAGCCTTTCAAAATACGGTTTCAACTGCGCGTAAGTTCCTTCGAGCAGTTGGGGCACAACACGCGTCTCGTCAAATACAGTGAGATAACTTGTATCGCCGGTCCAACGCGGTACGATCTGGATGTGCAGATGCTCTGGAATGCCCGCTCCAGCCGCTTTTCCGATATTGATGCCGATGTTGAAGCCTTCGGGTTTCATGGCCTGTTTCAGGATGTTCACCGATGCCTGCATGACCTGCATGAGGTCGGCAAGTTCGCCAGCCGGCAGTTTATCAACGTCAGACTCATGGGTATTCGGCACGATGAGAAGATGGCCGTTGTTATAGGGATAGAGGTTCATGATCACAAAAGAATGCCTGCCGCGGTAGAGAATGTAATTCTTGCGATCATCCTCCTTTTTTGATTCTTCGCACAGAATACATTCCGTATGTTTTTTTATGCTGTTCAAGATGTACCTCATGCGCCACGGGGTCCAAAGTCTTTCCATAGATCCAGGAACCAGGAGTCAGGGGTCAGGAACCAGGAAAAAAATACGTACACTGAATCCTGGCCGCAGCACCCTGCCTCTACCCTTTCTTGATCTTTTCCATTTCGGCCATGACCTTTTTAATGTCTTCCCATACGAGTTTTTTATCTCCAGGCGTTCTGAGCAGATATGCCGGATGGAAAGTAGGCATGAGCGGAATACCCTGATAGGTCTGCCAGGTGCCGCGCAGCGACGTGATGCCCGCTTTGGTCTTGAGCAGGGTTTTAACGGCCACATTGCCGAGCGCGACAATGAATTGCGGCTGGATCGCTTGAAGCTGTTTGATCAGAAAAGGCTCGCAGGCCTCGATCTCGTCCGGTTCAGGGTTCCGGTTCCCCGGCGGCCGGCACTTGACGATATTGCAGATGTACACATCTTCGCGCTTCAGCTGCATGCCCTTGACAATAATGTCCGTCAGCAGCTGACCGGCAGCGCCGACAAAGGGCCTCCCCTGCAGGTCCTCTTCCTGTCCCGGCCCCTCGCCGATGAAGACCAGTCTTGCCGCAGGGTTTCCTTCGCCGAACACTATGGCATTTCTTCCTTTGCTGAGCTTGCACCGTTGACAATCACCAAGCTCTTCGCGGACCGCCGTAAGCGTATTGGACAGGTTTTGGGGACGCTGTTGCGTTGCTGTCTGGACTTCTTTTTTCAGAAGTTCCTGTGGAGCAGGTCCTGCGGACGTAAGCGGTTTGTCCGACGGCTGTGATACCGGCGCATGCTGGGATGCCACGGCCACGGACTCAACGACTGAGATTCCCAGCGCCCGCTGGTACTCAAGATGGGTCCGCACCTGGGTCACGATATCCAGCAGTTCCTTTTGTATCTCATCCACAAAAAAACCTCGTTCCTTTAATTCTTATTCCGCATTTCACATTCCGAATTCCGCATTGGACCTAGTTCCCCCATTTCAGCTTCGTCCGAAGGATCTCATAATAACTTTTCGTGGGGTGTTTGATCATTTTCATCTTGAACCGTGATTTTTTGATCTCCACCACATCGTTCGGCATCAGCGGAAATCCGATCTGGCCGTCAAGTGTGAGCAGGACATCTTCGCTCTGCGAGGTGAGGCAGACCGTGACCACCACATTGTCCGGCACGGCAATGGGCCTGTTCGAGAGCGTATGGGGACAGATGGGCGTCACGACAAAGCAATGAAGCGTGGGGTGTACAATGGGTCCGCCGGCCGACAAAGAATAGGCAGTTGACCCCGTCGGTGTGGCGATAATAAGCCCGTCCGCCCTCAGCGTGGTCAGATGGCCGTCATTCACCGACACTTTGAGCTCCATCATGCGCGCCAGAGCGCCTTTATTGATCACCGCATCGTTCAGCACGCGGTACTGGGACAAGCGCCTGCCGTCGCGCAGCACGCTCGCCGTGAGCATGATCCGGTCCTCGGTCGCGAGCTTTCCCGCAATGGCCTTCTCCAGGTTATCGTACAGTTCATCCAGCGACACTTCGGCCATGAAACCCAGGCTGCCGAGATTGACGCCGAAGATCGGCACGTCGCAATGCGCATCGGCCACCAACCGCGAAGCGGACAGGAGCGTCCCGTCGCCGCCGAGCACGATCAACATCTCGACAAGCGCGGGGATCGCAGCCTGGTCGTACCCTTCCGTCTTGATGGCCGCAGCGGTATCGTGGTCGATGAAGACCTTCTTGCCGTGCGACTCGAGCCAAAGGGCCAGTTTTTTGGCGGCCTTCTGCGCTTCAGGGATGTTCTTTGCTATGATACCGATCTTTTTCATTGGCCCTTCATTATCCTGTCCGACTGCAGGCCGTGCGCGGTTACAGGACTTTTTCCTTTTTCAGATCCGCCTGCAGGTCCGCCAGCAGCTTCTCGTACCGTTCACCCTCGACCAGGAACCCCATCTCGCGGCTGTTCTCGTTCACCGGCGAAAGGTATATGCTGAAGCACTCTGCCGGAAGTTCATCCTCTGCCCGCTCGGCCCACTCAATGACCGTCACGCCGTCGGAATCGATATACTCCTCGAACCCGATGCCTTCCAGTTCACCGGGATCGTTCAAGCGATAGAGATCGATATGGTAGAAAGGAACGCGCCCCTCGTACTCGTTCACCAAGGTAAAGGTCGGGCTCGTGATGTACTGTTCTTTCACTTCGAGCCCCAGTGCGATACCGTAGGAAAGGCTCGTTTTTCCAGCGCCAAGATCTCCATACAAACAGACGGTGTCGCCCGCGGCAAGCCGCGCTCCCAGCAGCTGGCCAATATGCCAGGTCTGCTCCGGACTCGTCGTGATAACGCTGAACATTACTCGGCCTGCCGCGCCACAGCCTTGACCACGTCGCGTTTTCCGACGATCCCGACCATCTTGCCGTTCTTGAGGACCGGCAACAGATGGGTCTTTTTTTCATCCATGAGCGTGGCAATATCCACGAGCGTCGTGTCTTCAGTGATCGTCAGGACCTTGCGCGTGCAGATATCCCCGGCTTTGGTGGCAGTGATGCGCTTCACTTCCTGTTCGAACTTCTTCGAACTTTCCAGGTAGATCGCGGCATCGAGAAAACTGACAACCGTCGGGATATGAAGCCGTTTATTCTGGCTGATGAGATCGTTCTCAGTCACGATACCATAGAGTGAGCCGGCATCGTCCACTACGGGCACGCCGCTGATCTGGTGCTTGACCAGAAGTGCTGCCAGAACTTCGATAGAGGTCTCAGGTTTTACCGTGACAACGTCCCCGGTCATGATGTCTTTTGCGGTCAGCATGGCGTCTTCACCTCTTATTTTTATTTTTGGAAACAATTCAGCATTTCTGGTTTCAGAGAGCCGCAGACCGGAGAAACAGTTTGTCCACGAATTCCGCTCTTGAAAGTGCGTTTTTAAAATCAGGCTTGATCAACCGCGAATGAACGCGAATAAACGCTAATGTTTTATTGCTTAATTCGCGTCCATTTGTGTTCATTCGCGGTTTTACTCTTTCCTTTTTTTACTTGTTCTCATGCATTGTCGTGTTTATGGCAGCCGGTATCTTCTCGATCAGGTCTCCGGCGATCATGCCTGGTTCCCCTTTTTCTCCAGCAGCCAGATCGCCGGCAAGTCCGTGCAGATAGACGCCAAGACAGGACGCCTGCGAAGCGGTATATCCCTGCGCAAGGAGCGTACCGATCATCCCCGCAAGCACATCTCCCGTTCCGCCGGTGGCCATGCCGGGATTGCCCGTGGAATTGATGAATACCCTGCCGTCCGGGGTCGCGATCACCGTACCTGCACCCTTGAGCACCAGCGTTACCTTATATTTCATTGCAAAGCCGGTTGCAGTGCCGACACGGTCCTTTTGAATATCGGCGGATGATCTGCCAAGGAGCCTTGCCATCTCGCCGGGATGGGGCGTCATGACGATCGGCGCTTTCGCCTTCTTCAGGATGTCAAGCGAACCGGCGATAGCGTTCAGACCGTCGGCATCGACCACCATGGGAATGGTCAGCCGTTGGACCAGGTTCCGCACGACCTGAACCGTTTCATAATGGGTCGAAAGGCCGGGGCCGATAACGCAGGCATTCATGTTTCCCGCGCTTTTCAGCAGTTCTACTTCCGCCCCGATCCCCAGCGTGCCTTCAATGCTCTCTGCCGAGGGAACACCCATAGCCTCGACGATCTGCGTCTGGACGATCGGGACCAGGCTGTGTGGCGTTGCTACGCTGACCAGCCCTGCGCCGGCCCTGAGCGCGCCGCGTGCAGCCATGATGGCTGCGCCGGTTTTTCCCGGCGACCCTGCGATGACCAGAAGATGGCCGAAAATTCCCTTGTGAGCATCCCGTTCCCGCTGGTGGAGAAGTCCTCCAGCCGTACTTGAGGTCAGATAGCCGGCGGCGATCTTTTCTTTATCGATGACCTCGGTCGGAATGCCGATGTCCACGACCCGCACCTCGCCGGCATAGGTTGCGCCGGGATAGAGCACCAGTCCTTGCTTGAGCACCGCCATGGTGACCGTAAGGTCCGCCCTGACCGCCGAATCCATGACCTCGCCCGTATCGGCATTGATGCCGGTGGGGATGTCGATGGCGACCACGGGTTTGCCGGCGGCATTCAGCAGTTCCGTGGCAAAGGCATAGGCACCCTTGAGCGGGCTCGTCAGTCCTACGCCAAGCATGGCGTCGACGAGGATATCAGACCAGGCAACTACGTCGGCAATGGCGCGCACCGATGCGTTCTGCACGATCTCGACGTCCATTTTTCGCAAGGTGAAAAGATTGACCTTGGCCTCCCCTTTGAGAATGCCAAAGGATGCGAGCAGAACAACACGCACCGCGATGCCGCGGATGCTGAGCCGCCGGGCCAAAGCCAGGCCATCGCCGCCGTTATTGCCCTTGCCGCAGATGATGCCGACACGCCGACCTGACAGCCCATCGAAGAAGCGCTCCATCTCGACCAGGACGCCGGCCGCCGCATTCTCCATCAGGACCGGCCCCGAGATACCGAAGTCCCTGATCGCCCTGTGGTCGATGTTCCTGATTTGTTGTGCGGTGACGATCTTCATGAATATTTATCCCTAACTCGGGCAAGACTGAAGCAAAGGCATCTCTCGCAAAGCACGCAAAGGACGCCAAGAAACCTCAAATCCACGGGGTGTATTTTATTAAAAAAACTTTGGTTCAAAATTTCTTTGCGCTCTTTGCGAACTTTCGAGAAACATTCTTGCCTTGACTATTTTCAGAATGCTTTCCTACTGGCCGCTACGCGTGCTCACCGGTCGCATGACCTGCGCTCCCGACAAGCACCACCTGTGCCACGGCATACCCTTCGTCGTGGGAATAGCTGAGCAGGATCTGCTTCACGCCCTTGAGGTCCATCAGGTCCTTGACCCTGCCGGCAATGTTGACAATGGGGCCGCCGCCTTCGCCATGGAGCACTTCCATATCGGTCCATTTCACGCCCGCGCTCCAGCCGGTGCCGATCGCTTTCAGCACCGCTTCCTTTGCCGCGAACCTGCCGGCATAGTGCTGGGCCGGGAACTTCTGTTTCGAGCAGTACTCCTGCTCACGGTCGGTGAACACCCGCTCCAGAAACCCTGGATGGCTTTTCGATGCCTTGTCGATGCGGTCGATCTTGACGAGGTCTACCCCGATTCCAACGATCATGTTCCCCCCAATAAACAAATTCAAAACTCAAGATTCAAGATTCAAAGTATTGAATGTTCCTTTTTAAATTTTGAATAGCGCCAACCAGCGCTCACAGCAAAGCGATCATTTCCCGGACCGCACGATCTATCCCCACGAGCGACGCCCGGGAAATAATGCTGTGGCCGATGTTCAGTTCCTCCACCTCAGGGATCCTGGCTATCGGTTTTACGTTCACGTAGTTGAGCCCGTGTCCTGCGCCCACGTGCAGACCCAGGCTTGCTGCGAGCTTCGCGGCCTCAACGATCTTGTCGAACTCCCGTGCACGGTCCCGGTCGGTCCTGGCATTTGCATAGGTGCCGGTATGGACCTCTACCCAGTCCGCGCCCACCTTCTTTGATGCTGCGATCTGCTGGTCATCGGGGTCCACAAAAAGGCTGACACGGATATTGCCCTGCTTGATGCGGCCGATGTACTCGGTAAAGAAAGCGATGCGTGACGCGACCTCGAGGCCTCCCTCGGTGGTCAATTCCTCCCGTTTTTCCGGCACCAGCGTCGTGATCTCGGGCTTCACTTCGAGCGCGATGCGCTGCATCTCGTCGGTAGCGGCCATCTCAAGATTGAGCTTGGTCTGCACGGTCTGGCGCACCAGCCGCAGGTCACGGTCCTGGATATGACGCCGGTCCTCGCGAAGATGAACGATGATGCCCTCAGCGCCTGCAAGCTCGGCAAGCACCGAAGCGGCCACGGGGTCGGGCTCTGTTCCCTGCCGCGCCTGGCGCAATGTGGCGATATGGTCAACGTTCACGGAAAGCCTTGGCAAAGCTCATTTCCTCCTCAGTCGGTCTTTAAAAAGATATTAGCATCTCTCCTGTAAAATATCCAGAAATTTGTATTTTACCCGCTTCGCGAAATAGGCCGCCGGGAACAGTCTTGACCGCACCAGACGTCTCTGTTATAGTTATCCAATCGGCACTATCGCCCAGGAGGTAGCCTCATGGTCCGCATGTTCAAATGCTGTCTGGTATTCGCACTGATCTCCCTGTCCGCCCACCTGGCCCCGGCACAGGAGACCAAGACCGTTTCTGCGGAAGGCGTGGCGGCGGTGCAGCAAAATGCCGTGGACATCGCCCGCGATGCCGCTGTCGAGGATGCCCAGAAGCGCGCGGTCGAACAGGCCATCGGCATCATGATCGACTCCCAGACCCAGGTGGAGAACTACCAGGTCATCAGCGACAAGATCCTGTCGCAGATAAAAGGGTACATCACCCGCTACAACGTCACCGGGGAGACCCGGGAGGGAGTGCTCCTGCGAGTCCGCATCAATGCCGAAGTGTCTCTCGGCAAACTGAGCGACGATCTGTCGGCCATCGGCGTGCTGATGGGACAGATGCACAAACCGCGCACCATGATCATGGTCGCGGAGCAGAACATCGGACCGGATGTGAACGCCTGGTGGATAGAACCCCACGGAGCACAGGCGGACCTGAGCGTGGTCGAGAACTCTTTCATGGACAAGTTCACGGAAAAAGGATTTTCCTTCATTGACCACCAGACAGCGTCAAAAGAGATCAACGTGACCGCGGCTTACCGGGTCCAGAACCTCTCTGCGGCCCAGGCAAAGACGCTGGCGAACCAGGCCGACGCCGAGGTCGTGATCATCGGCAAGGCCGTTGCCAAGCTCTACGGCGAAGTGGGCGGCGGGCTCAAATCGGTCCAGGCCGACCTCTCGGCCAAAGCGGTGCGCACGGACACGGGCCAGGTCATTGCCACGACCACCCAGCATGCAGCAGCCGTCCATATTACCGAGACCAGTGCCGGCACCGAAGCGCTGAAAAAGGTGTCGAACCTGGCAGCAGACGACCTGATGACGAAGATCCTTGCGGTCTATGCAAAGGAGACCGGCAGCACGCGGCCAGTGAACATCACCATCTCCGGGCTGAACAAGGTCCAGTTCGTAAAGTTCAAGGACGTGCTCAGGAACCAGGTGCGCGGCATCAAGGACCTCCATGAACGGAGCTTTACCAATACTACGGCAAAGATCGAGGTGGACTCGAAGACCAGTGCCCAGGCGCTCTCGGACGAACTGGTGATGAAGGACTTCGGCACCTTCAGCGTCGAGGTCGTGAACTCGACAGCAAATACCCTGGAGTTGAAAGTTTCTCCGAAATAGAAGGGGTCAGGGGTCAGAAATCCAGAAGAGACTAAAGATGAGAATAGCGGCGTGAACGTAGAGTAGCTAATTTGCTCGGTCTGTCTAATTTTTGCATTATTGATTTAAACG